>JAFTLD010000004.1 GCA_017452945.1 Clostridia bacterium | reverse complement strand
TACTCATAGATAAATCCTCCAAATATGTTTTTTTACTTTGACTGGCAGGTCAAACTAATTATACCATATTTGGAGGATTTCCTCTCATCGGCAGAGCCTCTTTTGAACCACGCGACTATCGCGTGGTTTTCTTTTTACAATCAGCGCGGTGCTCCCCAAGGAGTACCGCGCCGGTTTGCGTGTTATTTATCCGGTTATATTATAGAATTTTACATACCAGATCACTGTAAAGATAATGCCGATAGCGAGAAAAGCCAAACCAACGAAAAGAACGCAATGGTCAGTGGATTTTTTGATCTCGCTGAGCTTTCTCTCACGGTAATCCTTATACAGCTCATGCTTTGCTCTGCCCATAGGAACAAATGTCAGCACAACGTTTCGAATTACAAATCCAATTCCTATAAAACCGCCTTCACCGCTGATGAACATCAATCCGGCAAACATGATCATGAGTGCTCCCGAAACGCAAAATCCGTCTGACAACACTTGCAGATTGTTTGCCCAGCTGTCAGTGAAAAAGCCTTTGATCGCAAACACCATCACCGTGATCAGAGCAGCAACGCCAAAGCAGATCAAATATTTGACAAGTAAAGATTTGTTTTCCTGTTTCACGTCTTTCACTGCACCTTAACCTTCAATCTCTCCGTTTACAATCTTCTTGTACTCAATTTCTTCCACGTCGTTGCAATATACGAAGTGTCCGGGGCTGATCTCACGGAAAGAAGGAGTATCTACCGAATAATCATGCTCTGCAATCGGATTGTAGGTAATTCTTACACGCTGCTTCTCGTAAATCGGGTCAGGCAACGGAATTGCCGACAGCAGTGACTTGGTGTAAGGATGCAGGGGGTGCTTAAACAGTTCATCCGAATCAGCCAGCTCTACCATCTTACCAAAGTACATAACACCGATTCTATCCGAGAAATACTTAACGACAGACAAGTCGTGCGCAATGAACAGAATGGTCAGGCCCTTGCTGTCACGCAGGTCGTTGAGCAGGTTGATAACCTGTGCCTGAATGGACACGTCCAGTGCCGAAACAGGCTCGTCCGCAATGATCATTTCGGGCTCCATGATGACCGATCTTGCAATACCGATACGCTGACGCTGACCACCCGAGAACTCGTGGGGGTAACGGTCTGCATGCTCACGAACCAGGCCGACCGTTTCAAGAACATCATAAACCTTTTGGTTAATATAGTCCTTATCGGTAATACCGTTGATAATCAGACCCTCTGCGATGATATCACGGACAGTCATACGGGGGTCAAGAGATGCGATGGGGTCCTGGAAGATCATCTGGATCTGCGTGATCAGCTTGCTCTTCTTGGCTACGCGGCGTCTGTTGGTATATTCCTTTTTGAGTGCCGCCAGCTTTTCCTGATCATCCTTAACCTCTTCAAACTTAACTGCATACTCCTCGTCCAGTTTCTTGACCAAAGAAGCAGCATACTGTCTGTCAATATCCTTATGATCGGATTTAGCATCGCGGATCAGTGCCTTGTTCTCTGCGACAGTCTTCGCAAGATCTTTCTTGATCTGATCGATCTCAGCTGCAACGTGCGCAGGATCTGCGGCCTTGTCAGCCTTCAGAGCGTTGATCTTCTTTTTGGCATCTGCACGAGCAGCGACAATCGCATCCTTATAGGAGCGCGTACCTGCACCGATTCTCTGTCCCTTAAAATATACGTTACCCGAGGTAATGTCATACAACTTGATAATGGAACGGCCTGTTGTGGTCTTACCGCAACCGGACTCGCCTACAAGACCGAAGGTCTCACCCTTTCTGATCTCAAAGCTGATGTCATCAACTGCCTTAAGATCCTTGCGTCCCAGACGGAAATACTGGCAAAGATGGTCTACCTTCAGCAATACTTCTTGGTTCTGCTTATCCATTGTTGCCACCTCTTTCCTTCATTCTATTGATACGCTCGGTAATGATCTTGGGTCTTTCTACCTTGGGTGCGTTGGGATGCAGCAACCAAGTTGCAGCATAGTGCGTGGGAGAAACCTGATACATGGGCGGCTGCATTTCGAAGTCGATCTCCATTGCATACTTGTTTCTTTCCGCAAAAGCATCTCCAACGGGAGGATAGATCATGTTCGGAGGAGTTCCGGGGATCGCGTCAAGCTTTTCATTGGTATCCAGGTCAGGCATGGAGGCCAGCAGTGCCCAGGTGTAGGGATGCTGAGGATTGTAGAACACCTCTTCCGCAGTACCGTACTCGACGATCTTACCTGCATACATAACGGCAATTCTGTCCGCCATGTTTGCAACAACGCCAAGGTCATGCGTAATGAAGATAATGGAAAGGTTACGCTCACGCTTGAGCTTGTTGATCAGCTCCAGAATCTGTGCCTGAATGGTTACGTCCAAAGCTGTGGTAGGCTCGTCACAAATCAGAATATCGGGGTTAGCCGACAGCGCGATCGCGATTACGATACGCTGACGCATACCGCCGGAGAATTCGAACGGATACTGACGGTAACGCATTCTTGCTTCGGGAATACCAACCTCTTCCATAAGCTTGATCGCTCTTTCCTTGGCAATACGCTTGGTCAGCTTGAAAACGACCTGGGATGCCTTTTCCTTGAGATAGTCGATGATCTCAATGCAGCGCTTATCAAAATCAATGTTTGCTGCATGCTCCACATCTGCCTCGAACTTCTTCATGACGCGCGTCATGACCGAGATGATGGTGCCGATCTGCTCTTCGGGCTCAATGACAGACTTGGGAACGACAGTCCACTCTACCTTCTTGCCCCTGGCAAGCAAAGCCTCTCTCTTTGCGGTCTGCTTTGCAAAGCGTGCCTCTTCCTTGGGATTGTTCTTGATATAGAAGAAATACTTCTCGATCTCTCTCTCCAGTGCGCCACCAAAGGTGTACGCAACATTATCCTTGACGGTTTCAAGGGGATCGATTGAGGCAAGAACCGCTCTGGTAACGCTCTTGCATGCATTGTCTGCATCAGCAGAAGTAAAGTTTCCTGCCTTAAAGAACTCGATGGTCTTTTGCAGCTCCTTGATCGCAGTCTTCTTGTTTTCCAGCGTCTTATTTGCCGAATATGCAACTGCGAGCTTTTCAAGGGCAATAAACGAATTCATAAAGTCCTCCATGAGGAACTTGTAAGAAATTTCGTTTGCCTCCTCGGCAGGCATCTTGCTCAGATCAACGGTAGGATTCTTATACAGATAATAGCCAATTCTGAAGAAATTATACGGAGTCTGCGCGATCATATCCTGTGCAGTCGTCTTAAGCGACTCCAGAGCCTTTATGGTCTGTGCAGAGGCTACAGATTTATTGCGCAATGCCGAAACCATATCTGCTTTGTGCGTCTTAAGGGCAGCGTCATACTTGGCGGTGAAATACTTATCGTTCACAACCTCCAGCTTGCGCGAGATTGCCTTCAGCTTTGCACCAACGTCGATCTTTTGCTTCTTTTCGACCAGGAAGAGGAAATCCTCGATCATTGCGATCATTTCCTCGGCCGCGGTGCGAGAATCCATATAGCTGTTTTCCAGCTCAATGGACTTGATGTTGAAGTTATCAAAAGTTTTGATATACTGATCCACGTCAGCGGCAGTCTTGTCGGTCTTTGCACCTTCTGCAATCGCCTTCTTCATCATGCCGGACAAAGACATCAGTGTTTTGTTAAAGGTTTCGCGGCCTTCCTTACGGTTAGCCTTGTTCTTTAACAGCATGGCCTCGGTGATCTGTTTACCGATGCGCATGATAGGGTTGAGCGAGGAAAGCGGATCCTGGAAGATCATAGCGATCTTGTCACCGCGCAGCTTATGCATCTCCTCTTCGGGAATACGGACAAGGTCCTGTCCGTCGTACAGGATCTCGCCACCCTCATAGATGGCGTTCACTGCGGAAATACCCATGATGGCCTTGGAGGTTACCGACTTACCCGAGCCGGATTCACCTACGATTGCCAGCGTTTCGCCCTTGTAAAGGTCGAAGGAAATCTCACGCACTGCCTGTACCTTGCCTCCATCCGTACGGAAAGAGACCTTCAAATTATTCACTGACAGTTTAATTTCTTTTTCCATGATTACTCCTCCGATCCTCTGAGCGACGGGTTGAACGCGTCTCTCAGACCGTTACCGAACAGGTTAAAGCTGAGCATCAACAGCACTAAGAATGCGCAGGGGAACAGGGCTACGTAAGCTCTGTAGAATTCACCCGTTGCAAACGCCTTTTGTCCTGCGTTGATCAGCGTACCGACACTGGTCAGGTTACCTGCCTCAAGGTTAATAATACCCAGGTAAGAAAGGCTGGTTTCCGAATAGATCATAGAAGGAATGACCAAAGCAACGCTGGTTACAATGGTACCGATGCCGTTGGGGAAGATATGCTTGAACATGATTCTCGCATCTCCTGCGCCCAGCGTTCTTGCCGCCAGCACGTACTCCTGATTCTTGAAGCGGTAGAACTGCATACGCGTTCTGCCCGCCATGCCGATCCAGCCCGTTGCAAAGAATGCAATAAACAGAACCAGTGCACTTTGGATATCCACCAGCTTATATAGAGCGTGCTCCAGTATGAATGCACCCATATGATATTTCAGCAGCGTGATAATGATCATGGAAGGAACGGATCCGAGAATTTCGCAGAATCTCTCCATAGCAAGGTCGAGCTTACCGCCAAAATAACCCGAAATGGAACCCCAAATCACACCAACTACAAAGTTTACGATTGCAACGATGGATGCAAAGATGAACGAGAATCTTGCACCGTATGCAAGGCAGGCAAAGATATCCTTACCGGTATCAGTAGTACCGAACCAGAACATAGGCTCACCGATGCCGTCCCCCTTCACCTCAGAGTGCAGATAGGTGTAGTACTCATAGTACTCCACTCTGACCTCAATGGTACTGGGCAGCTGTACACCGTAGACATAGTAGTAGGTCTTCTCTTCCTTGATGACCTTACCGTTTTCATCTCTGAGTGCGTTGCCGTTTTCATCGACTGCAGTAACCAACTCGGTAACACCGTCTTCGCCTTCAATTCTGAGAGAATTGTACGCAACAACGTTAGAGGAAGCCTTACCTTCTTCATATTTCCAGTAGTTGGGAACAATGTTGCCGTTCTCGTCCAGCTCGGGACGAACGGTAGCAGCAGCGGGATTCTCTACTTTGTAGTAAATGTTAGCGTCATACTTATTCTTTTGGTGAGTAGGTCTGTCAGAGCTCTTGACAACAGGATAAAGCACCTGTCTGCCGGTTCTGTTCTGATATTCCTGAATATCCGCGAATTCCTGCGCGGAGATCTCCTTATACTTACCAAAGCCTACACCGTAGTAGGTATCGTAACGGTAAACGTAACCCGAACCGTCCTCGGAAACCTCTACGTCGCCCTTAATGACGTCTCTGCCGGTTTCCTGCTCAAGTGCAAGGTCCTTCAGATAGCCAAGACGGTTGGTATCCTTGACTCTGCCGCCATCCCAGAAATTGATGCCGAGATCCTCAAACAGCCCCGACTTGGGAGACATGTACGCATAAGTCATATCGTAATACTCGGGCGTGAAGGGCGTAAAGAAAGGTGCAATGATAGCAAACAGCACCAGGAAAAGAATAACGATACCGCCAACAACGGCACCCTTATTCTTAGCAAAACGACGGAAAGCGCCCTGCCAATAGCTGACAGGCTTTGTGTCAAACTTTTTGTCGTGAGAAAGGTCAGTTCTCTTTGCAAATTGGAACTTTTCAGCGGGGATGTTTTGGTATTGATTGATTGTGTTTGCCATACTTACTTCGCCCCCATTCTGATTCTCGGGTCAATAATGCCGTAGCTTATGTCAATGACAATGCCGGCTGTCAGGCTGACCAGAGTATAGAAGCCCGAAAGCAGCATAAAGAAATCGTAATCCTGGAATGTGATCGAGTTCAGGTAAAGTCCGCCCACACCGTTGATACCGAACATTTTCTCAATGATCAGAGAACCGGAGAGAACGGAAATGAACTCACTCAGGATAGAGGGGAAGATAACGACCATGGAATTACGCATTGCATGGCGGAAGATCGCCTGACGCTTGGTCAGACCCTTTGTTCTCGCCAGAAGCATAAATTCACCGGTCAGAACCTCGGAAAGCTCCGCACGGGTATAACGTGCGTAACCTGCGATCGAGCCAAGGCAGAGTGCGAACACCGCCGGAAGCATTGACTTGAATACAGGCCAAGTGAAATACGCGTCACTCTCAGACATGACCAGCGGGAACCAACCAAGTCTGAAGCAGAACACGTACTGGATCAGCAGCGCCAAAACGATAGACGGCAGAGAGATCAGCAAGATAATAAATATATTGATGACCTGGTCCTGCCACTTGTTCTTTTTAAGCGCAGCCAAAATACCCAATCCCAAGCCAATCGGTACACCGATCAGAGAGGAATAGATGTTGATCAAAATTGTGGGGGGCAGATGGCTGGTAAATACCTTCCAGATATTCATACCAAGATACTCACCGTACGTGGTTACGATACCGAAGTCACCTTGGGTAACGATTCTCTTGATATACGTACCGTACTGGATCAGGATCGGTACTCTGTCATAAGTGAAGGTGCCGTTGGCTCCTTCTTGAATGTTGGTGATCCAACCTCTTCCCTCAAGGACTGCCATGACGATTTTCGGGTCTTGACCCGGAAGCGCATTCGTAGGAATGGGCAAAAGCTTGATCAGCACAAAGCACATCGTAAAGATGATGAGGAACGTGAACAGCATCAAGCCCAAACGCTTCGTCACATATTTAAACATATACATAGGTTTTTCTCCTCTGTTTTGTTGTTTTCGCGTTCATGGTTTTTGAGCTTTGAAAAAGCCCGTTGCACTATACAAAGGCCGTGCGCAAACGGCCAATACATCATAGCCAAAGAGAGCCGAACTCACACGATCGATCTCAGCATCTGCATGAGTTCGATTCTCCTTGGCTATATCCGAAGAAACCGAGGTTACACTGTTCTCTTCGGCTAAACTAACACGTCCAAAGCGACGTGATTTTTTCATAATTCTCGCTATATTTACCGAATAAAGCGGCCCGTTAGCCGTCTTTCAAAAGTATTTATCGTCTTTTTTTGGGGGATACGGGACTTTTATGACTTTCTTATAAAGATGCAAATCAGCGGTGAGCGTTTTTTGGCTCACCGCCGTTTGCATTAGGTATTAAATATCTGAATAATCAGTTATTCAACAATTATTCGGACTTCTTGTACTCTGCGGACAGGTCGTTGTTGTTAGCAGCAACGAAATCAGCCCACTCAGCATCGGTGTAGTTAACTTCGATGTATCTCAGACCACCGAAGCCCATGAAGGTGTGCTCATCCTCAGAGAAGTAAGAGAACTTAGCGCCCAGGAAGGATCCGCCGCCGTCAGCGATCAGCATTACGGAACGGGACTCCTTGATGGTCAGCTCTTCCAGAGCGGAGAGGATCATCAGTCTTGCCTCAACAGGAGCATAACCTTCGCTCCAGTTGTAGGTCTTAGCCTGGCCCTCAGTCTCTGCAAGACCGTTCAGGCAGTAGTACCAGTTCTGAACAGTCATGGTGATTTCCTGGCCAGCGCCCTCGTAGTCGCCTGCAGGCATGGTCAGAGTCATGTCGATAGCACCGGTATCCCAGTACATGTGGTAGTTCAGGGAGTCATCGGGGTTAACGAATGCGCCGATGATATCGAAGGGGTTGAATGCGTTACCGGAGAAGCCGTAGCCGAAGCCGATCTGAGTCTGGCCGGTACGGAATGCGTTAGCCCACTCAGAACCTGCAGATGCGTCGAATACAACGTCGATCTTGTCCTGCAGTTCAGTGCCTTCGGTCAGGCCGTCCAGAATACCCTGGAGGTATTCAGCTCTGAATCTCTGCTTGTCGTTATCTACGGAAGAACCGTAAACCAGAGTGATGTTCTTGGAGGAATCGTAGCCATACTCCTCGGGGTTAGCGAGCAGGATGTCGATAGCTTCCTGCATCTTCTGCTTAGCAAGCTCAGGGTTGTAACCGGTCAGAGCGTCGTAAGCATCATCAGTGGAAAGGTTGGTCAGAGCGCCGCTGGTCCAAGTGCCGTCTGCGTTCTGAGTGAAGCCGTATGCACGGAGGATACCCTCTTTTGCAGTCTTGGTGTTACGGTACTGACCACCGTCTGCAAGGTCGGGAGCGTTTTCGATATCATAGTAGTAAGCAACGTTGATCAGACCGAAGCAAGGAACTGCAGTACCGGGCCAGATCTTTTCAACGATATCACTTCTGTTCAGACCGAGGTTGAATGCATGACGGAATTCCTGGATAGCCAGAATACCGTTGTTGTTGTCGCTTTCCTTAAGAACAGAAAGGTTGGAGTACAGCTGCATACCGAAGGTACCGGTAGAAGTAGAGGTGAAGTAAACGTACTTGGAGTCGAGGTATTCGCCAACGTTCTCAGTCTGCAGAGAAGCGTCGTCGTAGGTGCCGTTCAGGAAGCCCATCCACTTGGTAGCGAATTCTTCAACCTTACGGCAGTTGATAGCGGTAACGTTGTACTGGTTCTTGTACTCTTCCATGTTCCAACCGTACCAGTTCTCGTTCTTCTCGAGCTTGTAGTGAGAACCTGCCTCAAACTGGGTCAGCTTGTAGGGGCCCCAAGAAGCGGTGGACTCGAGAGAGGAGTTGTAGGTGGAGGTCCACAGGGTTGCACCGTCAGCGGGAGCTACTCTGTTAGCGTCGTACTTAGCCTGGTGTACCAGAGGCAGGCTGGAGAGATAGTAGGGAGCCCATACGGACAGGCTGCCGTCGTCTCTGAGGAAGGAGTAGGTCTTGTCAAGGCAGATCACGATAGCGTTGCCCTCAGCGTAGATACCTACGGTTTCCCAAGCAACGTCACGGTTCTCGTTGATTACGTAGATAGCAGCGTCATAGCCTGCGCCTACGCCAACTTCGGTGTAAGCTGCATAGTTGTCCCACAGCAGCTTACCGGAAATGTAGTCGGAGCCGTCAGCGTTAGCGTATACAGTCTCGTCGTCAATTGCAGCCCACTCGGGAGCGGTGTTGCCGTTCTCATCGGTGTAGCCTGCAGCGCCCCACATGTTGAAGAGGTTAACATACAGCTTGTTGCCTGCGTCAATTGCTTCCTGGTTGCTTGCATAGCCCAGGCTTGCAACAGTCTCGTAGGTGCCTTCCGTGTTCTGGAAGAAGTACTGCTTGGAGTTCTTGATTCTGAGGGTGTCATAGTAGGTGTTTGCACGGTAGTTCATGAACTCGGGGTCCAGAACCTGCTTCATGGTCCATACAAAGTCCTCAGCGGTGATAGCGGTGCCATCATCCCACTTCAGGTCGTCACGCAGGGTGATCTTCCAAGCATAGCCGCCCTCTGCCTTCTGAGCATCGGTGTAGCCCCACTTAGCATCAACCAGAGAGGTAACGTCCTCAAGCTTGGTAGCTGCGGAGTAGTTGGTGGTGTACGCACCGGGAACGATTGCGTCCTTGTTGATAGAGCCGTCTGCATTGTACTTCTCATCGTTCTCGAACTTATAGTCGTAATCGAAGAAGGAAGAACCAATGTAGCTCATGATCTGAGTATCATTGTTGTCCTGATACGTCAGCTCGTTCCAGTTACTGGGCATGGTGGAAGTAGTGGTATTATACTCTGCCTGCTTCAGCACAACCTGCTCTACAGGGGGTTCCTGCTTGGAACCGCAGCTTGCGATCATCAGAGCGACCAGAACCAGACACACAGCCATTGTAAGAACGGATCTGAAATTTCTGTTCATAAATATGTCCTCCATTTATGAAATTTAATTTGTTGTTTCATCAATAACCCACAGTATTTCTTTTATATCGAATGCGAAATCCCTCAGTAAACCTCGCATCCAACATAAAAAGCATACTGCGTGATCATATGAACGGAACTATTGTAACATATAAAAATACATTTGTCAATGACTTTCTTGATGAAAAACGAAAAATATTCACAATTTTACGGTATATTTTTTCAATTTGCAAGCCCCTCTTTAATGTTTATCGATAAATTCTTGATTTGCCCATGAAAGAAGGGGCTCGCAAACTTGCATTTATATTCTATACTTGTTCTTTCTGTCAAGCGACATACGGAAGTCGATCGACTCGTCGGGCGGACAAAGATCCCACGCCTCGTCCGCAAGCTCCTCCAGCTGTTGTTCCGTCGGATCCTGGATACCTCGCTCGGCAGCCAGACGCAGAGCACAAAGCCCGAACCAAAGATCGGTCAGTGTGGTCTCGCCCTCGCTGATGGCGTGATGCTCTGCCTTGAAAAACGCTTCCAAATAACCAATATGGCGAAGCTTTAGCGCTGCAACGGCTGCCGTGATCGAGATTCGATCGTCCGCAAGGCAATTCTGCGGCAGCTTTTGATACAGCTCCCATGCCTTGGCATACAGACCGCAAGCATTCAGATACTGCAAATACTCGCTTGCAAGCGCAACGTCCGAAAATGCACCGGGGCAAGCAACGGCCGCGTCATAATATGCCTGCGCCTGCGCCTCGTTCCCCTCCTCACGCTCCAGCACCGCCAGATTGCGCAGCGCCCAGTAATTGGGGACGCATGCTGCCGATTCCAGCCAAGCTTTGCGCGCAGCATCGGTTGCGCGGTTGCTTTGGTCCTCGTCGTAGGACTGCATCACGATGACCTCGGTATTGTGGCATTCGTATGTCGCCACGCCCAGATGCAGCAGATTATTCCACGTTTTGGGTGCGTTTTGCAGCCTGGACAGCCATTTGGGACTGACCATATAAGACAGCTGCAGCGCTGCGGGATCCTGCGCAGGCAAGCTACCCGTTTCCAAGAGCGCCAACCAAGGCTGCTCGGCCTGACCAATGGCGGATTGCGGAAAGCACATGGATACGGGAGCGGTGCCGTCGCCATCCTGTGCCATTCTTGCGATCTCAACTGCGCCAAACCCGGAGCCAAAGTGGCCGATTTGGTCTTCATTGACCGGTAAAAGTGCCAGCTTACACATCTTTTCGTGAACATTGTGGATATCCTTTGCACTGATGGCTGCGTCAATGGCCGCTCCAAAGTACGAAACGGCATCGTCGTAATCCACGTCCAGCATTTTGCTGCCGTCCAGCTGCATGCCGCCATAGCACTGCGTCCATTCATACACGCAGCCTGCGGGCATGAGCTTATCGTGCAGCTGCGAGGGCGCAATACCTGCCTGCATCTCTGCATAATATCCCGTCCCCTTGCCGTCTGACAGATATTCCTGCCAATGCTTACCCGCGGAATGCTCGCCCCACGCAAACAGCTTTTTGTAAAGCAGCGGTGCGGTGCTGCGCTCGTAAAAGACCGAGCCGTCCTCATAGGCTGCAGCCTCCCAGGTTGAAGCATTTTTATCCTCGCATTGGATAAAATAATCGTAGGCACGGTCGGCATTTTCGGGGTAAGTCGCGTCGATTCCGCCCATAGCCACCAAGTTTGGCAGAGTTTCATAGCGGCATGCACCGTCCACGAACGAAATCACGTCCTTTTGGCTTGCCAGAATGCGCACGCGCTTCTCGGCACGCAACGCAATGTTGCTCCACCAATAGGTAGTGGTAGCGCAGTCAAAAGGATTGATCAGCTTGACGTGGCTGTACAAGCGCGGCTCGCCCGCGGGCAGATGGAAATCGACCTGCCAAAAGATGCTTTTGTTGCGCTCAAACTCGTAAATGCGCAAAAAGTCATTGCCATCCCCGTCCGACAGCACGGCCGCATACACGTTGTCACAGGTGGTATACGTATGGCCAAAATTACCCACGTTCCACTCTATGCCGCCCGACAGCCATGCGTTACGAATGGCCAAATTTCCCGGCTGAATGACCGGATTGGCAAACAGCAGCTCTTTTTTGGCGATCTTGTCGTAAAGGGAGTGCAATCTGCCGCCAAGCGAGGGCAGAAAGCGTGCTTGTAAGTATTCGTTTTCCAGCACGTACGAGGGCAACTGCAGCTCACCTCTGCTGCGGTCGTACCTGTCTTGCGTCAGGTACGGCAGCACCTTTGTCATGCATCCGAGATGCTCGGAAAGCGCCTCGGGAAACTCCCCGTCCGTACGCGTCGGCCACGGTTTTCTCTGTCTGAAGCGCGGCAACGGATTCTGCCCTTTCGGCACGTTTCCGCGTATATTATATAAATGGAAAGAAACGCTCATGGTCTGCTCCTTTTCACAAACTTTAACAAGTTTTAACATGTGCGCTTGGCAAGCTCGGTCATCATCTCGGAAATCTTGATATTCTGCGGGCAAACAGACTCGCACGCCTGACAGCCGATGCATGCCGTGGGCTTTTGCTCTTCGGGCAAGGCTGCAATCTCCGCTTTGACCCTTCCTGCGTTTTCGGGATACATCTGCGCGTTATAAAACTTAATCATTTGTGGAATATTTAACTGTTGTGCGCAATAAGGCATGCAGTAGCGGCATTCGGTGCAAGGCAGCGTCTTTTTGGCGATCATATCGTCCGCGATCTCCATCAGCGCCTGCCACTCCGCTTCGTTGAGCACCTTTTCGGCCGAGAAGGTGTCGAGATTTTCGGTCAACTGCTGCATATTGGACATACCGGACAGCGTGACGATCACATCGGGCAGCGTCTGCAAAAAGCGGAATGCCCACTCGGGCGCGCTGACACCGGGACGCAGTTGCTCAAGCTTTGCGGCATATTCGGGCTCAAGGGATGCCAGTCTGCCACCGCGCACAGGCTCCATAACCCAAACGCCAAGGCCGTACGAGCGGATCAGATCAATCTTCTCCTTTGCGCTCTGCAGCTTATAATCCAGATAGTTGAGCTGGATCTGGCAGAACTCCATCTCGCTTGCGTACTTATCCAAAAATCTCTTCATGGTAGCAAGCGTTCCGTGCGTGGAAAAGCCGAGATGCTTGATGCGGCCGGCCTTCTTTTCTGCGATCATGTACTCCACGTCACCGTACTTTTCGGTATCCAGATACGCATCGATATTGCCCTCGGATACGTTATGGATCAGATAATAGTCAACGTAGTCCATGCCAAGGCGGCGCAGCTGCTCCTCGAAGATCTCCTTGCCGCGTCCCCAGAAATCGATCGAAAAGCCGGGGAACTTGGTAGCTACGTAAAAGCTCTCTCTGGGATACTTCGCTAAAGCTCGGCCGATAAATTCCTCGCTCTTGCCCTGATGGTATACCCACGCGGTGTCAAAATAGTTGACGCCCCTGGAAATGGCAAAATCGACCATTTTGGCAAGTGCGACTTCATCTATATCCGCACCGTTCTCTGATTTTTGCGGCAATCTCATGCAGCCAAGGCCAAGCGCACTCAGAGCAACACCGTTCCAATTCTTATAAATCATATCTTTTCTCCTTACACCGTTTTTCTTTCATTATACTAAAAAAATGCGCACTTGGCAAGATGTTGCGCCAAAAAAATCGCTCCGCTCTTGACAAGTGTCAAAAAGCGTGCTACAATAATCGCAACTGAATACCGTTCGCGGTTCGGCTCCAAGACGCGTTTCTTGGATCAGGGGGAAGTTCGGTGCAAATCCGTCGCAACCATCATTACCGTTACAGTCGGAATACCCGCCACCGCGCCAAAGGAAGTTACTTTTGGATATGAAAAGTGTAGCCAATAAGCCACGCGGAACCACGCCAAGTTGGTTCAGTTTTTGTGTGGCTAAGTTCGCGCAAAGGGTGAAGTGTACCCATACGTGCGGACGGGATTGCTGCGCTTTTTTACCCAACAGAGGTAAAAGAGCGTTTTTTGTTTGTTATGGCATAGTGCAAGACGGTTTTGAGCGTCCATATGATGAACCTCATCCGGCACTTCGTGCCACCTTCCCCAGCGGGGAAGGCTTTGTTAAGCACATCCGTCTTGAAAGGCCATTCGTTACGGGCTGCTTTTAGGGCCTTCCCCGCTGGGGAAGGTGGCACGAAGTGCCGGATGAGGTTCCCACGCGGATGCTCTTTCATCAAAACAGACTTTGCGCAATCAACAGCGCATTGATCGGAGGTCAACATGAGCGAAAAGCTGACAAAGCAAGACTGCATTTCTCTGCTTGCGGACAAGCATCGGGAGCTTGGCGGAGAGCGCTTTCCCAAGCGTTCGGATTTTTCCGAGCGCGAGGTAGTTGCCATCAAGGCGTATCTGGGTCCTTGGCCTCGTGCGCTGGAGGCTGCAGGCGTCAAAGCTCCACGCGACGACGGCCGCGCTGAGAAAAACAAACAAAAGCACATTCGTTCCAAAAGATTACGTACAGAGGCAAAGCTGGCAAAACGCGCAGCTGCACGGGATGAAGCGTCCGTGCAGACTAAAAAAAAGGAGAATTCCCCATGAAAAAAATCATCACACTCTTCACCACTCTCGCGCTGCTGCTCTCTCTGCTCGCCATCGGTGCTGCAGCACAGGAACAAACCACCGTTTTCGTTACGATTGCCGTGAAAGGCGAGCTTGTTGCCGCGCAGGCCGCTGTTCCCGTTGAGGACGTTGACGGGGACGGTACGCTGACCGTCAACGACGCACTTTACATCGCACACCAAAATCTTTACGACGGCGGTGCGGAGGCAGGCTACGGCTACTACACCGGTGATTACGGCCTTTCCATGAGCAAGCTGTGGGGCGACGAGTCCGGCTCTTTCGGCTATTATCTCAACAACGCCTCCTGCATGAGCCTTGCCGACACAGTCAAGGACGGTGACCGCGTTACCGCCTTCGTGTACGCAAGTGCCGACTGGAGCGACGTTTACAGCTATTTTGACGTCAATCGTACCGTTGTCGACGCAGGGCAATCCGTGACTCTGACGCTGACGGCTGCAGGCTACGACGAGAACTGGGCGCCCATCACCTATCCCGTAGAGGCAGCAACGATCACGGTGGACGGTCAGGCAACCTCGTTTGAGACCGACGCCGAGGGCAAGGTCACGTTGACACTCGAAGCAGGTGAGCACGTCATCAGCGCAACGCATGCGACCATGACGCTGGTTCCTCCCGTATGCACGGCTACCGTCAATGCCCCCGCCACCGAGGAAACCACCAAAGCACCTACTACCGAGGCGCCTACCACCCAAGCTACCACCGAGGAAATCACCGAAGCCGGCACGACCGAAGCACCTTCAACCGAAGCACCCGAAGAGAGCACCGGCTGCAAGGCCATTGTGGGCAGTGCAATAGGATTGTTTACACTTTTGGGCTATACCGTCTGCGCCCTGATCAAACGCAAGGAGAAATAAAACATGAAACATACGCTCCTGTCCCTGTTTACCTGCCTTTTGTGCTTACTTTTGTGTGCGGGAACGGTATCGGTCGGGGCCGAAAGCCCCGATGATGCCGCCGCGCAAGCGCAGGAAATTGCTGACGGCATTTTTGCTTTTTCGCAGCAGGATGCAGCAAGCACGCAGGAATGGATCGACACAGATCTTTCCGCGCAAGCAGGCACGGGTGCGGAATGGTTTATCCTCTGCCTTGCGCAAAGCGGAAATTACGACTTTTCCGCTTACGAGCAAGCTCTGCTTGCATACCTTGACACAAACACGATCCCCTCGGCAACAACCAAGCAAAAATACGCGCTGGTGCTTGCCTCCATTGGCAGCACCGATGCGTATATTTCGGAAATTGCCGACACAACGGTCGGCTCTTTGGGCATCATGAGCTACGCATACGGTCTTCATTTAGCCAATAACGGCTATGCAACACCGCTTTCGGCTGACGAGATCGTAAACGAGATCCTTGCCCTGCAAAAGCAGGACGGGGGCTGGGCGGTCAGCGGAACGGTATCGGACGTGGACGTGACCGCCATGGTACTGCAAGCCCTTGCGCCTCACAGCCACAAAAACGCACAAGCCGCAGCGGCTGTTGAGTCCGCGCTCGCGCTTCTTTCAAGCAGGCAGCAAGAGGACGGCGGTTTTGTCAGCTACGGTGTGGCCAATCCCGAGAGTGCCTCACAGGTGATCATTGCCCTGTGTGCGCTTGGGATCGACCCCATAACCGACACGCGCTTTATCAAAAGCGGCAACACAGCCTTTGACGCGATTGCCGCCTTTGCCCTGCCCGACGGCAGCTATTGCCACCAATCGGGCGGTGCATACAGCACCTCCGCCACCGCGCAGGTGCTTTGTGCCGCCACGGCATACCTGCGATTTGCAGACGGCAAGGCACCCTTGTACGATCTGGATCACGCGCGTCCCGACGAGGTACAGAGTGCGGAGACCGAATCCGAGTCAGAATCCGCAACCTTGCCCGCCCCCGAAAAGCAGGAGGAAGACGACGGCGAGTCCCTTTCCTACAAGCCCGTGGCCTGTCTGGTGATCGTCGCCCTCGACGGTGCTGTCTGCATCCTGCTTGTGATCTTGAAAAAACGCCATTACAAGAATTTTTTGGCTGTCGGGATCGCAACAGCCGTATTGCTTGCGGCCGTGATGCTGATCGATATCCGCCTACCCGAAGACTACTACCACGGGCAAAGCGAGAGCAAGCAAAATCCCATCGGCACAGTAACGCTGCAAATTCGATGCGACAGCGTACCCGGCCTTGACGAAATCGAGTATCTGCCCGACGACGGCATCATTCTTGCCGCAGAGACCTATGAGATCGAAGCGGGAGATACGGTTTACGACATTCTGACCGAAGCCGCCCGCAAGCACGGGCTGCACGTGGACGCGTCGGGTGCAGGGGATGCCGCTTACGTGCGCGGCATCGAATACCTGTACGAGCAGCAGCACGGGGAGCTTTCGGGCTGGACGTATACGGTCAACGGCACCTCCCCCTCGGTGGGCTGCGGTGCATACACGCTTTCGGATGGCGACGTGATCGTCTGGGAATACACTCTGACCGTAGGGCAATAAATCGCTAACACACATCAATTTTGAAAGGAGAACGGCTATGAAAGCCCTGGATACCTATAATCCCATCACCATAGCCGTTTATTTTTTAGCGGTGGCGGGCATTGCCATGTTCTGTATGCATCCCATTTTGCTCGGCATCGCGCTTTTGGGTGCGATCATGCTTTGCATTTTGCGCCGCGACGCAAAAAATCCGCGCACGCACCTGTACTTTCTGGGGCTTTTTTTACTCACCACGCTGATCAATCCCCTGCTTTCGCACAACGGTGCCACCGTGCTTTTGGTGGTGGGTGACGCACCCATCACGGCCGAATCGATCCTTTGGGGCGCAACCTCGGCTGCCGCTATACTTGCGGTGCTGTATTGGTTTGCATCCTTTCGCGCCGTCATGCAAAGCGACAAGCTGCTTTACCTGTTCGGCTCTCTCTCCCCCCGCCTTTCCCTGATCCTTTCCATGGGACTGCGTTACGTCACCCTGTTCTCGGATCAGGCAAAAAAGATCAAGCAAACGCAGATCTCTCTGGGGCTTTACAAGGAGGACAACATCATTGACCGCGTCCGCGGCGGCTTGCGCATCTTCTCAATCTTGCTCTCCTGGGCGTTGGAAAACGGCATTGTGACCGCAGGCAGCATGGCCTGTCGCGGATACGGTACGGGCAGGCGCACGCATTTTTCCATCTTTCATTTTACGTGGCGCGACGGCCTTGTGCTGTGCATCACGCTCTTGCTTTTTGCAGGCACGCTCATCCCCTTTGCGCTTGGCGCTGTGACGTTCACCTTTTATCCCACGCTGCACCTGCAGCACACGGGGGCGCTCTCTTACCTTTGCTACCTATGCTTTGGCGCACTCGTCGCCTTGCCTATTCTGATAGAAACGGAGGACACGGTCAAATGGAAATACTTGAGATCAAGGATCTGACCTTTTCATATCCCGGCAGCACGCGCCGTGTTCTTGACAATCTCACCCTTTCGATCCGAGAGGGCGAATTCTGCGTGCTTTGCGGTGCAACGGGCAGCGGAAAATCCACGCTTTTGCGCCTTTGCAAGCGTGAAATTGCCCCCAACGGTGCGGTTTCGGGCAAAATCCTCTTCAAAAACACCCCCAAAGAGCAGCTCTCCGACAAGGAGGCTGCCGTGCGCATCGGATTTGTTTGCCAACAGCCCGATCAGCAGATCGTTTGCGACAAGGTATGGCACGAGCTTGCGTTTGGTCTTGAAAATCTGGGGCTCTCGCAAAGCGAGATCGCACGGCGCGTGGCTGAAATGGCCGGTTACCTGGGCATTGAGCCTTGGTATGATATGCCGATCAGCGCACTCTCGGGCGGTCAGAAGCAGCTGCTCAACCTTGCATCGGTCATGGTCATGCACCCGGATCTGCTGATTTTGGACGAGCCCACCTCACAGCTTGACCCCATTGCCGCTGCAGAATTCATTCACACACTCAAAAAGCTCAACCGCGATTTTTCGCTGACCGTGCTGATTGCCGAGCATCGCTTGGAGGAGCTTGTACCCATGTGTGATCGGCTGATCGTGCTCAAGGACGGCAGGCTGCTTGGCGCGGACACACCGCGCGCACTTATGCCGCGCATAGCGCAGCATCCTTTGCTGCTTGCCTCCATGCCCACGGCCACGCGCGTGGCCTGCGCGATCGGGAACCGCACCTACCCCTTGGCTGTAAAAGAAGGGCGCGAAATGATCGCAAAGTACACCTTCAGCAGCCGATCCTTGCCCGAAAGCGCGGCTGCCCCCAAAGCCAACAAGGCCTTGGAGCTGAAAAGCGTGCATTATCGTTACGACCGCCAAGCGCCCGACGTGCTGCGAAACCTTTCGCTGACACTTTACGAAGGCGAAACGCTTTGCGTGCTGGGCGGTAACGGCTCGGGAAAATCCACCATGCTGGGCGTAGCCTCGGGCGTGTACAAGCCTTATGCGGGCAGCGTTTCGGTCTTTGGCAAAAAGCTCAAGGAATACAAAAACCAATCCCTGTACCGTGAGTGCCTGTCGCTTTTGCCGCAGGACGTACAGACCGTATTTTTATGCAACACGGTAGGGGAGGAGCTTGCCGATGCCAAGGTGGATCTCTCCTCCCTGCCCTTTGACCTTTCGCACCTGCTTGACACTCACCCTTACGACCTCTCGGGCGGTGAGCAGCAGCTCTTAGCCCTTGCCAAGGTGCTTGCCACCAAGCCGCGCGTCCTGCTCATGGACGAGCCGACCAAGGGACTGGATGCCGAGAAAAAGGAACGGCTGCTGGAGATTTTACGCGCGCTGAAAAAGCGCGGAGTCAGCATTCTGATCGTCACGCACGACGTGGAATTTGCCGCGCTCTGTGCCGACCGCTGCGTGCTCTTCTTCCGCGGTGCTGCCGTTTCCGACGGCCTGCCCCGAGCCTTTTTCGCAGAGAACAATTTTTACACCACCGCCGCCCGTCGCATGACGCGCGGATACCTTGACAATGCCGTTACGGCCGAGGACGTCATCACGCTCTGCCGCGGAGGTGAGGCATGATGTACGTCAAAAATCCTCGTCTGCGCCTTTGGCTCTCGATCCTCATCCCATCCTTTCTGATCCCTGCCGTGGTGCTTGCAGGTGCGTTGCTTTTTGACGCACGGGCGCATTTATTCATCTCACTTGCTGTTGCCATCCTCTCGCTTTTGCTTTTCGTGGCAGGCTTTGAGCAAAAAAAAATCGGCACGCGTCGCACGGTTTTGGTTTCGGTGATGATCGCTCTTTGCATCGTGGGCAGGATCATTCCTTTTTTCAAGCCCGTAACCGCACTGGTGGTGCTTTGCGCCATCTACCTTGGGCCGCAGGCAGGCTTTTACACAGGTGCGCTGTCTGCGCTTTTGTCCAATTTTATCTTTGGCCAAGGCCCTTGGACACCCTTTCAGATGTTGGCTTGGGGCTTGATAGGACTTTTCGCGGGACTTTTCGCAAAGCCGCTGCAAAAAAGACGCGTATGGCTGCTTTTATACGGACTTTTCGCAGGCGTCGCCTACTCCGCGGTCATGGACGTATGGAGCGTGCTTTGGGCTACCGGCAGTATGGACGCCCAAGCCTACCTTGCCGCCATGCTGACCGCGCTGCCGCATACCGCGCTTTACGTACTTTCCAATCTTCTTTTTCTATGGATCTGCGCAAAGCCGATCGGAGATAAGCTACAAAGGATCAAAATCAAATACGAAATTTAAGGGGCTGCTTCAAATCAGTCCCTGAAATTACACATCGGAATAAGTAGCTGTAGGGGGCAACGTCGAGGCGCCCCGGATAAGCATAAACTAATTTTTTGCCATGTTTCAAGTTAGTTTGCGCCTGTCCGGGGCGTCGAGGACGTCGCCCCCTACTACCATGTTTCATCTAAAACTGTACATCAACAGTATATCATCGAGAGCTACTATTTTCACCCAATCGGATGATTTTAGGAACGGATTCGCGCTGCAAAGCCTCCCCGCTGCGGGAGGCTTTGCAACGCGAATCCGCCTTTATGCATATCCGTTTCAATCAATGCAGCACATTTTGCTTTTGGGAATGCAGTGAAATGTCAAGATTAAGATGAAACAAGGTATCCCAGCTGTTTTATTGTACCTTTATTTGACTGACCTCCAAGGGATCGCAATTGAATCAGCCCTTGTTTCTTTTGCACAAAATCCTGTGTCCCATATTGACATTTCACTGCCACCATGCTATAATCGTATTACCAAAAATACGAATCTCCCTGAAAACATTTCTCAACCGAAAGGAGACCTTTATGAAACAAAAGAAACTCATCACAAAGCTGCTGCTTTGGCTTGTGTGCCTTGGTATGCTGGCAGGTACGTTTTCCATGCTTGCCATGGCAGAGGGCGGCTTACCCAGAAGCATCAGCGTACAGAACGGCACAGGCACAAGAGGCGCAGTAGCCGTAGGCAAGACCTACTCCTATCGCGCAATCGTCAACGGCTCGTTTGACGGCTTTGGCTATTGCATTCCCACCTACAGCACATCCGATGCAGAGTGCACCATTTCCATGTATAAATGGGAAGGCACCTACGAAGAAACTGTGGCAAAAGAGCCCATCGCGTCCCAGAGATTTGCACCTCTGAAGGACAACGATACCAACTGGGTCAGATTTGACGCCCAGCCCGCAGGCGAATACCTGTTCCACATCTCCGATCCCAAGGGTAAGGTTGGTGTGTGGACCAACAGTAACCCCAAGGATTCCAAGGGCTTTTTGTATCTCAACGGCGTAGAGCAGAGAGGAGAACCCGAATTGCACTTCAACTTTGAAAACGACAACGTTCCCGAGGAGCCCTTCGGCACCTGCCAAGCATCCGCGGACGCACACATTGCAAAATCCCCCTACAAGACCTCCAAGGGCAAAACTCCCAGCAGCATGTCCGTATCCGGTGGTATGCGTCTGAACGTCAACGCCCCCTTCTCGGGTGTTGAGTTCAATCTCGCAACCTATACCGCGACCGATATGGAAGTGGATATCTCGGTTTACGCATGGAAGGATACATATTCCGCAACGGTTGCCGCAGAGCCTCTTGCAACCGAGCGCATTTTGCTGATTGATAACTCCGTGCAGGGCATCAGCTTCAAAAAACTGCCCGCAGGCGACTACCTGTTCTTGGTACATAACGCCAACAAATCTCCTGCCGTTTACACCTTCTCCGAGGTGACCGGCTTTGAGGGCTACGTTTACAAGGACGGCTTCCCCGCATCCGGTTCGGTTGCATATCCCGATATGCAAGTAGTTTTCACCGAAGAGGCGGCAAACGGTGACTACTTCTCCGAGTGCTCTGAGCCCAAGGATACCATTGACGGCAACCACACAGCACCCGAGCAGTACGTCATTCCCGAGGATTCCTTGATCTACACCCATCCCGTCCTGCCCGACACATGGGTATTTACCGACGGTCTTGGAAGAACCTCTCTGACCTATGAGGACGTAGGTCCCGTGCGCGACAACAAGACGGTTGCCATGTTCTACTGGACCTGGCACATCGACGGATTCGTGACCAACAACGTCGTCAACCTGCAGGAATACTGCGAGAAATACCCTGACGCGATCAGAGATTATAACAACGAAATCTGGAAGCAGAACGAATCCTACTGGTGGAATGAATCCATCTACGGCTTCTACCGCGGTGATGACCCGTGGGTTTTGCGCAAGCAGGCAGAGCTTTTAACCAACGCAGGTGTTGACGTCATTTTCACAGACAATACCAACGGCGACCACACCTGGTACAATTCCTACAATGCACTGCTGAAAGAGTGGGATGATGCGATGACCGACGGTCTGAAGACGCCCAAGCTCTCCTTCATGCTGCCCTTCTGGGATCAGTCCTACACCAACATGCAGGTTGCCTCGATCTACCAGGATCTTTTCCGCGCAGGCCGCTACCCCAATCTGTGGTACTACCTGGACGGAAAACCCATGATCATGGCCATTCCCGCATCCTTTAACCCCGGCAACTCCCCTCTGGAAAAGGAAATCAGCAACTACTTCACCTTCCGTGCAGGTCAGCCCGGCTACGTGGTAGACCACACCGACCTCAGAACCTGGGGCTGGCTTTCCATGTATCCGCAGGCCAAATATTATGCATCCAGCAAGGATAAAGCCAACGGCATCGTAGAGCAGATCACAGTCGGAGTAGCTATGAACCACGACTACGGCGTGGGCGCGCTGGCTGCTATGAGCGGCAACAACATCGCAGGCCGCTCCTACACCTCCGAATACAAGGACCGTTACGTCAAGGAAGGCGCTGAGGCTTCCAAATGGGGCTACAACTTCGCAGAGCAATGGAATTACGCGCTCGAGGTCGATCCCAGCGTCGTATTCGTGACCGGTTGGAACGAGTTCCGCGTGGGCAGATACGAAGTATGGCCCGAGGAATCCGAGGCAGGCGTTCCCAACGCATTCCCGGACCAGTTCAACGACGAATTCTCCCGTGACATCGAGCCCACCAAGGGCAATCTGAAGGACCACTACTACTATCAGCTTGTCAATTTTGTCCGTCAGTACAAGGGCGCAAATCCCATTCCCACCCCCAGCGCAAAGACCACCATCGACCTTGGCGCAGGTCAGGATCAGTGGAAGGCAGTTGAGCCTTACTTCGGTGCTTACATCGGCAACACCGAGCACAGAGATCATGCAGGCTACGGCACGCTCGTTTATACCGAAACGTCGGGCAGAAACGACATCATCGGTGCGCAGGTTGCACGCGACGACGAATACGTTTACTTCAACGTAGAGTGCGCAGCCGACATTACCCCCTACACCGATGCGCTCTGGATGACACTCTACATCGACTCCGACCAGCAGAATCAGGGTTGGGAAACCTTTGAATACGTGATCAACAAGTCTGCTGCAAGTGCCGACACCGTCGTGCTTGAAAAGTTTACCGGCAACGGCTACGAGAGCACTAAGGTTGCCGATTGCTCCTACACCGTGGACGGCAGATACATGACCGTCAAGGTAGCAAAGAGCGATCTGGGACTTAGCGGTGACAACTACACCATCAACTTCTCCTGGACCGACAACGTACACGACGAGGGCGACTACACCAAGTTCTCCGGTGATATCATGGACTTCTACATCTCCGGTGACGTTGCTCCCGGCGCGCGCTTCAAGTTCAGCTACGTCAGCGGCAAGGCAAGCGATTCGGAAACCGAATCCACCGACGCAGACACCACCGCCCCCGACCTCTCCGAGGGTACCACCGAGGCTCCCGCTGAAAGCGAGACCGAAGGTGAACAGAAGAGCGGTTGCAAATCCTTCGCAGCAGGCGCTGCAGCAGTTGCTATGGCAGCAGCCGCAGCCGTTGTTCTCAAAAAGAAGAAGGATTAAGTAAAACGCACACTCCATGGGAAGCCGCGAAAGCGGCTTCCTTTTTTGACGAATTAACAAAACAAAAATATCTCCTAAAACATTTTCAAACATTGAAACCGTATAATATGCTCATAACAAAACGAAAAGAAAAAAGGAGATTTTACATCATGTCCAAGATTGCAGATACCAACGAAAAGATTGAAAAGACCGTAGTGGAAGGCTACAAGAAGATCGAGCAGGGCGTTGTAGACGGTTACAAGAAGATCGAAGAGGGCGTAGTTGAAGGCTTCAACAAGGTCAGCGATAAGGCTGTTGAGATCCTGTTTACCAAGGAAGGCGAAACCGTAGAGGAAGCAAAGGCTCGCATGAGCGGCAAGAAGGGCGAGGAAAAATCCGACGCAGAATAATTTGCACACTCCGGCTTTCGACCAATAATACGGCACGTATGTTTGTTGCATATGTGCCGTCTTTTTTATTGACAGAAGTTTTTGGATATGATATAATGGAAAAAATCGTACGAAAGGAGCGCGCCATGAAAAAATCGCTCACATTGCTGCTTTGCGGTCTTGTCTGCCTTGCCACTATTGCAGGCTGCGAGACCTCCCCGAACGTTCCCGACGGCACAGACAGCACAAACAGCACGGATAACACCGCTTCCTCCGAATCCGACGGCTCAACTGAGGTTCAGGCCACCGTAATAAACGTGACCGAGGATTGGGGCATCACGCCCGGTCAAGGATACGGAAAAGCCAATTCGCTCATTTTTGCGCAAAAGCTGCTGTCTGTTCCCGACAACACCGAAATCCGTTTCCCCGAGGGCACGTACGAGATCGCTTTCCCCATATATCTGCTTGAGAAAAAGCAGATCAGCCTGATCGGGGAGAACGCTACTGTTCTTCGTACCGACGTGACCAACACATCAGCCACGCAATCCCCCATGGACGATCCCGATATCCCCGAGGATATCCGTGCCTACACTGCTTCGTCCAGCATCTTTGTGATCAACGGCTGTCAGGGCGTTACCGTACAGGGCTTTACGCTCGGATACGATATCCCCACCTCTCTTTCGGGAACCGTGCTCTCCAAGGACGGCGGCTCGGTGGTACTTGAAATTGCCGACACCGCACAATTCACGGGGGAGGAATATGCGACGATCATCAACACCTTTACCAAGCAAGGCGTTCCGGATAAAAAGCTGGAGCAATACGCGGCGGCCAATTTCCCGCTTGAAAAGCTTTCGGACACCACTCTGCGCGTCACGGGGCTCGACGCGGGCGGCGTCAGCAACCTGACCAAGGGGACGCGAGTATGCCTGCGCCTGTCCACCGCATCGGATTACGTAATAAACGTGGGAAACTCGACGGACATGGTGTTTGAAAATATCACCATGCACAATTCCCTGAACGGTGGCATCATCATAGGTGACAGATGCCAAAACGCCACACTTCAAAACGTGACGGTAAAGCCCCAAAACGAGCAGTCGCTCATGAGTCTGAATGCCGACATTTTGCATATCTCAGCACTTGGCGGCAGCTTGAACGTTGAGAATTGCCACTTTGAGCGACCGGGCGACGACTGTGTCAACGTGCACGACATGGCTTACGTAGTAGACCGTGTCAGCGGCAATACCGCCACCGTTTCCGCACCGCGCTTTTCCTTCAGCAGCACTTGGGCAAAAGCAGGCGATGAAATCGATTTTTACGATGGCGAAACCTTTGCTTATCTTGGCCGCGCGACCGTGACGCAAACAGATGAAAATACCTATACCTTTGATGCGCTGCCAAATGGTGTCAGCGCCGGCACGGTCATTTCCAACGCATCCATGCACCCCGCAGTTACCATCAAAAACACCACGGTGCAAAGCAACCGCGCACGCGGATTTTTGCTGCAGACCGAAAACGTGCTGGTGGAAAACTGCACCTTCAAGGACACCGCGCTTGCCGCAATTTTGCTCGCACCCGATCTGGAATACTGGTATGAAATGGCACCTGCCAAAAACGTAGTCATCCGTAACAACACCTTTGAGAATTGCGGTGAGTACGCCTTGGGCATCATTCAGATCGCCACCAATCACGACGATCCGAGCAAGACCTATTCCTCTTATATTCATCAAAACATTACGATCGAAAATAACTCCTTCGATGCCGGCCACAAAAACGCAGTATACGGCGTTTGCATAGACTCCCTGACCTTCCGGGATAACGACTTTTCGAACTCCAGAAACCAGCGCGTCACGCTCAAATACTGCAAAAACGTTAAGTTAGACGAGCAAACAAGCCAAAACAGCACGCTGACAGACATAACCGAGTAAATCGTTCTCAAAAAGTCAATAATATATTACAGTTCATACAAGAAAGGAAACAAAAACATGGCAGTCATTCACGTAACAAAGGAAAATTTTGCAGAGATCAAGAGCAGCGAAAAGCCCGTATTGCTGGACTTTTACGCAGATTGGTGCGGCCCTTGCCGCATGGTTGCCCCCATCATTGAGGAGATCGCGGGCGAGAGAGATGACATTATCGTTGGTAAGATCAACGTGGACGAGCAGGGAGAACTGGCACAGGAATACGGTGTGATGAGCATTCCCACTCTGGTAGTCCTCAAGAATGGCGAGGTTGCCAATCAGGTAACCGGTGCGCGTCCCAAGGCTGCGATCTTAGCGCTTCTCTGATATGGCACACGTACACGATATGCTGGTGCTGGGCGGCGGCCCGGCCGGCTACACAGCAGCGCTCTACGCAGCGCGCGCAGGCCTTGACGTGCTGGTGCTTGAAAAGATCTGCCCCGGCGGACAGATGGCTACCACCGATATCATTGACAATTACCCCGGCTTTGATGCGGGGATTGACGGCATAGAGCTTGGCATGAAAATGATGGCGGGCGCAGAGCGCTTTGGCGCCAAAAGCGCATACGCTGAGGTCACCGAGGTGGATCTCGCTCCCGCAATCAAGCGCGTACTCACCACCGACGGAGAATATTTCGGGCGCACCGTGGTCATTGCCACGGGTGCTTCTCCGCGTCCTTTGGGGCTGGAAAACGAGCAAGCCCTGATCGGTCGCGGCGTGCATTATTGCGCGCATTGCGACGGCCGCTTTTACAAGGGCAAAACGGTCATGGTGGTGGGCGGCGGTAATTCCGCAGCATCAGATGCACTCTACCTCTCCGGACTTTGTGAAAAGGTGATCCTGGTACACCGCAGAGATACCTTGCGTGCGACAAGGATCTACCACGCACCGCTTATGCAAGCGCAAAACGTGGAGTTCGCATGGAACTCTGCAGTCACTGCCCTGCACGCAGACAAGCGAATTACGAGCGTGACACTGACCGATCTGCCCACGGGGGACACGCGCGAGGTGACCATCGACGGCTTGTTCGTCAGCATTGGCCGCTGCCCCGCCACTGAGCTCTTCAAGGATCAGTTGGAGCTTGACGCACAGGGCTATATTGTGGCAGATGAAAGCACGCAGACCTCGATCAAGGGCGTTTATGCCGCAGGCGACGTGCGCACCAAGGCCTTGCGCCAGGTCGTGACCGCGGCTGCCGACGGTGCGGTTGCCGCACACCACGCAGAGGAATATTTGGCAATGCAGCAAATATAAAGCGAAAAAACAGGCAATATCATTCCCGAGTGGGTTTGATATTGCCTTTTTTGTTGGCATACGGGAGGCAAAAACGCCTCCCCTACAAACAATCTTGCACCAAATTTCGCTGGGGAGGATCTCCCCTTCCGCGAATTCATTCAATGCATGAGAGTATTTTTTATTTCACATCAAACGCGAACAGTCTGAACTGCTCACAGCCGTACGTGGAAATCGGCACAAAACGCACGGTCTTGACGCGCCAATCCACGCGATGCTTGACAAATCTTTGATGATTTTCGTCCACGCAGAGCTCAAATTTTTCGCCATTCTCGCTCTCGCCCTCGATGCGATATGCGTCAATCAACGTATGCGGTACCTTGTACTTGGTCTGCACCAGCGGATAATTGCAAGGCATGTTGTCATAATCGCGGTCAAGATGGCTGTCAAACACCAGTCGGATCTCGCTGACCTGCTCGTCGTGCGCAAAGGTATAGGTCACGCTGTCCCCGACCTTGCCGATCCACGCGTTTTGCTCCCCGCGATCCTGTCCGTTGCGCACCACCTCGTCGCTGCAATCGGCTGTACGCGAGAGCGCAGAGATCTTTCTTGTATGCCACGGCAGATAGCAGTCGTCGTCCATCAAGGTCTGCTGCAATCGCGCAATGTCCACGTTTGCGACGTGACAGCCGTCCTTGACCGCCTGTGCGACAGCCGTACCCAGCGCCTGACCAAGCACCGCGCAGGTAGCCATGACGCGCGAGGAGGACAGCGCTGCGTGCGTAACGCTGATGTTACGCCCCGCGAACACCAGATTCTCAATATTCTCCGAGATCATGCAGCGCAGAGGGAGCCCCCATGGCTGCGGAGCCGGGTGATGAATGGTCGTCTCACCTTTTGTATAGTAAAACCCTTCGGGAAAATGGTCGTCCATGGTCCAGCCGCCGTAGGCAACCATATCGTCAAAGCGCCCCTCGGCTTCCACGTCGTTCTGCGTGACCACGTATTTGCCTATATACCTGCGGCTCTCACGCTTGCCCGGCAAAAATCCGATCCATTCCAGCTCCCAATTCTCCACACCGTGATCACCGTGATTTTTCATGTGATCCCACACACCGTAGCAGATCTTTAAGAGCTCGTCGCGGCAGCGGTCGGTATCGTGAATGCAATCCCACTCACCGCCAACCTCGATCCACCAGAAATTGCTGCCCTTATTGTGCGATTTATACGGCAGATCCGCATCGCTCGGATAGCTGTACGCCCATGCGGGCGGGGTAAACTTGACGGGATGATCGGTTTCTCGGATCTGAAACAGGCAGCTCATGCCCATGGTCTTTCGGTCGGCCACATCGGGCGGGATGCTCTCGCCATAATCGGACTTTGCCTCGCGGCCGTACGTATATTTCGCACCGCTCAAGGGGGCTAAGATCGAATCCCCCGAGCAATCGGCAAAATATTTGGCTTCGACAACGTGGAAGGTCTCGGCATTCGACTGCCACGCCTTGATGGATACGATGCGATCCCCGTCCATGACGGCATCCAAACAGGAGGTATTCAGCAGCAGCGTCAGATTTTGCTCGGCCATGGCCTTTTCGTAAAGCACGCTGTCCCAGATCGGGAACTTCAGCCCCGGATTCTGATAATAATTCTCCAGCATGATTTCCTCGATGATGCCGCTCTCGCGATTTCCGTCACCGTTTGCACCGCAAACCCACATGCGTATCTCGCTTGACGCGTTGCCGCCAAGCACCGAGCGATCCTGCACCAAGACGACCTTGATTCCGTGCCTTGCCGCTGCAATGGCGCAGCAAAGCCCCGAAAGGCCGCCGCCCACCACACAAAGATCGGTCTTGTAAGTCAGATGCTTCATGATCCTATGACTCCTTTATCAGATTTTTTGCCCAGAAGCCCGACTTGACAAAGAAGAAGCCGAGCACGCATTTGATCAGCTCCAAAGAGAGCACGATGGCGTACATGGGAACGAGCGGAATACTTGTCAGATGTCCTAAAATAAACGCTGTAGGCACGCAAAGCAGCCACATAAAGCCGCTGTCAAACGCGAACACGAACAGCGTGCGGCCACCCGAACGCAAGGTAAAATAGGTGGAGTGTGCAAAAGCGTTGAAGGGCAATATCAGGCCCGCGATGCGGATCATGTCCACCGCCAACGCGCGCGATTCCTCCGATACCTCCGAGAACAGCTGCGGGAACAGAGGGGCTGTGAGCGCCATGACGCCGCCAATGACGGCACAGGCGGCCGTGGAGGTGAAGATCAGGCGGGAATCGGCAATTTTTGCCTCTTCGATCTCCCCTGCACCCAATTTTTGTCCCACGATAATGGCAACCGCGTTACCAAGCGCCAGCATGGCAATGCCGAACATATTGCTCATGGTACTGGTGATGCCGTACGCACCCACCGCCACAGGTCCGCGCACAGAATAGCACTGCGCAAGCACGGCCATGCCGCCCGACCACAAAATCTCATTTGCCAGCAGCGGCACCCCTTTGACCATGATCTTACCGATCAGAGCGCGCGGCACAAGCAGCGTGCGGTACAGCCCCTTGGCAAAGGGATTTTTCTTTTTGTTGGCGTGCGTATACACCGCGACGATCCCAAACTCCACAAATCTTGCCAAAGCGGTTGCAAGCGCAGCACCGCGCACACCCATTTCGGGAATGCCGAAATTGCCGAAAATAAGCAGATAATTGCCCACCAGGTTGACAAGCAGCGCCACGCTGCCTGCAATCATGGGAGGCACGGTTTTTCCCGTTTCGCGCAGCGTCGAGGCATACACCTGCGTCAGCGCGTGCGGCACCATGCAGATCAGAATGATGTGCAGATATTGCAAGCCGTACTCCAAGGTCAGTGCAAGGTCTACCTCCTCTCCCGTATCGTGCAGGTACAAGGAGATCAAATCATCACCGTGGAAAATGAACAGATACGCCGCCACCAGCATGACAGCCCCCGCAGCATACAGCTTGAAGCGGAAGGCGTTGCGCACGCCCTCCTCGTCACGGTTGCCATGAAATTGCGCAGAGAAAATGCCGGCGCCCGCAATCGCGCCAAACACGCAGACCGCATACACGAACACCAGCTGATTGACAATGACCACCGCATTATACTGCTCGGTGCCGGTGTGACCGATCATGATATTATCTAAAAGCGAAACGAATTCCGTAATGCCGTTTTGCAGCATGATCGGAAGCGCGACCGTGATCAGCGTTTTGTAAAACGCGCGGTCGCCGATCAATCTGTTGGGTTTGATAAGTGCCATGGGACCTCCGATGAAAATGATAACTACCATTATTTTATCACGATTGCAGGAAGAAGTCAATGTGGTTTTCATCACGATATGAAACTTTTCCGATATGTTCAGACAGCCCTCTTTTCAATATTTTCTCTGTTTCATCAGTCCCCTGTGTATGCCTTTCTTTTCTCTGCCTGCTTGACAAACAATGCGCCTGTATGCTATAATACAAAATGGTATACTACGGAACGAGGTATATAGATATGAAAATTGGTTTTATTTCTCTCGGTTGCTGCAAAAATCAGCTGGATACCGAGGTGATGCTGCATCACATTGCCGAGGCGGGCTATGAAATTACCCCCGAGGACATTGAGGCGGACGTGATCATTATAAACACCTGCGCTTTTATTGAGAGCGCAAAAAAAGAGGCCATTGACAACATTTTGGACGTGGCTTGGCTCAAGGAGCACCGCGATCTCAAAGCAATCATCGTCACGGGCTGTCTTGCCGAGCGCTACGGAGAGCAGATCATCGAGGAAATGCCCGAGGTTGACGCGGTGCTGGGCGTTGGCTCGATCCACAACATTGTGGACGCGATCAAGGCAGTAACCGCAAAAATTCCGCAGAAATATTTTTCCAAAGAGGACAAAAACACGGTTGCTCTGGGCGGTGACCGCGTGCTGACTACCCCCGAATACGCGACCTATCTGAAAATCGGTGAGGGCTGCGACAACCGCTGCGCTTACTGTGCCATTCCCGGCATTCGCGGCAAATTCCGCTCCCGTCCCATCGAGGAGCTGGTAGAGGAGGCCGTGCAATTAGAGGCTTTGGGTGCGCGAGAGATCTCGATCATTGCGCAGGACATCACGCGCTACGGTCTTGACCTTTACGGTGAATACGCGCTGGACAAGCTGCTGCGCGCCATCACCGACGCGACAAAATCGGTTCGCCTGCGCCTGCTTTACTGCTACCCCGACAAGATCACCGACGCGCTTGTTGCCGAGATTCGCGACAACGACCGCATTATCAAATACATCGACATGCCCATTCAGCACATCAGCGACCGCATGCTGAAGGCTATGAACCGCCACGGTGACAGCGCGATGATCAAGGACGCGATCGCAAGGCTGCGCACCATCCCCGGCATGACGCTGCGCACCACCTTTATCGTGGGTTTCCCCGGTGAGACCGAAGAGGATTTTCTGGAGCTTTGCGAATTTGTCAAAGAAGCGAGATTTGACCGCCTTGGCGTGTTCACCTACTCGCGCGAGGAGGATACTCCCGCTTACGATTTCCCGGATCAGATCGACGAGCAGATCAAGCAGGACAGATACGACGTCATCATGAAGGAGCAGATGCTGATCGGTGCCGAGCTGAACGAACAAAAGATCGGCAAGGTCGTGCGCGTGCTTTGCGAGGACTACGACCCCGTCAGCGAAACCTGCTACGGCCGCAGCGACGCCGATGCCCCCGACATTGACGGCAAGGTATATTTCCGCGCGACCTACCGTCCCGCTCCCGGCTCTTACGTAGACGTACAGATCTCGGACGTGATCGACTACGACCTGTTCGGTGAGGCTGTACAGACCAAATAAACGGAGGATATGAGTATGAAAATGAATCTCCCCAATAAGCTGACTCTGCTGCGTCTGATCATGGTACCCATTTTTATGGCAGTCATGGCCGTGCCGGAGCTTTTTGACATCGGAACCACCGCACACGTCATCTGCAACGTCGCAGGTGTGGTGCTGTTCATTGTCGCTTCGCTGACCGACATGCTGGACGGCAAGATCGCCCGTAAATACGGACTGGTGACCAACTTCGGCAAATTCATGGATCCGCTTGCAGACAAGCTGATGGTAATTGGTGCTATGCTCATGATCATGTACAAATCGGATTATGAGTCGATCCACGCGCTGTTTATCTGGGCTACCGTGGCTGTCATCTTCCGTGAGCTGGCCGTGACCGGCATTCGTCTTTTGGCCGTGCAGGGTGACGGACAGGTGATTGCTGCCAATATGCTTGGCAAGATCAAGACCGTTTTGCAGATCGTTTGCATTTGCGCGGTCATCATCGAGCCGCTGATCTACGCGATCCCCGGCATTAACGTGCCTGCGTTCATGGCCACCTATATGCCCATCTCGCTTGCAACCACCGCTGCCATGATCGTCATCACGGTCTGGTCGGGCATCAACTACCTCATCGGCGGTGCAAAATATATCCGTCACGATATTTAAGACGGGCAACGTAAATAAAAAGCAGAAGTCTTCAACACTGTGACTCCTGCTTTTTTGTTTTTTCATTTCATCTCTCTCTGCGATCGCTTTTACGCAATGACCTCTGCGCTCTCGATCACGATGGGAGATACGGGTACGTCGTCATACCAGCCCACGCTGCGTGTCTTTGTAGCTGCGATGGCGTCCACAACCTCAATACCCTCGGTAACCGCACCGAACGCTGCATACTCACCGTCCAGGTGGGGAGAATTGGCGTGCATGATAAAGAACTGGGAGGATGCGGAGTTCTTGACCTGGGTTCTTGCCATGGAGATCACGCCCTTTGTATGGCGCAGATCGTTCTGCGCAAAGCCGTTGGAACGGAACTCGCCCTTGATCGACTTTGCAGGCTTCTGGTTGAAGCCCTCATCCATACCGCCGCCCTGGATCATAAAGCCGCGAATGACGCGGTGGAAGATCAGACCGGAATAAAAGCCCTCGCTTACCAGCTTAACAAAATTAGCCACCGTTTCGGGTGCCTTGTCGGGATACAGCTCAAGCGTAATATCCCCATACTCCTTGATATGCAATACAACCTTTGGATTGCTCATGATAAAACTTCCTTTCGTTATATATATGTGCGCGTAGCGGGCGATTCGTGAATCGCCCCTACGCATTATGGGTCTGTGTTTTCGAACTATTTTGACATTCCGCAGGGGCGATTCACGAATCGCCCGCAGAGTATCAATCAAACATCTGTATTTTCAAACGTATACGCTGCGCCAAGCAGCTCGTAAAGGCGCTCGTGCTTTCCCTGCACGTGCAAATACCCCGCCAGCACCTCCATACCGGTAGCAGACCTGTACTCTGCCACGGTGGCACCCTTGGGCGTGTTGCTGTGTCCCATATTTCTGCCGCGACGGAACACGGCAGCCTCTGCCTCAGTCAGCATGGGCAAAATCTTTTGCATGGCCTTTGCCTGCGCACCCGCACGGACGTAGTCCAGCGATTTTTGATTCAGTGCAGCCGAGGTGGAATACCCTGCCGCGACCAGCGCCTCTCTGACGTACAGCTCAATGACCGCATCACCAAGGTACGCAAGCGCGGGGGTGGTCAGCTCATTTACAGGCTTCATCCCTTATCCTCCGATGCTTGTTCCGCTGCAGCGGCAGCTTCTGCTTTTTTCTTCGCCTTGCGCTCTTTCTTTTCTTCCTTTTCCCGCTGCTTTCTCTCTTCATCACTCACGGGCAAGGGGTACTCCTCCAGCATCGCCTTGGCAATATTACGGAAATAGACCGACAAGGAGGCAACTGCCAGCAGCGCCACAAAATAATCCTCACTATTCTCCGTATCCAACTCCTCGGCTGCCAAAATTTCCTCTACGATCTCGGGACAGCGGTGCTTTTGCGACTGCTTGATCGCCATAGCCTTATCATAGGCTGCGATCAGCTTTTCGCCCGAGTAATCCTCCTTGGCATAAATACTCTCCATAGCGCGCTTGATATCCTCAATGGACAGCGTATTCTTGAGCGAATACACCACCAACATCTGCACGATCTGCTCTTTTGAATATTTCTTTCCCTTGACCGGCGTGATCAGCCCATCTTTGGAGTAATTGTTGATCATATTTTTGGTCAGCACACGGTCAGCCGCAGCGCTTCCCTCTTTGTTTTTATCAGCCACAAGCAGCAATATCTGCTCCAGATACAAATCAATGGAAGGGATCTCTGCGCTGACTAAGTCCGCATCACTGACCGCCTGACTGATCAGCTGATTGAATTTTTGGGCGTCCATATCCGTTCTCCTTACGATTTTTCGCGGTTTCGAATACCATTATACATCGTTTCGGTACAATTTTCAAGTCCTTTACGCACTTTTTTTGCTTTTTCTGACGCGTATCAGATAGATCACCGTAGACACCATGCAAAAGGCTTCACAAATAATGCCGCCGATCGACAGCGAGATCACCGTATTATTGACCAACCACAAAGGCGAAATGACGCCCAGCTGTACCCAGCGGATGGCATTATCCGAGCCATACCACATGGAAAACGTACCCGCGATCTGAGGTGCCAACGACACAAGGCAAGCCCAGCCGTCACCGCCCACAGTACCCGCAAACGCTGCACCGCCCACAAACAACGCATTGATCAGCACCAGCGCCCAAAGCTTTCTGCGTGTGCCCAACGAAAGCATTATCACACCGCGCACAATGCCAATGGCATTCATCAGCCCGCCCGCCACGTTTCCCAGCAGCAAAAAGCTGATGGCAAAAAACACGTTGCCACTGATCTGCATGATATAGTACAGCGAACGACGCTTGAACTGAAAGGAAAGAATGATCAACGTCATAGCAATGATACTGAAAATCTGCCCTGCAATTTGCATCGGTGTCATGCCTTTTCCTCCTGCGTTGCAAGCTTGACAGGCACGACGGGTCTGGCTTTTTGTACCTTATGGGCCTGCACAGGCACTGCCCTGACAGGCTCGCATCTTTGCGCAGGGGGCAGCTCACAGGGATCCACCTGCTCCGGGCGCACCTTGACGGTGGGAAACAGCTCCCAAGAAACGCTGTGCGTGCCGCGTGCTGTGACCTCTTGGGCCGAGCGTTCGGGACGCTGCGTGCGCTTGACGCCAACCATCAGGGATTTGTATTCACCCTCGCCCGTTTCGCTGTCGTAAGCCAAGCGCAACGGGAACAGGCAGAATGCCAGCGCACCGCCAACCATCAGTCCCACCTTGGTGGAGGTTTTCATTTTTCCCACTTTTCTTCCCGCGTTTCCGACTTTGCCAACCAAGTTCACCACTTTATCGGCCGTATCAACACATTTCGTGGCTACATCCACCACTTTCTCAAATCCACCCGTGTCTTTTTCAAATTTCATAAGACACTCCTTGTCCGTATTTTTAGTTTTTCAGGCTATGAATGGGGGCAGGAATACGGCCACCACGACCAATAAACTTAGCAGGAGAATATTCGCGCAAAGGCATAATGGGCGCAGTACCCAAAAGGCCGCCAAAATCAACGCTATCCCCCACTTTCTTGCCATATGCAGGGATAATTCTCACCGCCGTGGTCTTATTATTCACCACTCCAATAGAAATTTCATCCGCGATCACACCGCAGATGACCGCCTCATCCACGTCACCCGGGACAGCGATCATATCAAGTCCGACCGAGCAAACTGCCGTCATAGCCTCCAGCTTTTCAATCGAAAGCGCACCGCGCTCAACCGCTGCGATCATGCCCGCATCCTCGGAAACGGGAATAAACGCGCCCGAAAGTCCGCCCACGTGCGAGGAGGCCATGACACCGCCCTTTTTGACCGCATCGTTGAGCATAGCAAGGCAAGCCGTGGTGCCGTGCGCACCCGTGCTCTCCAAGCCCATTTCCTCTAAAATACGCGCCACCGAATCTCCCACGGCAGGCGTAGGCGCCAAAGAAAGATCCACAATGCCAAACGGCACGTTCAATGCTGCTGACGCTTCGCTTGCCACCAGTTGGCCGACGCGCGTGATCTTGAACGCTGTTTTTTTGATGATATCCGCAAGAGCCGACAGATCGCAATCCCCCGCTCTCGCAATGGCGCTGGACACCACACCGGGGCCCGAAACGCCCACGTTGATCACCGTATCCGGTTCACCCACACCGTGAAACGCACCTGCCATAAAGGGGTTATCCTCCGGCACGTTGGCAAATACCACCAGCTTAGCGCAACCGATCGACTGATTGTCGCGCGTCAGATACGCAGCCTCTTTGATCGCCTTACCCATCATTGCAACAGCGTCCATATTGATACCCGACTTTGTGGTCGCAACGTTGACCGACGAGCACACCATTTGGGTTTCGGCCAAAGCCTGCGGAATGGACAGAATCATCTCGCGCTCACCCTGCGTCATGCCCTTGTGTACCAGTGCGGAATAGCCACCGATAAAATTGATACCGGTCTGCTCCGCTGCTCTTTGCAGCGTATGCGCGATCCTGACGTACCCTTCACGGTCAGCCCGACCGCCGATCAGCGACACAGGCGTGACCGATACGCGTTTATTGACGATCGGAATGCCGTACTTTTTCTCGATCTTATTGCCCGTTTCGACCAGCTTCTCAGCCTTGGTCGTAATCTTATCGTAAATACGGTCACACAGCACGCTCACGTCATCACTGACGCAGTCAAGGAGCGAGATGCCCATCGTGACCGTTCTGATATCCAGATTTTCCTGGCGTATCATGTTGATGGTTTCTAAAATATCTCTGGTTTCGATCATGGCAAATACCCGTTTCAGATATGGTGCATAGTATTAAAGATTTCCTCGTGCATCGCTTGAACGCAAAGGCCCTTTTGCTCTCCAAGCGCCTCTAACTCATCCACGAACTCCGAAAAATCCACTTGCAGATGATCGATATCCGCCAGCATGATCATCGCAAAATATTCCTGCAGAACGCTTTGCGAAATATCCACGATATTGGCACCCAGCTCGGCACACTTGCCCGCAACACCTGCGATAATGCCCATGCTGTCCTTGCCCGTTACAGTAATGACTGCTTTCATTGTAGCACCTCCGTATAGCACTTTAGTTGACTATAAATATTATACTATAAACACGCGTGCGAATCAAGAGGGCGAACGGATAATTCGTGCAAAAAATCGCACAAATCGGTTGAAAATCCCCCGTACATATGGTATAATTTAGACAGAATTGCATACAGGAGGCATAAAATGAATCAATACGAATATATCGTCAAACAAAAAAGCGAGGGCATCTGGAGATGGCGACGCATCATGATGATCGCACTGTACATAGTGTTTAATCTGGCATATCTGTTGGCGTTCCTGCTCACTTTCCCCTGGGCGATCACGTTCCTGCCCTTACTTGACTGGGTGCTGATCTTTTTCACCTGGCGCTTCGTCAGCCCCGAATACGAGTATTCCACGCTCTCGGGCGAGATCACCTTCACCACCATCTGGGGCGGAAGAACCAGAAAAAAGCTTTTCACCCTCAACATCCGCGATTTTCAGAAGATCGCGCCCTACGACGAGGCAGCCGAGGCTTACGTGACGGCGCAGAAATGCAACCGCGATTTCCGCTGCATGTCATCCATCAATGCACCCGACCTTTACTACGGCATTTTCAAGCTGGGGGACGAAAAATGTGTAGTTTACTTCGAAGCTACCGAAAAAGCACTTAAAATCCTGAGATATTATAATATCGGCACAGTGGTCGTTCCGACATCCAAATAAACGCACGGAGGTTATCATGGCACAGAAAAATCAACATGAATTCACCTTACATATGTCCGAAGACATGCTGCGCAAGTTTATCCTGATCAGCCAAAAGGAGGGCCGCAACCCCAACAATCAGTTCCTTTTCATGCTGCGCAACAATATCGCCTACTATGAAAAAACCAAGGGCAGAATTTCGCAAGCCGAGCTTGCAAAGATCGATCTGACACCTTACAACGAGAAAGGAGCCGAGGATGAAAACAGTTGAAAACAAATACCTGCCGCTCAAGATCACCCACGAGCTGGTCAATGCCCCCACCTTAGACGACGACGCACTCCGCGCTGCCACAAAAAAACGTCTGCAAGGCCTTGCGGACAAAGGCTTTGGCGGTGTGGTCACCAACGTGTCCTGGAGAAATTACGCCACCGACTCCGAGGAATGGAGAAAAATGGCCATCACTATTGACGTAGCTTGCGAGATGGGTCTGCGCGTATGGCTTTACGACGAAAAGGGCTACCCCAGCGGCAGTGCGGGCGGCTTGACCGTTGATGCCAACCCCGACTACGAGGCGCTTGGCATTGCACTTGTGACGCACGAGCTTGCCCCCGAGCAGAGCGTAACGCAAGACCTGCCGCGCGGACACGAATGCTTTCTGTTTGCTGCAACCTATCCTTATGCCGACGGTCAAATCACCGATTTCGCACCCGTGCATGCCGTATTTGGCAAAACCACGCAGTCCGTGACGCTCAGAAACCCCTCGGATGCTCCGGCGCTGGCTTGCTTCTTTGTCAAAAAGCGCCTTTACGAGGGCACGCACGCCCAGCACAACGTATGCGAAGCGCGCAGATACGTGGACGTCACCAACCCCGATGCCATTCGTGAATTCATCTGCAACACCTACGAGCCTTGCTATGAATATACCAAGCATCACTTAGCCGAGGGCGACGGAAAGATCGAGGCTATGTTTACCGACGAGCCCTCGCTCATGGGCTGCTACATCAACCTTGGCCTGTACCCGCCGCGCGTACACGACGCATACGACGACGAGATCCCGCTCTACCCCGTGGTTTCCTTTGGCCGCGACTTGGAAAACCAGTTCTCGGCACGCTACGGTTACCCGCTTGCGCCCTCCCTCGTTTGCCTGTTCTTTGGCAAGAACGAATGGGCCAAGCAGGTCAGATACGATTACTATCGTTTGCTCTCCGACCTTTACGAGCAAAGCTATTTTGCACAGCTTTCCAACTGGTGTGACGCGCACGGACTTCCCTTCTCGGGTCACATTCTCTTGGAGGACGACATCCGCCACCACGTGGTCTTTGAGGGCAATTTCTTCTCACTTCTGCGCCACATGCACACCCCCGGCATCGATATGCTGCACTCGATCCCCATGAAGGTACACAACGATGCCTTTACCCCCAAGCTGGTTTCCTCGATCGCCCACGCATACGGCCGTCCCCACGTCATGAGCGAGGTTTCGGCACACGCGCAGGGCGGCAAGGTCACTCCCATGCAGATGTATGCCTCTATGAGCCTGCAGTACGCGCTGGGCGTGGATATTTTCACCTCCTACTACAGCGAACAGCAAGCAGAGCCCGCGCTCTACAAGCAGATCAACGAGGCACTTGGCCGCGCTGACGCAATGATGCATGGCAGACATCTGGCGTACGTCATGCTCTACTACCCCATCGAAACCTTCCAGATGCACCACAAGGGCTCGGACGCATCCTACGGCAGCTATTGCGCCGAGGAAAACGCCTGTGCAGAAGGCTTGCGCTCCCTGATGTACGGTCTGCTTGACCGCCAGATCGACTTTGACTTTACCGACTGCGACTACCTGGAAAAATGCTATATGGAGGACGGTTTCCTGCACACACCGCAGGACAAGGTCTACTCCACGCTAATTCTGCCGCCCATGGAGCTGACAGACCGTCTTGCTGCGATCCTGCAGAAATTCGCTGATCAGGGCTTGATCATTCTTTCCCCACAAAGCAGCATATTCCCTGCAATTTCCGAGCATAAGTTCTCCACCGTGGTGCAAAACGAGGCGGAATTATTCTCTCATATCCCCACCGACACGCTTCCTTGCTTTGCGTCCGCACCCACGCACGGTGTGGTCTGCAAGTGTACTGTACGCAAAGGAGCAAGTTATTTGTTCGTCAATGCAGAGGAAAAGGAACAGACGATCGAGATCACGCTGAACAATTCTCTGTCCGATCCCGTCCTGTACGATCCCTTCACCGAGCAGATCCTGCCCGCAACCTTCACCCGCGTCAATGATTACCAATACCGCGCCACCATCACCCTTGGCGCATTGCAGACCGCCATCGTGATAAGCAAAGAGAAGATTCAATAAATAAAAAAAGCCCGATGGGGCTACAAAATTAGCGAAAAAGCAGGGATGAATCATCATTGTTTCTGTCAAAATATGAAACCGATATACGCATAAAAACAGTTGTAGGGACAGGCGTCCTCGACTGTCCCTACAGAGTGTTTTTTTGTATCCACTCGGACAATCAAGGACGTCGCCCCCCTACGGTTGGGATCTTTTCAGGTGAGAAAAACGAACACGGAGATTGATTTTGATGCAATCTCCGTGTTAATTTTTTCGCTAATTCACCAGTCCTATGGGCTGTTTTTATTTTACTCTCACTCCGCCTGCAGGGTGATGGTCAGCTCTACTGCACCGTCAAAATAATACTCGGTGGTATCTGCTGCAAAGCCTGCGGGGACGCTTGCCAGCGTGACGTGGAAATTGCTCTCGACGTCGGTCAGGGTTACGACGCCCTCGGCATTGGTCGCCACGGGCATACGGCAGCCGTTGTCGTCGCAGAACTGCACGGCAACGCCTTCTACGGGCGCACCGTTCGCATCAACGACCTTGACCGTGTAAGTCACCTTGCCGTCATCGGTGGTAATTTCTTCTGTAGTCTGCTCTGTTGCAGGAGCTTCGGTGGTGTTTTCCTCGGTAGTCGCCTGAGTAGTTTCTTGGGTGCCCGCGCCCTCGCCACCGTCGCAAGCAACGGCAGTCAGCACAACACAAAGCATCAAGGCTGCTGCAAGCAGCACGAAAATTCTCTTGAAATTCATGGTAATTCTCCTTTGTTTCCTAAATATTCACAAAAATAATTGCAGAAATTATTGCAGATAGACACAAGCAAACAGATATGCATTGGCAGGCTCAAGTGCCACGCCCTCAAACAGGTACATGGGAGATGCGGGATCATACCAGCCCATATAGTCGCCAACCGTCTTAAGCATATCCAGCAGCGTATCATCCAGCGAATAGTAGCCACCGTCGCTGACTGCATTGTATGCCCAGATCAGCTCATTGTAGCTGTCTTTGGAAAGAAGCTTTCCGTCCTCGTCGTACACGTATACGCCAAGGCGCATATTGCTGCACACCGTGGTCAGCGCATCCATATACTGCGAATTATTATCCAGATTGACAAGCACGACAGGACCATCCTCGCTGCCCACGTGATAATAACCGTCTGCTTGACTGTACACAATCGTGATCGGTGCACTGTCCACCGCGAAATTCTTGACCGTTCCTGCACCCATGGTATACTGTGTCAGCGTCTTTGTAGGCATCAGATCGGTCCAAGGAATGTCGTTTTCGGTCGTTTCGCGCTCGGACAAGTATTCCACCGTCAAAACGCATTCGCTATGTGCTGCATCCTCGGACTTAACACCGATGACAAAGGCATAGTTGAAAACCATATCGTCATAAACGTCCACGGTAATGGCATTGTTCTCCTCTGCTGCTATCGACTCAGTCAAAACGTAAGAGGTTGAACCATAATACCCGATCGACACGGGAACCGATGCATCCGTACTGATGCGGAAGGTACCTCCGTGCGATGCGGTAAACAGATAATAGGTCATATCATCCGCGCTCATCGTAACATAGTAGCTGCCTTCGGAGATCTTGTACGTAAGATATGCTTTATGATCGCCTACGCTCTCGGAGTATGCGTAGATCTCCTCACCCTCCGCGGGAACTCCGTACAATCTTACCGTAAGAGAGGTGCTTTGGGGTGTCAGAACACAGCCCTCGGTTTGATATTTTTCACCGAGAATATTATCGATCACCACGTCATACGTATCAGGCAACAGCTCGGCAGCCGCTGTACCGTCCGCGCCCGTGGGAACCATAACGACCTGTTCTCCGTTTTTGCTGAAGCGCACGACAGCACCCTGTCTTACGTTTCCGTCCGAGCCGATCACGCTGACCGTATAAGTGACGGTTTCGGGAGTCGGGTCTGTTTGCTGCTCGGTATTCTCCGTATCCCCTTGCACATCATCGGTTTCGGAATCGGCCTCGCTGTCCGTTCCCAGGGCTTGTGCTTCGGTTTCTTTTACAGGCTCGGTCGTCTGCTCACCGCTCTCAGTTCCCTGCCCCTGCCCACCATCGCATGCGGCAAGCAGCAAGGACAGACATACCACGGCTGCAACAAGCGCCCATAAAGCCTTGTTCTTTGTAAGAATTCTCATAAAAAACCTCAATGTCTTAAGTTTTCATCCCGCTCAAAACCTGCGGTCAAGACGGCATTGCCGAACCCTTTTTGGCAAAGGGTTCGGCAAAAAATCCGGAAATTACGCGCCCAGGTGCTGATAATAGAAGCAAAGCTTGATCCAGGAATTGTCCACGCCCTCGAACGTGTACTTATCCATCAGCTTCTGGAGCATATCCGCCAACTCAGCGTTGACCGCTACACAGCCTTCCAGCTCGGGAGCTTGGTCGCTTGAGGGCAGAGTCATACCCGCATACTTTCTTGCGATCTCGGTCATATCGTCGCCCGCACCGTGATACTTGCCTGCAAGCACCTCGTCAAGCATATATTCCTCGGCATATTCCTCAAAGGCATCGCCCCAGATCTCCTGTAGCTTTTCCTTTGTGTTCTCGGGATATCTCTCCATGTAGCTCAGGATCAGCAAATCGCCCTCGGTATACTTGAAGTTGAAGGCATCCATTTCGATCATCTGCACGATGGAATGGCTGAAGATGGTGGAAACGCTGGTAAAGTCCGCGTAAATGATGCTGCCAAGGCTGCCGTCAGCTCTCAGCTCGTGATAATAGCCGTCCTCGCCAAGTGCTACGTCAATGCCAAGGCCTACGATCTCATTGGTCACGTTGTTATCCTCGGTTTCGTAATAAGTGAAGTAACCGGGAGCGCAGGTGCGGAAGTAATCGTAGCTCTCGCCCAAATACTCAATGGTGTAAGGAATGGTACCAACACCGTAAACGTCCCAATAAGCAATGTCAATATAGTAGGGAGTGCCTGCCTCCATGTAATAGACCATGGAAACGTTGGCCATATCGAAATACATTCTCTCGCAATGCTCGTAAACCAGCATTTCAACGCGGTTCTCGTCAAAGATCCAGCCGTCCACGTCCTGATCAGAGTGCGAGGTGATGCGGTATACACCCGAAACAGTGGGGACAAACTCAGCAAGCAAGCCTCTGGGCATGATCACACGGTTATAGGTGAAGGAATTGTTCTCGCCAAGCTCTGCCTTGTAAGCGCAGAAGGGAGCAAGACCCTGAATGGGGTCAACCAGCTGTGCACCGCCCGTGCCGTACGCATCAAAGTAAATGCACATCTGCAGCCACTCCTTATCGTGGCCCTCGGCACCCATTGCGGCTGCAACCTCGCGCAAAAGTTCCGCAAGCTCAGCGTTCACCGTGCAGACACCCGCCAGCTGAGAGTTGGAAGCATAAGAGAAGTAATCCACGGCTCTGTCATAGAAATCCTCGGCAATCAAGCCGTTGTAAGCCATATCAAACACGGTTTGCTGGCTGAACTGCGTATAATTCATCAGGTCTGCCAGAAGCAGCGGACCATCGGCAGTGCCAACGTGGTAATAGCCGTCGGCTTCGTTGAACACGACCTCTGCATACTTGTTGTAGCCAAAGCCGTCCTCGGCGCGGTCGGTTGCGACTTCACGGGGGATATAGGTGGGAGAATCGATATTTTCCAAATCTACGATACGCAGATTTCTGATATAAACGGTATCCTCGCCCTCATCGGTGTCACCGTCCTTGACGTAGGTAAAGGCAAGCTCATAGGTGCCGTCCTCGGTCGCAACGTAAGGATAGCAGCTGGTCCAGCCCATGCTGCCCGAAATGCTGTTGACGTCCACACCGTCCACGATGGTGTACAGCACATCGCCATACTGCTCGCTGGAGGAGAAGAAATCAAAGCAAACAGCCTGACCTGCCTTAAGCGTAACGTCACAGTAAATGATCGAGAAGGAGTTTGCCACACCGGTGTTTGCGGGCACAATGCACGAATAACCGTCCTTTTCGCCCAGCACGAAGGGCCAGGTGATGTCCTTATATTCCTCGGACTCCTCTGCACGGTAGGTGCAGTTGAAGCCCTCACCGTTGATCGCAGCTGCGATCTCGGAAGGATCGGGCATGGAAACGTTAACTTCAACCTCGGGAACAAGGCTGTCAACGCTTGTGTACAGTCCCTGCACGTAATCGTCACCGGTAAAGTGATCGAATGCCACGGTAAAGGGCTGGTCACCGATCAAAGCACCCTCTTCAATCAGGCAGATCACACCGTAGCGATCCACGAATACCGAGGTGGGGAATGCGGTTACACCGAACGCGCTGTAGAGCGCGTTATAATCCTTGATCATAGGGAAGGAAAGTCCCATGTTGGCCTTGAAATCCGAAATTGCACTCTCGGTATCCGTTCCGTAGGGGTCAAGCGCCAGAATCTCGACCTTTTCGTTATAATTCTGGTACGCTGCCTCCATATAGGGGAATTCCTCTACGCACCAAGAGCAGGTGGTATACCAGAAATTGAGCACGACCAGTTCCTTCTCCTTCAGGATCTCGGAAAGGGTGTGAGAGGTACCGTCACTGTCCACGACCGTGAAGTCACGGATGACGTCACCGACCTTATAGGAAACACCGCTGATATTGGTATCGGAAATGACGCGGGAAACCACATAAATGCTGGCACCGCCACCGATAAATTCATAATAAGGCTCGGTCTCATAGCCTGCGGGAAGACCGGAAAGAACTGCCACGTAGCCATCCTTGACCGGCATTTCAATGCTGACCTTACCTTCTGCATCGGTCGTGCCGAAATTGACCAGATCCTCCAGTGTGGTGTCGGCATAAACCATAACGGTCACGCCCTCCAACGCCAAACCGCCGATCGACTTGACCTCGACCGTGTAAGCCTGCTTTTCGGTCGTGCTGTCACCGGGAGTCTGAGTAGTATCCGCTTGCGTGGTCTGCTCGGAGCTGCCACCGTCGGTGGTGTCCTCCTCGCCTGTGCCGGGCGTATTACAGCCGGTCAACAGAACAGCCAGCGCCATCAGTAACGCAAGCATCAGGGCTGTTGCTTTTTTGAATTTTTTCATTTGCTTTCTCCTGTTACGTATTTTATATTTCATAGCATTGTCAGTCGGAAAGCTCCGCTTGCGCAGACTCTCCGATTATAAAATAGTAATTGTTGGTACTATTCTACCACAAGTCCAGAAAAAAATCAAGAGCTTTGTTTTCTTTATCAAATTCCTTTCCTATTTTTGTGGTATTTTCATGTAATCTTTATCTAGTGTCCGTTTATTTTATATCTTATATACAAATACAATTCATAATATTATACTTGCGCACGCGCGCGAGATGTGATATAATAATAATGTATATCGACATTTTTACCTATTTTACAAATCGAGTAAAAAGAACAAAATCACGAAAGGCATGAACACCAAATGAACAGCAAAACAATCGCAAGAGTGATCACGAGCATCATAGCCCTTCTTATGGTGCTGTCCACGCTTCTGACCATGTCCTCGCTGTCCGTAAAGGGCACAGAAAAAACCGATTACATCGGTCTTTTCGACGGTGAGATCCAAACCAACACCGAAAGCCTCTTTGACAGCAGCGTGGTGCACAAGCTGCCCGACACCGTTTCGGACACGGACATCATCTCGTTGATCATCAAAACCGACCTCCCCAGCGTCATGGACGCTTACAAGGAGGCTGACACAGACCTGTCCCTCTCCGAATTTGCCAATTCCGAGGCAGCCGGATCTGTCAAGCAAGAAATTGCTGCCAAGCAAGCTTCTCTGCTTGCCGACCTTGACGCAGCGGGTCTGGATTACGAGCTTGGTATTGAGTACAACACCGTGCTCTCCGGCTTTGAAATCACCGTCAAGGCAGGCGACCTTGCAAAGGTCGACGAGCTGCTGGAAGGAAAAGCAACTCCTATCGTCGGCGAGGTTTATCTACCTGCCGAAACGCAGCTGGTGGAAAATACGGTGGACGTATACGAAACCGGTATTTTCGACTCCTCCAACTTTGCATACGACGGCACGGGCATGGTTGTGGCAGTGCTTGACACGGGTCTTGACTACTACCACACCGCCTTCTCCGTAAACAACTTTACGGCTGATCGAAGCAAGCTGGGCATGACCTTTGCCGACGTTGAGGCATTGGTCGGCAAGACCGAGGCCGCCGGTATTCAGAGCGGTCTGACCGCCTCGGACGTCTACATCAGCGAAAAGGTGCCTTACAGCTTTGACTATGCGGACAGGGATTCGGACGTATATCCCATCCAGTCCGACCACGGCACGCACGTATCGGGTATCATCACCGGCCGCGACGACACCATCACGGGTGTTGCTCCCAACTCTCAGCTGGTTGCCATGAAGATCTTCTCGGATACCGACACGCAGGCGCGCACCTCCTGGATCCTTGGCGCGCTGGAAGACTGCGTGGTGCTGGGCGTTGACGTCATCAACCTCTCGATCGGTACCTCCTGCGGCTTCTCCACCGAGAACGAAAAAGAGCAGATTGCAGGCGTTTACGACCATATCCGCGAAGCCGGCATCAGCCTTGTTGTTGCAGCCTCCAACAGCTACAACTCGACCTACGGCTCGGAAAAGAACGGTAACTTAGGTCTTACCTCCAATCCCGACTCGGCTACCGTCGGCTCTCCTTCCACATACGCAGGTGCGCTTTGCGTTGCTTCGATCGAAGGCGCAAAGACCCCTTACATGATGTATGACGGCAAGATCATTTACTTTACCGACTCCGCGGACAGAGCGGGCGAGGCAAAAGAGCTGATCAAGGACATCCTGCCCGAAGGCACCGATTCTTTGGAGCTGGAATTCGTCGTCATCCCCGGTGCGGGCCGTTCGGCAGACTATACCGGCATCGACGTGACCGGTAAGGTCGCGCTTGTCGCAAGAGGCTCCACCACATTTGAAGAAAAGGTCAACGTCGCGCAGCAGAAGGGCGCTGCCGCCGTGATCGTATATAACAACGTTTCCGGTGAGATCCGCATGAACGTGGGCGACGCCACCATTCCCTCCTGCTCGATCAGTCAGGACGACGGTGAAATGCTGGAAGCCGCAGGCAAGGGTACCATCACCTTCAGCCGCGCGCAGACCTCCGGCCCCTTCATGTCCGGCTTCTCCTCCTGGGGTCCCACTCCCGACCTTGAGATCAAGCCCGAGATCACCGCGCACGGCGGCTCGATCCTCTCGGCTGTTCCCGGTCAGGATTACGACCGCATTTCGGGTACCTCCATGGCAACGCCCAACATGTCGGGCGTTGTGGCACTTCTGCGCCAGTACGTCAAGGAAAACCTCTCCCACCTCGCTACAAACGACGTAGAGGTTGCAGCCCTTGTCAACCGCCTGCTGATGTCCACCGCGGACGTGGTGCTTGGCAAGAACGGACTGCCTTACTCGGTCAGAAAGCAGGGTGCGGGTCTTGCAAACCTGGACGAATGCGCGCTGACCACCGCATATCTGCAGACTTATGACAGACTTGACGGCTCCATCATGGACAAATCCAAGATTGAGCTTGGTGACGATCCCGCAAAAGAGGGCGTTTACGTTCTGAAATTCTCGATTGTGAACTTCGGCTCCACGGCTCTGACGTACAACGTATCGGCCATCGTCATGACCGAGGGCGTCAGTGAAACCAAAACGGTGGACGGCAATACCGTCGTCACCGAGGAGGGCTATTTGCTGGAGGGTGCTGACGTTGTTGTCACCGCCGTCAGCGGCGGCACGCAGGACGGTCAGACCGTGACCGTTGGCGCAGGCACGACCGCAGACGTTGAGCTGACCGTTACACTCAGCGATGCTGATAAGCAATACCTGAACGATTCCTTTGAAAACGGCATGTACGTTGAGGGCTTTGTACAGCTCGACGCACAGGGCGAAGGCACGGTTGATTTAGGCTGCCCCTTCCTTGCCTTCTACGGTGACTGGACTCGCGCTCCCATGTTCGATATCGAATACTTTGAGACCAACAAGGACGAGCTGGACGATGCCATCGACTTTGAGGACAAGACCATGCCCGACGCTTACGCGTCCCGTCCCATCGGTTCTCTTTACGGTGACTACATCAGCTACCTTGGCTCCTTCTACTTCATTCAGGATCCCGCATCCAAGAAGATTTCCGCCAACCGCGATTACATCTCGCTTTCCAACCAGGAGGGTGCGATCAACTCACTGGAATACGTGTGGCTGGGCATGCTGCGCGGTGCCAAGGAGATCAACATCACCATTACCGAGGATTCCACGGGCGAGGTGGTATTTGAGCGCACCGAGGAATATATCCGCAAGTCTTATTCGGACGGCGGCCCCTCGATCTATCCCGCAAATCTGGACGTTGGATTCTCTGCCATTGAGCAGAATCTCAAGAACAACACCAAATACACCGTCACCATCAAGGGCCTTTTGGACTACGGCGACGGCGGCGCGGACACCAACCTGCGCAACACCATGACCTTCCCCTTGTACACCGACTTTGAGGCACCTGCCGTAACAAACACCGAATTCTACACCGAATACGACAAGTCCGAAAAGATCAACCGCCTGTACGCGAAGGTCTCGATCTACGATAACCACTACGCCATGGGTATGCAGGCAGGATACGTCGGCCTTAAGGAATCCGGCTACATCTTCAAGTCCTTTGGCAAATACGTCACTGCTATCTATTCCGAATATAACTCCACCACCGAGGTCATCATTGAGCTGACCGACTACATTGACGACATCAAATCGGGAGCTGCGCACAAGAACACCTTTGCGCTGACCTGCTACGACTACGCCATGAACGAAGCCACCTACGAGATCGGTCTGCCCGACGAGTACGTTGACTTCTACTTGCCCGAATTCGCCAATTTCGTTCCCTCCGAGGAACAGGATATGCCCACGTTGACGCTCTCGCCCAATCAGACGTACGAGCTCAACCCCGTGCTGTATCCCGACGACTCCTGGACAGACCTGCTTGACTACGTGACCTTCAACCCCGACAACGTGGCAGTTGTGGGCAACACGCTGGTGGCCGTCACACCCGGAACGCTGACGCGTATCCGAATTACCGACCCTTATGACAACAAAAACTTCTACGAATTCCGCGTCAAGGTACTGGCTGAAGGCGACGTTGGCTACGTGCAATACGACAAACCGGTCACCGATTACTTTGACCTGACCGGATATTACGTGGACAAGGCCTTCCATTTCGTCAACTCGTCCGACCGTACTTTGGGCTCTACGGGTGACGAAGCCAAATTCGGCTCGACCAATTATGCTTTGGAAATGTACCCCTCCGAATCGGTCACCGTTCGCTACAAGCTCAACGCTTACTTCCCGGCCGACACCAAGGTAGTATTCGAGTCCTCCAACCCCGATATCGTGACGGTTGATGAAAAAACCGGCACCATTGTGGCACAGAAAGAGGGCTTTGCATCCATCTCGGCAACTGTCATGATGGACGGAAAATCCACCTACTATTCCAAGTCGATCAGCATCGAGGTCAAGGATCCTTACGTAACCTCCGGCCCCGTTTTGCAGAATTACTTCGGCCTTGGCGGCACGGTGGTCATTCCCGAAAGCCTGTCGCTGACCGAGATCGGCCAGTTCGCATTCTCCAACTACGACTACATTGACAAGCTCCCCGAGGAAATCACCGAAGAAGACCCCGAAAGCTCCAAGATCTGGTATATCGGTGACGATACCATCAAGGAAGTGGTCATTCCCGAGGGCGTGGAAACCATTTCGTCCTACGCCTTTGCAAATCTGACCGCGCTTGAGCGCGTGGTACTCCCCTCCACGCTGACCCGCATTGACTGGGGCGCATTCTACGGATGCACCTCGCTCAAGAACGTGGTGGGCTTGGAAAACGTTAAGTTCATCAATGAAAGCGCCTTTGAGGGCTGTGCTTTGACCGGCACGCTCAAGCTGGACAGCGCTGTGGCGATTGCAGACTACGCTTTTGCAGGCAACAGATCTCTTGGCAGTGTAACCCTTTCCGAGAGCATTCAATCGATCGGTATGCACGCCTTTGCCAACAACTCCTCCCTGCGCACGCTGACCATCAAGGCTCCCATTTACAAGATCGGTCAATACGCCTTTGCGGGCTGTGAATCTTTGACCGAGGTATCGCTCAATACCGCCGTTATTCCGACAGGCGCGTTCCAAGGTGCAAAGAACCTGCAAAAGGTTACGCTTGGCAAGGACGTGGCCGTGATCAATGAAAACGCATTCGGCGGCACAAAGCTCTCCTCCATTACCATCGACAAGGACAACTCCCGTTTCGTCACGGGCGAAAACCTCTCCTACGTCGTTGACAAGACAAGCAGCACGCTGATCCTTGTCGCACCCGCAACCAAGGGTGAGTTTGCCCCCGATCTGAACGTGACCACGATCGGCACGGGCGCATTCTCCGGAAACGCCAACATCACCTCGGTGGTGCTCCCGAGCGTCACGCAGCTCTCGCCTTACGCCTTTGCGGATTGTACAAAGCTCAAGAGCGTCACGCTTGGGGATCTTGCGCAGATCGGTGACTACGCCTTTGCAAACACGGGCCTTACCACCGCTCCCTCGTTCGATCACTTAGACTACATCGGTGCATACGCATTCAGCGGCTCGGCACTGACAAGCGTCACCTTGCCCGACGGTATTACCACAGGCACCGGTGCGTTTGCGGAATGCAAGAAGCTGGCAAGCGTCACCGTTGGCAACAACGTAGTGCTTGGCAACAGAGCCTTCTGTCTGAGCAGCTACAACAATATGAAGATCGAGGCAGAAACCCTGCCCAACGACGTCTTCACCACCATTTACCACGTGGCATTTGAGTCCCCCCTGACCTCGCTGACCATCGGTGACGGTGTACAGATCGGTGACCGCGCATTCTACGGCGCCGTGAAGCTGCAAAGCGTAACGCTGGGTGATGGCGTGACCATCGGTGACTACGCCTTCTACAATGCCGCTTCCCTTTCGGACATTGACCTTTCCCGCGTGACCTCGATCGGCTCTTACGCATTCTCGGGTGAGGTTTATAACGACTATTACGACGATACCTTTACCTCCCCTGTGGTAGACGCCAACGGTGAGTACGTTTACAGATACTTCGCACCCAGCCTGACCTTTGTCAGCCTGGACAGCGTAACCTCGCTTGGCACCGAAGCCTTTGCTTACTGCCAGCTGCTGGAAAAGGTAAAGCTCGGCAACGGTGTGACTACCATTCCCGATAAAACCTTCCTGTACTGCCGCAGCCTTTGCCAGATCAACCTTGACAAGGTCACCGAGATCGGCAGCAACACCTTCTATACCACGGCACTCAAGAGCCTGACCCTTGGCAGCATCAAGACGCTTGGCACTTATGCCTTTGCATACTGCGATCAGCTGACCGACGTGACCTTCGGTGCGTCCGAAGTCACGGTTTCCGAGGGCGCATTCGCATACGACACCGCCCTTGCAAGCGTGAGCGGCATGCAGAACGTTTGCTACGTTGGCGATTATGCGTTCGCATACTCCATCCTGCCCGGCGCAGACCTTTCGAATGCAACCTACATCGGCACGCACGCGTTCTATAAGGAAAACGCGGCTGATTTCACCGTCAAGCTTGGCTCGGCACTCAAGGAACTGGGCGACAACCCGTTCGCTATGTGCCGTTTGGAGAAATTCTCCACGGTTGAAACCACCTCCTTCAATGGCAAGGAGTACCCCACCGTCGTCTACACCTTTGATATCAGCGACACCGTACACGTCATTGACGGTCACCTGTACCGCACGGTTCCCAAGGGTCTTGAAATGATCACTTATACGGGCGACGACACCAAGGTTCAGGTAGCCGACGATACGGTTCGCATCTCCGCGATGGCCTTTGCGGGTACACCCGTCAAGCAGGTCATCCTCCCCTACACGCTGCGCGCACTGGGTCATAAGGCGTTCTTCGGATGCGATGAGCTGCGTCTTGTCACCTTCTCCTCTTACAACGCACCCATCCTTGAGGAGGAATTTGACGCACTGTATCACGAAAGCTACGACAATATTCCCGCAACCGGTGATTACACCTTCTACGCAGCAGACGGCTCTACCCTGACAAAGCCCGGTCTTGGCATTATCCAATATTACATGTGGAATGCCGACACCAACTATTACAACACCTACTACGGTGCAAGCTTTATGGATTACGTGGGCCACGTTGACTCCCCCATCACCATGGTCAGACCGATCAACGGGAACCACTACGATTCCTTCATCTTTGCACAGTACTTTGACACCTTCGTGGACGGCAGCGCAGCAGCAGACGATATTACGCTTGCAGCCATTGCCGCCATCGACGCAATTCCCGAAAAGGTGACCCTTGAGCACAAGCATCTTGTAGAGGCCGCAAGAGCCGCTTACGACAAGATCTCCACCACCGAGCAGAAGGCTTTGGTCACCAATCTTGAAAAGCTGACTGCCGCAGAGCGCAGAATTGCAGACCTGGAAGCACTTGCAGGCGAGGATTCTACTGCTCCCGAGCAGCCGCAGACGCCCAAGGGCGTTCCCGTCACCCTGGTGCTTTCGATCGCACTCGGCATTGTCGGTACACTCTCCCTGATCCTTGCGATTCTTTGCGCGATCCTTGCACATAAGGTATTCACACCCGAATACGTAGCTGAATGCAAAGCAGCTGCCAAAAAGCGCAAGGTAGCCAAGGCAAAGCTTTCGGAAAAGCCGGTCAAGCTCAACAAGCCGCACAAGCCGATCAGCTTTGGCAAGCCCGGACAGCAAAGTAAGCTCGCAAAGCTGCTCTCCGCCGTGCCGCTTGGCAAGATCTTCACCATCATCGCCATCGGTTCGATCTGCGCAGCGGTCGTGCTTATGATGGTCACGCTCTTCTCCTCCGCAGGCTCGCAGTGGAAGGATCCCTACAAGCAGCTTGATAAAGAGGGATATTCCGTCAGCGTACGCTTTGATGCAGGCGAAGGACAGTTCGCAGGCCGTGACGTCACGGTCGTGGACATCTTCGCTTTGGACGACTACACGGTGGACGAGGACGGCAACGTGCAGATCTCGCTGCTCGATCCGCAGGACAAGAAGCGCGGTGCGCAGGCTTACGTGGTCGATTACGCAGGTCACGTGCTGGCAGGCTGGTACACAGACCGTCAGCCTCGCGTGGACGAACAGGGCAGACCCTTGGACGAATACGGTGAGCTGACCGAGATCTCGGGCAGAGAGCAGGGCTGGATCTACTCCGGCCGCTGGGACTTTGATACGGACACGCTGCGCGTGGATCCCGCCTCGGTTGATTCCGGTGCGGACGAGGTTCTGACGCTCTACGCAGCTTGGGTTCCCGGCATCCAATTCAACCTCTATAACCTCAATCAGCTCGACCAGAGCGGTGCTCCCGTCCTGCTGCAGACCTACACCAATTCCAAGCTCTCGGTTCCTGCATGGAACAACGGCGCGGTTTCGCTGGGCGGCGCATTCCCCAAGCTGGACGGCACACCCAACGCGATCTACGCGGACAAAGAAATGACGCAGCCCATCACCGAGCCCGTCAGACTTGACATCAACTACGAAAACGGTACAAGCAACACCCCCGCAATGGACGTTTACGTGGATTTGTGGGAGGGCGCATGGTTCAAGATCAGCTCTGCAAAGCAGCTTTACAAGCACGCAAGAGCGGACGGCAACTACATCATCGAAGCAGACCTCGACTTCTCGGTCAAGGGTGCGATCTGGCCCACCAACTTCTACAAGGGTCAGAACCAATTCACAGGTCAGATCATCGGTAACGGCCACAAGATGTCCAACATCACGGTCGTTCAGCCCAACGGCGCACAGCAGGGTGGCTTGTTCGGCTTTATCGGTGCAGGCGCAAGCATTACCGACCTTACCTTTGAAAACGTGACCTACACAGCCATCGGTTCCAGACTGCAGGGCTCGACCATCGGTCTTTTGGCAGGCACGATCTCGGATCAGGCCACGCTTGAAAACGTGACCGTCAGCGGTAAGCTCCTGATCGATCCTTCGCTCTTCCTTGACGACGTGGACGTCGCAACCTACGGCTTGATTGCCGGTGCCGGCAATACGGCAGGCATCAGCGCAGAAAACGTCAGCGTTGAGGCGACGGGCGACAACAAAACCCGCGTCATCCTGACCTTCAACCCCGAAACAGGTGAAGTCATCATCACCAAACGTGAACAGAACTAACACAAAAGGAGGATACGAACAAATGAATAAAAAGATCCTTTCCTTGCTTCTCTGTGCTGCTATGCTGCTCAGTACGCTGTGCGTGCTGAGCGCATGCGGCCAAAACACTGGGAAGCCCGACGCTTTGGTGGTTATGACCGACGCGCTTGACGGTGTTTTCAATCCCTTCTATTCCACCACCGCCCCCGATGCGACCATCGTTGCCATGACGCAGATCGCCATGCTGACCACAGGCTATGAAAACGGCCAGGTCACGGTTGCCTGCGGTGACGAGGAAGCGGTCGTAGTCAAGGATTACGCCATCAACTACGACGATATCGCAGATACCACCACATACACCTTTGTCATCAAAAACGGCATCAAATTCTCGGACGGAGAGCCCCTGACCATTGAGGACGTGTTGTTCAACATGTACGTTTACCTCGACCCCGTCTACACAGGCTCCTCCACCATGTACTCCACCGATATCGTTGGCCTGCAGGACTACCGCACGCAGACCAAGGGATCGGGTACGGACGACACAAGCGAGGTCATTGCCGAGCTTGCCTCCTCCCGCGCAAAGAACCGCATCAACGAGCTGATCAACCTGTACAAGCAGGTGGGCAGAACCGATACCGCAGGCTCTTACAGCGCAGATTACGATACCATGGTAGCAGCCATTGCAAGCGCAGGCCTTTCCAAGGGCTACAAGGAGGCGGTTTCCAACGATCACGCCTCGGTTACCACAGACCAGCTGCTTGCAGACTACGAGCTGACACTCTCCGAATTCAAAAAGGAGCTGGAGACCGACTACGTGTCCGCCTCTGCCTCCTACACCGACACGCCTTACAAGGAAACGGGTGAATTCGATGAAATCACATCCTTTATGTTTGCCGAGGGCTTTGTCACCATTGAGTACGAAAAAGACCCTGTGACCAACAAGGATATCAAAACCAAGATCAAAAAGGTGACCCGCAACTACTCCCCCGACGTTGTGACCACCAAGGAAAAGGCGATCGAGTACGTTTACAACCAGAAGATCGACCAGGAGCTGCACATCATTCTGCAGTATTGGGCAACCGCCAACACGCTGCTGACCGAATACAGCGCACAGGCGACGTCAGTCATTCTGCGCGAGAACATGTCGGGCGACGGCACGCTGCTGGTTCCCAACATCTCCGGTATCGTTTCTCTGGGTCACACCACCGACGTATACGAAGTAGAAGCCAATAACGGCTACTACACCGTTGCGCACGAGCACGCGGCAGACGGTACGCCCGCCAACCGCGACGAATACGACGTGCTGCAGATCACCATCAACGGCGTTGACCCCAAGGCGATCTGGAACTTCGCCTTCTCGGTAGCTCCCCAACACTATTACGCGCAGGGCTACACCGTGGATATCCCCAATAACAAATTCGGTGTGGACTACGGATCCTTTGACTTTATGTCGGACACCATCCGCGCAAGTGAGGTCACCAAGGTTCCCGTGGGCGCAGGCCCTTACAAGGCAACCAACAGAAACAACGCTGACAACCCCACGGGCGCAGAATTCTACGTCAACAACATCGTTTACTTCAAGGCAAACGAAAACTTCATGATGGGTACGCCCAAGATCGAAAAGCTGCGCTATCAGGTAGTCAGCGCCACCAACGCGCTGGACGCGCTGGAAAAGGGAGAAGTCCACTTCGTCACCCCCCAGTACACGCAGGAAAACATTGAGCGCATCAACAATCTTGCCTCCAGAGGCATCAAGAGCACCTACACCGATCAGCTCGGTTACGGTTACATCGGCATCAATGCCGGCAAAGTGCAGGATATCAACCTGCGTAAGGCCATCATGTGTGCAATGGACACCGGTCTTGCGCTGGAATACTACAGCACGGGTACGGCAAGTACCATTTACTGGCCCATGTCCACGGTCAGCTGGGCATATCCCATGGAAAACGGCAACCCCAGCCGTGACAACGGTCACGAGTACCCCGCGATCAACTTCGACCGCGAAACCGCCAAGCAGACCATTCAGGATTACATGGCGGCAGCGGGCGTTTCCGAGGGTGACAGCAGACTTTCCATCACCTTTACCATTGCAGGAGCAGACCTGACCGACCACCCCGCTTATAAGGTCTTTGAGAGTGCGCAGGCACTGCTCAACGAGTGCGGCTGGGATATTGAGATCGTTCCCGATACTCAGGCGCTGACCAAGCTCTCCACCGGCTCTCTGGCCGTTTGGGCTGCAGCTTGGGGTACGACGGTTGACCCCGATATGTATCAGGTCTACCATAAGAACTCCACCGCATCCAGTACGCTGGCATGGGGTTACCGCGAGATCTTGGGCTCTCCCGCCTCCTATCCCGAGGAAAATGCCATTCTGAGCATGCTCAGCGAGGTCATTGACCTGGCACGTGAGACCACAGACCAGGACGAGCGCACCGAGCTTTACAAGGAAGCAATGGGATACGTGCTGGATCTTGCTATCGAGCTCCCCGTTTACCAGAGAAAAACCCTGTACGCTTACAATGCAAAAGTGATCGATTCCACCTCCCTGCCCGCAGAGATCAACCCCTATACGTCTCCGCTTGAGCACATCTGGGAGATCGAATTCGCAAACTAATCAAGGGGGTACACAAATATGCTGAAATATATTATCAAACGACTTGCTTTGTCGGTTCTGATTCTGTTCTGCGTATCCGTCATCATTTTCACGCTAATCCAGCTGATGCCCATGGACTACATTTCGACCAAGATTGCCGAGATCAACGCCAAGGGCGAAGGCGTCACCGAGGAAACCATGAAGGCCATGCAGGAAGAATACGGATACGGCACCGACGGCACGGTGGGCGGCATTATCAAGGGCTATTTCACTTGGGTGGGAAAGATCATCCCGCACATGGATACAGCCGACGACGGTACGCAAACCCTGAAATTTCTGGACTTTGGCGACAGCTTCAAATTCCAGCAGCCCGTTGCCGACGTCATAGCCCAGAATATGTGGGTATCCTTTGCGGTGGCGGCCATTGCAACCGTGTTTGAATTCCTGATCGCCATTCCCCTTGGCATCACGGCGGCCACGCACCAATACTCCTTCCGCGACTACTTCGTCACCATCCTTGTCATGATCGGTATCTCCCTGCCCTCCTTCTTCTTCGGGCAGATCCTCAAAAACATATTTGCCATGCAGCTGGGATGGTTCCCATCCTCGGGTCTTGGCTCGGCATCCATGGACTATTCGGGCATCGCGCTGCTGCTTGACTACGTTTCCTACCTCGTCATCCCCATTACCACCGTCGTGGTGCTGAGCATCGGCGGCAGAATGAGAATGACCAGAACCAATATGCTCGAGGTGTTGGGCTCGGATTACATCCGTACCGCCCGTGCCAAGGGACTTAGCGAAACCAAGGTCATTTACAAGCACGCATTCAGAAACACGCTGATCCCGCTTGTCACCTCGCTGGCAGGACTTTTGCCCTCGCTCTTCTCGGGTGCCATCATTACCGAGCAGGTGTTCGGCCTGCCCGGCATCGGTAACATGGCTTACCAGGCCACGCTGGTTGCCGACATTCCCTTTATCATGGGCTACAACCTCTTCTTGGCCGTACTGAGTATCGTAGGCGTACTGCTTGCCGATATCATGTACGCAGTGGTTGACCCCAGAGTCAAGCTTGGTTAAGGAGGCTGCTGTATGAACGATACTGAAAACAAAATACAAAATGCCCCCGCACAGGACGAGCCGCTGGACAAAAACGTGCGGCTGATGTCCCCCGGACGCATGGTCATGCGCCGCTTCTTCCGCTCCAAGCTCTCTATCCTTGGCCTTGTGCTGATCGTCTTCCTGTTTGCCTTCTGCTGGCTTGGCCCTCTGTTTTACACGCAATGGGGTCAGACCGAGGTAGACTATTCGGGTAAGACAGAGTATATTCAAACGCTGATCACCTACGTGGATGAAAACGGTGTGGAGCACTCCTACTATCAGCTTGAGGAAACACACGAAACCACCAACTCGCTTGCCAAGCCCTCGTGGGAGCATCCGCTCGGCACGGACAAAACGGGCAAGGACGTACTGGCAAGACTGATGTACGGCGGCAGAATCTCGCTGACCATCAGCTTTCTGACAGTCTTCGTCATCGCTGCCATCGGTGTGGTATTCGGCGGCATTGCCGGTTACTTTGGCGGCATTGTGGACAATATCATCATGCGCGTATGTGACGTGCTGATGTGCTTGCCCGGTATCCCGATCATGCTGGTCGTGGGTACGGTGCTGGATGCATGGAGTAAAACCGAGAATTTCCCGATTGAGATCGAGCCGCAGCACCGCATCTATTACCTCATGGCCTTTCTTGCGCTGATCTCCTGGTCGGGCACGGCAAGACTGGTACGCGGTCAGATCCTTTCCCTGCGCGAGCAGGAATACATGGTTGCAGCCGAAGCAATGGGTTACAGCACCGTGCGTAAGATCTTCAAGCATCTGATCCCCAACGTGCTGCCTCAGCTGATCGTTTCCATGACGCTCAGCCTTGGCTCCATGATCCTTTACGAGGCATCCCTGACCTACTTAGGTCTGGGTGCGCCCGAACAGTTTGCTGCATGGGGTACCATGATCAACGCGGCAAACGACACCAACATTCTGCAAAACTATTTCAACATCTGGGGCCCTCCCGGACTCTGCATTATTATGGCAGTGCTGGGCTTCAACTTTGTGGGCGACGGTCTGCGCGACGCGCTTGACCCCAAGATGAGAAGATAAGGAGGAGGACAAGCATGAAACAACAAAAAAAGAAATCCTCCTATCTCTCGGGACGTGAGATCCGCGCCATTGCCAAGCAAAACAAAAAGATCATGATGGCGCTGGAGGCCAAAAAGCACCGCCGCGCAAAGGAAGAAGAATTTCTTTGCGAAATGAAGGATGAGAACAACATTCTGGAGATCGACGATCTGCACACCTACTTCTTTACCGACCAAGGTGTGGTCAAGGCAGTCAACGGTGTTTCCTTCAATATTCCCAAAAACAAAACGGTCGGTATCGTGGGCGAGTCCGGCTGCGGCAAGAGCGTAACAAGCATGTCCATCATGCGCCTTTTGCAAGGGCCCACGGGTCAGATCTATTCCGGTGCGATCCGATTTGCTGCCGAGGACAAGACCTACGATATCGCGCAAATGCCGATCAGTGAGATCCACCGCATCCGCGGCAAGGAGATCGCCATGATCTTTCAGGAGCCCATGACCTCGCTCAATCCCATCTTCACGATTGGCGACCAGTTGGACGAAGTCACCTATATCCACAACCCCGAGGCAACTGCCGAGCAGGCGCAGGCACGCTCGCTGGAAATGCTCAAGCTTGTGGGCATTGCAGCACCCGAGCGCGTGTACAACTCCTACCCTCACGAGCTTTCGGGCGGCATGCGTCAGCGTGTCATGATCTCGATGGCGCTGGTGTGCAATCCCCGTCTGATCATTGCAGACGAGCCCACCACCGCGCTGGACGTGACCATTCAGGCGCAGATCTTAGACCTTTTGCGCGATCTGAAGGACAAGATCAACGGCTCTATCATGCTGATCACGCACGACCTTGGCGTCATTGCCGAAATGGCAGACTTCGTGGTGGTCATGTATGCAGGCAAGGTGATCGAAATGGGTACCGTGCAGGAGATCTTCAAAAATCCCATGCATCCCTACACCATCGGCCTGCAGAAATCCAAGCCCACCATGCAAAGCAACAGCGACACCCTGTTCAATATCCCCGGCAACGTGCCGAACCCCGTTAATATGCCGACGCACTGCTATTTCAAGGAGCGTTGCGATCGGTGCTGTGACAAGTGCGGCGGTGACTATCCCGACATAATTCAGGTCAGCCCCACCCACTTCGTATCCTGCCATCTTTATAATAAGGAGGGAAATGCAAATGGCTGATATCACCTATCAAAGCGCGCTTGCGCGCTGGCAAGAGCTGCCCGACGACACAACCTCCTATGACGATGAGCAAGAAGCTGCCAAGCTTGCCGAAGCCAAAGCCGCAGCAATCAAGGCAGACGCAGAAAAAGAGCCCAACCCCGATGCCCTTTTGGAGGTCAGACACCTGCGCAAGGCTTTCCCCATCAAGAAATCCCTGACAGGCAAGGTTCAGCAGGAGCTGATTGCGGTGGATGACGTTTCCTTTATCTTAAAGCCGGGTGAAACGCTTGGCATTGTTGGCGAATCGGGCTGTGGTAAAACCACCATGGGCAGAACCATTCTCAAGCTGCACCCCTCCAGCGGCGGTCAGATCTTGTTTGACGGCAAGGATATTACCAAATATTCCTCTTCTCAGATGAGAAAGCTGCGTACCGAAATGCAGATCATTTTCCAAGACCCCTATTCCTCCCTGCCCCCCAGAAGCACGGTAGGCGATATCCTCTCCGAGCCTGTGCGCGTGCACAAGATCGTACCCGAGAAGGAGGTCAAGGCTTACGTACTGGATCTGATGGAAAAATGCGGTCTGCGCGATTATTACTACGAGCGTTATCCTCACGAATTTTCGGGCGGTCAGCGTCAGCGTATCTGCATTGCGCGTGCGCTTTCGGTAAATCCCAAGCTTGTGATTTGTGACGAGCCCGTATCCGCTCTCGACGTATCCATTCAGGCGCAGATCATCAATCTCTTAAAAGAGCTTCAAAAATCGATGAATCTGACCTATCTGTTCATCTCGCACGATCTGTCTGTCGTCAAGTTTATCTCAGACAAGATCGGTGTCATGTATCTGGGTTCCATGGTAGAGTTCGGTGAGAAAAAGGATATTTTTGACAATCCGCTGCATCCTTACACCCAAGCGCTGTTCTCGGCCATTCCCAATCCCGACCCCGACGCAAAAATGCAGCGTATGGTTCTGAACGGTGACATCCCCTCTCCCGCAAATCCGCCCAAGGGCTGCCGCTTCCATACCAGATGCCCCTACGCCAAGGAGGTCTGCAAGCACATCACGCCCGAGTACCGCGAGATAGAGCCCGGCCACTTTGCAGCTTGCCATATGTATTCCGAGGAATAAGATATGGCAAAAAAAGAGAAAAAGCAAAAGATCCGCTACGTAGACGACGGCTCGACCGTAGTGGATATGCAGCCATTGGAGGACGCCAACCGTCGCCCCGGCCAAAAGCCGCGCGATCCCGGTGTTAAGGGTACGCTTCGCGAGCAAGCAAGAACCTATTTTGCAGCAGTCAAGCTGATGTTCTGGTCCATGATGATCACGCTGGGCATCATTTTCGTATCATTCCTGATCACGTGGATCATTTTCACACTGGCAAGTTAACACGACAAATAAAAAAACACAGCCCGATTGGGCTGCAAAATTAACAAAAAAAGAAATTAGCCATCACGTATGTGGTGGCTTTTTCGTGTTTGGCCTTTGTTGAAGGAGCGTCCGTATAGGAACCCCCACCACCGCTTCGCGGTACCTCCCGCAGCGGGGAGGCTTTGCGTTGGGCAACCGCGCCTCTCGGATGAGCAATCGGTAACGGTACCCAAAAAACTTTCATCCGAGCAGATAAATCAACAAAAGCGGATGCGTAAATGAGCCTCCCCGCTGCGGGAGGTGCCGCGAAG
>JAFTLD010000110.1 GCA_017452945.1 Clostridia bacterium | reverse complement strand
GAATCGGCGCGAATCGCCCGACGTTCTGGCAATTACCTGCTTTGTGGAGGGCAATCTTGCGGGAAACTGCGAGATTATGTTCCATACGGGTATGAAAACAAGCCACCGCGCGACAATCGCCATTGCAATCTTACGGGAATATTGGGGATTGGGCATCGGCTCTTGTATGTTTGAGCAAATGATTGCAGCCGCACGAGAACGCGGCACGAAAGTCATGGAACTGGATTTCATCAAGGGCAACGACCGCGCACAGCGTCTGTATCAAAAGTACGGCTTTGAAATCATTGCCGAAAAGCCCATGGCAATCAGGCAAAGGGACGGCAGATTGGACAGCTTGGTTCTGATGCAGAAATATTTGTAATATACCAAGATCGACAACACCAACCTCTCCCCGACGAGGTGCCAAAAATCATCAAAGAGTATTTCGAAATTGCGTGATCACCCCACACGTAACACTGCTGCACACAAAAGTGGCTTTGCATACACATATGCGTATGCAAAGCCACTCTTTTTCATGATGCTTTATTGATTTTCGCGTTACGCAAGCTCCACCAAAACGGTGCAGATCGCATACGGTGCGCTTGTACCACTCGCGCTGTTCCCATTGAAAGCAACGTCACCGATAATGCTCTCATGTACATCGGTATAGTATGCTGCCTTGATCGGCTGCGCAAAGGTCAACGACCAATCGGTCGGCTCAGCACCTACGTTGTGCATGCGCACCACAAAGGCCTTGCCCTGTTCCGAAGTTTTGAGCGCAGTCACGCGCATCTCGCCCTGCACACGCAGCATTTGCTCGCAAAGCTTGATTGTGCCCTCGCGCTTGCCAAGATCAGCAGTACAATAAGAAATGGGATGCACAAATGCATCTGCCATGCGGTACAGTTCGCGATCCCCCTTATCGGGATGGCACACGCCCACACCTATGCGAATGCGATGAATACCGTACTCCGGACACGGATCGGGATCATACGATCCGCGTACCAGCGACAGGGCGATCATGCCCTCGGTATAGCGGAAGCCGTACTTGCTGTCCGAGATCAGCATCAGTGCAGCGCCCTTGTCCCCAAGCGGCACAGCAAAGGATGAAGCAGGCACATCATAATTATACCGTGCACGGTCAACCGTGCCAAAAGGCACGTCAAAGCGGCATTTTTCGGACGCATACGAAAACGGCAGCGCGAAATTCAGCTGCGGCACACTTTTGCCGGGAATACCGATCTCATGGAAATCCACCGTGACCTCATACTGCAAAAATCTGCTATCCTCGTCCAGACGTATCTGCACCTCTAAATGCGACCGCTCGGCAAAATCCAGATAATAGCTGATCAGCTTGCACCGATTTGTGGTATCCGTGCGGTTGATGCGCACGTTTGCGCTCTGTTGGATATTCTCCACCTTCATATAATCGCCCACACGCCAGGAGGTCATATTACGAATCGTACTCTCGGTGATGTGACGGAAATATGCACTGCTGCTGTCCACAAGCACGCTGCCGCTTTCCTTATCGGTCAGAGAGGTCAGCTCAGCAGTTCTGCAATCAAATACCGCCTTGATATACCTGTTTTCCAGCACGATCTCGTCACGCGCGTGGGTATCGGTGCGCTCATACATCAGCGGCACAACGTCTTTGCCCTGCTCGGGTGCGCAATCCAGAATATAGGACGCAAAACCGAACGCAGGCACCTTGACGTGTACTGCAAACTTGCAAAAGGTATGTCCCCAATACCACGTGCCGTCCTGTATGAACTGATGCTCTGTCACCTGTCCGTCGGGCGTTGACCAACGTGCGGTAGCAATATTATAGCTCCAGTCATAGATGGTACAATCGGTGGTACCGTCAAAATCATACTGCGTTGGATTAAAGAAATGCACCAGTCTGCGCATCCCCATGCCGCGCTCGGTAGCAGGCATGCGGTAATAGTTGGTGGGCGAAGTATTATGTCCGACACCGCCCCCCTCGGAGATCGAATCAGGCTCATCCGGGAGTTCAATTCCCGTGGTATCAATGCAGGACGCGATATATCTCATGCCCGCATTGGCATTGGTACCGATATAGGCAAGGCTGTCCTGGAACTTACCCATGGTATGCTCTCTGGTTTCCGGCACACCCGAGCCCGGCAGAATGTCATGGAAATGGTTGAACAAAATGCCCTTCCAAGCCTCGCGAAAGCTCCCTGCAAAATCCATGCCGCCCAGCATAGCTGCCTCGGTGCAGATCGCTTCCGCCTCAAAGGCGCGTGCTTCCCCTATGCGGTTGGCCATTTTGATACGGGATTGCGAGGTATAGCAGCCGTCAAACAAAAAATTCAGCTCCCCCTCAACCACGGGAAGTGTGCTGCGGTACTGCTCCAGCTCTGCAAAAAACGCAGCATAGGTGGAAAACAGAATGGTGGGCATGATAGGCCAGGAAGACATACGCATCAGCCTTTCCACGTCGCGTCTGGTTGGTCCGCCTCCATGATCGCCCACACCGTATACGTTGAGAATGATATTTGCCCCCTGTGCCTTGCATTGCATGGGAATATCCCACATCATGTTTTCTTCAATGGTGGTGTTATACCAGTGTGGCTCGCGGTACACAAGCAGTTCTCCGCCTGCTCTGCTGCGCCACACGTAGGCATTCTGCCCCTGCGTGCCATTGCCGCGGCAATGATAATAATATTTGACACCTCCGGCCGCGCAGATCTCGGGAACAGAAATATTATGTCCAAAGGTATCCGGCTCAAAATCAAAATCAAACGCGCTTGTCGGCAGCTCCAGAAGCGCGGACAGGTAACGTCTTGTATACAAAATATGTCTTGCCAGGGATTCGCCCGAAGCCATGTTTTTGTCGGTTTCCACCCAAGTGGATGCCGTGACCTCCCAACGACCTTCGCGGATTCGCTGCTTGATCTCATCCAACATATAAGGCGCGTATTTTTCCACAATCTCATAGGTTGAAGCCTGCGACTGCCCAAAGGTCAGCTGCGGATACTCCTTCATCAGATTGAGCACTGTGCGGAAGGTATCGACCGTAACAGCCACCGTTTCCTGATACCCCCACATCCAGTTCATATCAATATGCGCATGCGCCACGCTGTGAACGCGATAGGTCTTTGCATCCTTGCTAAGCGGCATGAGCATCTGCTCTGCCTGCAGTGCGGATGCCTTTGTCAGCACCTCACCGTCGCCACGGATCGCCTCGCACAGCCAAAGGATAGCATCCTTCACCGTTTCGTCATACTTTCCATCCAGGGCACGGGAGAGATTGGCAGCATAATTAAGCTGGCTGACAATCCTGGCAGCATACTGTGAGGATCCAAGAAATTTCTGTAACCATTGTAATTCGTTGTACGGGATCATAGCAAAAACCTCCTGATTTCTTATCTGCCTTCATTATATCACATTTTCTGCTCCTGCGTGGGATTCTGTAAAAAAATATTTGCATATTTTTATACTTTTTTTATTTTCGGTGAAACCTTTTGGGTAAAATGGCGTCTATATAGATAGGGACAAATCTTGACACGATTTGACATTTGTGTTATACTGAAATATCTGTTTGGGAAGGGAGATGTGCGCATGAAAAAAGGATACTTCAAGCAACTTGTGCTCAAGGCTGTACAGTTTATTCTCAATCCGCGTCTTTTACTATGCTTTGGCATTGCCTGGATGATCACCAACGGCTGGTCCTACGTCATGCTTGCCATAGGCACGTGGCTTGGCATCCCTTGGATGATCGCGGTTGCCACCGCTTACCTGACTATTTTGTGGCTGCCCTCCCCCGAAAAGATTTTGACATGCGCTATTGCTATCATACTGTTGCGTCTGATCTTCCCCAAGGATAAGCACACGCTGGGCGTGCTGCAGGATATGCGCCGCGCGGCCATTGACGCCTTTAAGAACAGAAAGAAAAAGAAAAAACAAAAGAAAAACGACTCCGAAGACGGAGTCGGGCAAGAAACCGAGTCAAACTGACTCGGTTTCTTTACATTTTTATCATTTTTACACAAGACGCAGCTTTCTCTTAACGACCTCACCGTCAAAGACAATGTACGAATGCGAATCTGCGCCAAAGCCCGCTTTGATCTCATGGCCGTCCAGCATACAGGAAAGCTCGTGCGGGAACTCCGCAACTCCGGTATCCAACAAATCATAGACCATGCTGTTGACCACCAGCTCGTTAACCTTACCCACTCTGCGATAGCAGATATCATAACCCTCAACTTGATATTGCAGCAGTACACGGTTCTTTGTGCTGAAATCCGCCATATGCAGTGCGGGAGAATTGGCCTTGGTGGGCTCGGATTGCTCGGATTGAGCTGCATCCCCATCCTGTTGCATTTGCACTTCTTCTGTGCTCTGCTCGGGAACGGGCACGAATGCTTCTCCGCTGAACTCGGCCGCCTGCGCCTTGACCTCTTTAAGACGGAAATGCGCAATCACTCCACGGATCAGGATGAACAGCACCCATGCATGGAACAGATAATCCATGATGAGATCTACGTGGACGCCGTAATACAAAATCAAAAACAGCGTATCAATCACAAACAAAACCGTGGCCGCGATCATCCAACCGACACGCTTTTTGGAAAGAGCCCAGCAAAGCACGTAAAGTCCCACCGCAATCACGGCAGGCACCAGCATCACGTACAAAAACCACATGGGCATCATATCCGCTTGCGTCACGCCCATTTCTGCGTACTCTTCTGCGGAGAGCATGATCCCCGTCCAGAACGCGCCCTCGGACACCATGGTATACGGAAAAGTGCAAGAAAACAAAAAATAAGTAGAACCGCCAAACACTGCCAGCACGCAGTTGAGCACGGTGAATGCGACGGCAATCAGCAAATTGACACGGGCACTGTTGTACTGCGATTCATACAGCTCACCCTTTGTCATGCTGCGCGCGCCTGTTGTGAATTTTGCCATATAAGACCTCCAAAGCTTTGATATTCTTATGATACTACCAATTGGCCGTTTTGTCAAGCCCGGTGGAAAGTACCCCTTACTTATATAAACGT
>JAFTLD010000109.1 GCA_017452945.1 Clostridia bacterium | reverse complement strand
ATAAAAAAGCCCTTTCGCAGAGGTACGGCTATTATACCATACACTGCAAGGGCTTGTCAATAGTTTTTTGAATTTTTTCTACAATTTTTCCATATTATTTTTATGAATTATGCCAAAACTCCGATCAGATTTCAGAATACGGCACGGAAAGGGCTGCGCACAGCCCTTTCCATTATATTATATAGCCGAACGGGAGCCGAACCGAATTGCCCGTTCGGCTAGCCGAACGGGAGTTGAACCGAATTGTCCGTTCGGCTAACGAATCAATCCTTCTTCTTGCGCGTTACTGCGGCAGCAATCGGGATCAGAACAAGCACCGTAGCAGCCGCAAAAGACTTGCAGCCGCCCTCTTTTGCAGGCTGGCTTTCCTGCTCGGTGGGCCCTTCGCTTTCGCTTTGCGCAGGCTCTCCCGTCCCGGGCTCGGTCACCTGCTCGGTCTCCGGAGCAGTCGTCACCTCAGGCATCTCAACCGTAAAGGTTGCGGGCTGTGTATACATTCTGTACGAGTTCTTTCCGATGGTGTGTACCGAATACGTGATCAGCGTCAGATCCCCTTGAGCCGTCGGCGTTATGACATTGTTGCTTACAGAGGCTTCGCCCGCGAGAATTTCCACCGTAACTTCATTTGTATTCTTCGAGTTGCGCCCATAGGTGGTAACGGTATGCCCGATCTCAACGCTTACGTTGCCTTCAAGCACTGCGGGCAACTCGCTCATAACGACGCTGTGCGTTGCCCTTGCAATTGCATCGGCATTGTCACCCGTCAAGCCTGCATAACCCCAGATAAAGTGCTTGGCATATGCATTGACACCACCCGCAAACGTCCAGGGGTGGATCTGAATGCCGCGGATCATGGCCGCACGCAGATCATCCTGCTGATAATCGTAATTTGATGCGGAACCGTTGGCAGAGAAGCGAGGATTGAGCGTGGCATTATTCTTGCCGATAAAGTTCATTGCCGCGCGGAAATCCGATTCGGGATTCTCACCGTTCATATACGCCTGGCAGAGCGCTCCGACCGACATTTCGGGATAGACCTTGCGGAACTCAGCCAGTACCGATGAGCTGAACGAAATGACCGAGCACTGATCGTACATATCGTACTTCTCAACCAGCTCCTTAACGATGGGAACCAGCTTGGGACTACCCGACTTGATTTCGATATAGAAGCGCACGTCGGTATCCTTGAAGGCCGCCAGGAATGCGTCCAGCGAAGGTACCTTTGCATCCTTGAATCTTTCGTTGTTTTCATAACCCTTATTGCAATACAGGGCGGTCAGCTCGGCAAGCGTGCTGCCTTCTACCGAAATATTCTGATTACAGGTACGTCCGGTAGTGCCGTCATGCATGAGCACGGCCTGATTATCCTTGGTCAGGTACACGTCGATCTCGATGACTTGCGCCCCCAGCTCGTATGCATACATAGCACCCTCAATGCAATTCTCCGGGGACTTGGAGGGAATGCCGCGGTGACCGATATTGATGGGCATGCGTGTCATGGTATTCTTTTGCAGCTTGTTGCAGGCAACGTCCAGAAGCGCATCGGTGGCATCCGAAACCACGCCCACGGCACCCGAAAGCAGCGCGAAATACTGTTCGCTGACAGAGGGGGCATCCGAAGCCCACGCCCATACGTTGACCTGACGGTCGTACAGATACTGTACGTCCTCATTGCGGCAGAGCTCAACCGGCAAAACCGCTACGGACGCATTATTCGTCTTGACCGCGCGACGAACGTTCAAAAGCTGCTCTTCTGTCAGATCGCCCACACCCGCAAAATCGGCACGCATATCCAAAATGCCGTAGCAATTGGGCATTTTCTCGCGGGCATACTTCAAGAGCTCTTTATCCGCGCTGATCAGCTGAACGTCATAGAAGCGGATCGAGTGCAAATAGTCAGCCAACGCATCAGCCTCTTCTTTGTTCGAGATCACAACGCAAGGCAGAACCTTGAATTCCAGCGCTGTCAGCAGCTCCGAGAAGGTGCAGATCACACTTCCGTCATTGGCCAACACGTTCAAATTGGGATTGATTTCTACCATTGCGGATGCAGGCAGCTTCTCTGCCGACATCATGCTCTCCAGTTCAGCCTTGGAGTCAACGGGGCGGATCATGGCAACGTCACCCACGATATTGGTCACAGGCTGCGCAACGCTCACATACCCGGGGTTATCCGCCATCTCGCCCATCACAGCGGTCACACCGTCTGCCTGTGCATTGAGATAGACCTCGGATGCACTCAGCTCACGGTCATAGAAGCGGATAGAACGGTAGGTGGTATCAAAGGTCTTGGAGGGATCACGCTGCGCAATGAACAGATCGTTGGCACCCATAGTCTTGGGGCAAGCCACCTCTGCCGCCAGCTCACCGTTGCAATAGATACGGCACTTGCCACCCACGTTATAGGTAACCGTGATCAGCGCATTGTCCAGCACGTACAACGCGTCCTCGACAACGGGACGCTCATTTCCGGGATTGGCCGCAAACTTAAAGATCAGCTGATTGGTGTTCACGTTGCGGTACAGCGCAAAGTTGTCGTTGGTACTATTCATAAAGGTATTGTATGCGGAGCCAACCGAGAGGAAATCGCTAAACAGGATCTCCACCGTAAAGCTTTGGCCGTTGACCAGATCCACGATCGGCTGCGGAAAATAATGAACGGTGGTATCCTGACCGGTCACGCGAAGGCCTTGCTCGGTAAAATAGTTGTTGTCGTTGACCTTGACCGTCAGATCGTTCTCACCCACAAGGTCAGTCCAGATATTGGCTGCGGGATCATAGCCGCTCTCGGTATTGGACACACCGCTGTACAGGGAGACCAAGCCTTCCTGCACGTATGTACTCGAAATATCGGCATAGCCGTCCACAGCGGCATTATGCAAGACCTCTCCCGCAGACAGCGCACGGGTATAGAAACGAATATTCTTATAAACCGCCTCAAAATCCTTGGAGGCTTCGCTGTGACCGATAAAGAGATCGTTCGCGCCCATGTACAAGGGGCATTCGCTACGTGCCTTTTCCACGCCGTCCACGTAGATGACAACGGATTCACCGTATTCGTACGTCACGGTGATCAGGTGGTTGGGCAAATTGTCCAGCGCATTCGGCACCTTGGGGCGGATCTGACCGCCACCGAATTTCCACTCGATGACGTTTTCCGAGTTGCGACGGAACAGTGCAAAATTGTCGTTGGAGCTGTTCATGAAGGTATTGAAGCTGCCACCGATCGATTTGAAATCACCAAACTCGATCTCAACGGTAAAGGCTTCACCGTTGACCACCGACACGATATCATTGGGGAAGAAATGCTTGGCAGTTTTAACGTGCAAGCCCTCTTCGGTGAAGTAATTGTCCGCATTCACGCCTACGGGCAAATCATTATCACCAATCAGGTCTTGCCATGTCTTGGCAGAGGTGTCAAGACCCGCTTCGGTGTTTTGTTCACCGCTGTACCAGGCATACAAGCCGGTACTGATATAATTATGCACAGGAGTGGCAGCCGCGGGCTCTTCCGAGACCTCCTCGGCAGCAGCAGGAACCAAAAAAACTGTGCTGACGACGGCAACCGTCATCAAAACGGATAAAAACAAACAGAGGATACGTTTCATAAGCAGACTCCTTCCTTTTTATTGGTTTCATTATACCATGAAAAACAAAGGGTTGTCAACAGAAAGGCAAGATATGCGCAAAGTTTGGCAGGTTGCACAAGAGCGCCTATACGCCATCCACGCTCGGGGGATGCTTGCATCGCGCCGGACACCCCTAAGGAACAAAAAAGCACCCCTGCACTTTCGTGCAAGGGTGCGATTTTCATATTGCTGTTTTGTAATTTGTGTAAATTACTTCAGAGCAGCCTGTGCAGCAGCCAATCTTGCGATCGGTACGCGGAAAGGCGAGCAGGAAACGTAGTCCAGGCCAAGGGTATGGCAGAACTCAACGGATGTGGGGTCACCACCGTGCTCACCGCAGATACCGATGTGCAGCTTGGAGTTGTTAGCGCGGCCGTCAACGCAAGCCATCTTCATCAGCTTGCCAACGCCGGTCTGGTCCAGCTTAGCAAAGGGATCGTTCTCGAAGATCTTGGTGTCATAGTAAGCGGTCAGGAACTTGCCTGCGTCGTCACGGGAGAAACCAAAGGTCATCTGAGTCAGGTCGTTGGTACCGAAGCAGAAGAAGTCAGCGTTCTGAGCGATCTCGTCAGCGGTCAGGCATGCACGAGGAATCTCGATCATGGTACCAACCTCATACTTCAGGTCTACGCCTGCAGCAGCGATCTCAGCGTCAGCGGTAGCAACAACAACGTTCTTAACGAACTTGAGCTCCTTAACTTCGCCTACCAGAGGAATCATGATCTCAGGAACCATGTTCCATTCGGGATGAGCCTTCTGTACGTTGATAGCAGCACGGATAACTGCCTTGGTCTGCATCTTAGCGATTTCGGGATAAGTTACAGCCAGACGGCAGCCACGGTGACCCATCATGGGGTTGAACTCGTGCAGGCTCTGGATAATGGTCTTGATCTGTTCAACGGTCTTGCCCTGTGCATTTGCAAGCAGCGCGATCTCTTCCTCAGTGGTGGGAACGAACTCGTGCAGAGGGGGATCCAGGAAACGAATGCAAACGGGAGTGCCTTCAAGAGCCTCGTAGATCTTCTCGAAGTCGCCCTGCTGATAAGGCAGGATCTTCTCCAGAGCTACTTCGCGCTCTTCAGCGGAGTCGGAGCAGATCATCTCACGGAAAGCAGCAATTCTGTCTGCCTCGAAGAACATGTGCTCGGTACGGCACAGACCGATACCCTCAGCGCCCAGCTCGCGAGCCTTCTTAGCGTCTGCGGGAGTATCAGCGTTGGTTCTTACCTTCAGGGTGCGGAACTTGTCAGCCCAGCCCATGATGGTGCCGAAGTTACCGGAAATCTCAGCGTCAACGGTAGGAACGATACCGTCGTAGATGTTACCGGTGGAACCGTCGATAGAAATATAGTCGCCCTCAACGTAGGTCTTGCCTGCGAGAGTGAACTTCTTGTTTTCTTCATCCATAGCGATCTCGCCACAGCCGGAAACGCAGCACTTACCCATACCACGAGCAACAACTGCTGCGTGAGAGGTCATACCGCCGCGAACGGTCAGGATACCCTGGGATGCCTTCATACCGGTGATATCCTCGGGAGAGGTCTCCAGACGAACCAGAACAACCTTCTTGCCGGCAGCATGCCAAGCCTCAGCGTCCTCTGCAGAGAAGACAACCTGACCGCAAGCAGCACCGGGGGAAGCACCCAGACCCTTGCCGACAGGGTTAGCTGCCTTCAGAGCCTTAGCATCGAACTGGGGATGGAGCAGAGTGTCGAGGTTTCTGGGGTCGATCATCAGAACAGCCTCAGCCTCGGTCTTGTGACCCTCAGCAACGAGGTCAACTGCGATCTGCAGAGCTGCAGGAGCAGTTCTCTTACCGTTACGGGTCTGGAGCATATAGAGCTTGCCGTGCTCAACGGTGA
>JAFTLD010000108.1 GCA_017452945.1 Clostridia bacterium | reverse complement strand
TACGTCCAACGTATCAAACGAACCGCTCATAGAGTCCTTGCCGCCAATCGAAGCGATCTCAAAGTCTTTTTGTGCCATCAAAGCGCCCAGCAGAGCCGCCATGGGCTTGCCCCAGCGACGGCCGTCGTGACCGGGTTTTTCAAAATACTCCTGGAAGGTCAGATATACGTCCTCAAACTTTGCGCCCTGCGCAACAAGCTTGGAAACGGATTCCACAACAGCAAGGTACGCGCTGTGGTAGGGGGATTTTTCTGCGATAAAGGGGTTATAGCCCCAAGCCATATACGAGCAGGTATTCGTGTGCTTCTTCTCAACCGAGATCTTATGCACCATGGCCTGAATGGGCGTGAGCTGATGCACACCGCCAAACGGCATGAGTACCGTACCCGCACCGATGGTGGAGTCAAAGCGCTCGGAAAGACCGCGACGGGAGCAGATATTCAAATCGCCTGCCAGAGCGACCATGCCGCTCTCAAAGTCTGCGGGAATCTCCTTGGCATAGGACTTGGTTTCGGGGAGAGTGATATCCATGTGCTTCTTTGCGCCGTTTGAATTCAGGAATTCACGCGAAAGATCCACGATCACCTTGCCGTTCCACGTCATGGTCAGTCTGGGATCGGCCTTAACGCGTGCCACGCGGGTAGCTTCAAGGTTTTCCGCGAGTGCCAGCTCACAGAAGCGGTCTGCATCCTCGGGAGCGACCACCACGGCCATTCTCTCTTGGCTTTCGCTGATGGCGAGCTCGGTGCCGTCCAGACCCTCGTACTTCTTGGGTACGGCATTCAGATCAATATCTAGTCCGTCCGCCAGCTCACCGATGGCAACAGACACACCGCCCGCGCCAAAGTCGTTGCAGCGCTTGATCAGGCGGGAGGCTTCGGGATTGCGGAACAATCTTTGCAGCTTTCTTTCCTCGGGAGCATTGCCCTTCTGTACCTCAGCACCGCAGCTTTCCAGCGAGGTCAGCGTGTGCGACTTGGAGGATCCCGTAGCACCGCCGCAGCCGTCACGGCCGGTACGGCCGCCAAGCAAAATCACGATATCCTCGGGATCAGGGACTTCTCTGCGTACGTTTTCCGCGGGAGCGGCAGCGATGACCGCACCGATCTCCATTCTCTTGGCTGCATAGCCGTCGTGATACAGCTCGTCCACCTGTCCCGTGGCAAGACCGATCTGGTTACCGTAGGAGGAATATCCTGCAGCAGCCGTCGTCACCAGTTTTTTCTGGGGCAGCTTGCCGGGCAAGGTTTCGGACAGTGCGCGTGTGGGATCTGCACCGCCTGTGACACGCATAGCGGCATAGACGTAGGAACGTCCCGACAGCGGGTCACGGATCGCACCGCCAATGCAGGTGGCCGCACCGCCAAAGGGCTCTATTTCCGTGGGGTGATTGTGCGTTTCGTTCTTAAAGAGCAGCAGCCAGGGCTCCTCACCGTCCTCGGTCTTGACCGTGATCTTGACGGTGCATGCATTGATCTCCTCGGACTCGTCAATGCGGGGCAGCTTGCCGTTCGCCTTGAGATAACGCGTACCGATGGTGGCAATGTCCATCAGCGTCATGGGCTTGTGCTCTCTGCCAAGCTCCGCTCTCATATTGCGGTAAATATTGCAAGCGCGCTCCAGCTCCTTATCCTCAATCGTAACCTCTCCGATCTCGGTCAAAAAGGTGGTATGGCGGCAATGGTCCGACCAATACGTATCGATCATACGGATCTCGGTGATGGTGGGATCGCGCTGTTCACTGATAAAATAATCACGGCAGAAGGCCAGGTCGTCCATATCCATGGCAAGGCCGTAGGACTTGACGAATCCGGCAAGTGCCTCTGCATCCATCTCGCAAAAGCCGTGCAGGGTTTCGACCGTGGTGGGCAGATCGAATTGTGCCACCAGCGTCTTTGGCATATCCAACGTTGCCTCGCGGCTCTCCACGGGGTTGATGACGTGCTTTTTGATGGCAGCCACGTTGGCCTCTGTCAGCTCTCCGTAAAGCAAATAGACCTTTGCGGTGCGCACGGTGGGACGGTCACCGCAGGAAATGATCTGCATGCATTGTGCGGCACTGTCTGCTCTCTGGTCGTACTGACCGGGCAGATACTCCACGGCAAACACCTTGGCGCCGTCGGTATCAATCGCGTCGGACACGTTGTCAAGCTGCGGCTCGGAAAGCACGGTCTTGGTCGCATAATCAAACAGCTCGGCTGTGGCATTTTCCACGTCGTAACGGTTGATCACGCGCACGCACGTCAGCGCTTCAATGCCCAAAAAGGTATTGATCTCACGGCAAAGGGAGGCGGCCTCGTGGTCAAGTCCCTGCTTTTTTTCTACGTAAACTCTGTAAACCATGCTTTCTCCTTATCTTTTGCCTGCAGCCAGCGCTCTCTGACCGATGTCGCGGCGCATGTAGGCATTCTCAAACTGTACCTGTTCTGCAATCTTATATGCATGGGAAACCGCATCGGCCAAGGTGTCCTCAACCGCTACAGCACCCAGCACTCTGCCGCCTGCGGTAACCAACGCACCGTCCTGTACCTTGGCGCCTGCGACAAAGATATATTCGTCTTTTTTTGTTTCGGGTAAGGTCATAGGGTAACCCGAGCCGTATTTTTGCGGGTAACCGCCCGACGCCACCACCACGCAGCAAGCGTGACGGTCTGCAAATTTGACCTCTGTTTGGGCCAGCGTGCCGTTCGCGGTGGCCTGCATGATCGTCAGCAGATCACTTTCCAAAAGCGGCAGCACAACCTGCGTTTCGGGGTCGCCAAATCGGCAGTTATATTCGATCACGCGGGGGCCGTTCGGCGTCAGCATCAAGCCGAAATAGAGGCAGCCCTTGAAGGTTCTCCCCTCCGCGTTCATGGCATGCATCGTGGGAAGGAAAATGGTTTCCATGCACTCACGGGCAATCTCATCCGTATAATAGGGGTTGGGCGCAACCGTACCCATACCGCCCGTGTTCAGGCCCTTGTCACCGTCAAGTGCGCGCTTGTGATCCATGGAAGAAACCATGGGCTTGACGCATACTCCGTCGGTAAACGCCAGCACCGAGACCTCGGGACCTGTCAGGAATTCCTCAATGACAATGTGGTCACCGCTCGCACCGAACTGCTTGTCCTGCATCATGGAGCGCACCGCCTGCGCGGCTTCTTCCCTTGTCTGCGCGATGATCACGCCCTTGCCAAGTGCCAAACCGTCCGCCTTGATAACCGTGGGAACGGGTGCGGTCGCCACGTATGCAAGCGCTGCGTCCATGTCGTCGAACACCTCGTATGCCGCCGTGGGAATGCCATATTTTTTCATCAGATTTTTGGAGAACACCTTACTGCCCTCGATGATGGCCGCATTGGCTGTCGGGCCAAAGCAAGGAATGCCGATCTCGTTGAGTCTGTCCACGCAGCCAAGCACCAGCGGGTCGTCGGGCGCGACCACAGCAAAGTCAATCTCATGCTCCTTGGCAAACGCCACGATACCGTCCAAATCCTTTGCGCCCACAGGTACGCAGATCGCGTCATCCTTCATGCCGCCGTTTCCGGGCAGGGCGTAGATGACCTCAACGCTCTTGTTCTCTTTGAGCTTTTTAATAATCGTATGCTCGCGGCCACCGCCGCCTACAACCATTAACTTCATTCGTTATCCTCTTAATGTATTAGTGGTGGAACAATCTCATGCCGGTGAACGCCATGGCCATGCCGTACTTATCGCAGCATTCGATAACCAGATCGTCACGGATCGAGCCACCGGGCTCTGCAATGTACTTGACGCCGCTCTTCTTGGCTCTTTCAATGTTGTCGCTGAACGGGAAGAAGGCATCCGAGCCGAGCGCTACACCGTCAATGGTGTCAAGGTACGCTCTCTGCTCCTCGCGGGTAAATACAGCAGGCTGCTCGGTGAAATACTTCTGCCAGTTGCCGTCCGCGCAAACGTCCTCTTCGTTCTGGTTGATGTAGCCATCGATCACGTTATCTCTGTCGGGTCTGCCGAGCGTGGGCAGGAAAGGCAGGTTCAGCACCTTATCGTGCTGGCGCAGGAACCAAGTATCAGCCTTGCCGCCTGCAAGTCTGGTGCAATGCACGCGCGACTGCTGACCTGCGCCAACACCGATTGCCTGACCGTCAATGGCAAAGCAAACCGAATTGGACTGGGTATATTTCAGGGTGATCAGCGATACGATCAAGTCGCGGATCGCGCTCTCGGGCATATCCTTATTTGCAGTAACCACATTGGAAAGCAGCTCGCGGTCGATCTTGAAGTTGTTTCTTCCCTGCTCAAAGGTAATGCCGTACACCTGCTTTCTCTCCTGTGCATCGGGCACGAAATCGGGATCGATCTTAACGATATTGTAATTGCCCTTTCTCTTGGACTTGAGAATTTCCAGTGCTTCGGGCTCGTAGCCGGGAGCGATGATACCGTCGGAAACCTCGCGCTTGATCATCAGAGCGGTGGTTACGTCGCACACGTCGGACAAAGCCACCCAGTCGCCAAACGAGCACATTCTGTCCGTGCCTCTTGCTCTTGCGTACGCGCAAGCCAAGGGGGACTCGTCAAGACCGGGGATATCGTCTACAAAGCAAGCCTTCTTGAGCTTGTCGGACAGCGGAATGCCAACTGCTGCCGAGGTGGGAGAAACGTGCTTGAAGGAGGTGACTGCGGGGAGTCCCAGCGCCTCTTTGAGCTCCTTGACCAGCTGCCAGGAGTTGAATGCGTCCAGGAAGTTGATATATCCGGGTCTGCCGCACAGAATTTCAATGGGCAGGTCGCTGCCGTCATGCATGTAGATCTTGGCAGGCTTCTGATTGGGGTTACAGCCGTATTTCAGTTCAAATTCTTTCATTTTGGTTGCCTCCTTAAGCATTCTTATTCACAATTCTGGTCTCGGTCTCGCCCGATGCCAGATCAATATAGCGAACGAACAGGGACACCTTGTTGTCCTCGTTCAGATTTGTCCAGATCAGATCGGTCAGCGCGTCGATGTCCACGTCGGGCAGCTCCAATGTCTTGGGCTCGCCCTCAAAGCTGGGCAGCGGATTGCCGTCACCGTTGTACGTATGGATAAACTTTGCTCTGCCCGCGATGGGGTTAGAGTATGCATAGGTAAATCTTTCGCAGGAGGAATCGTCACCCTCTGCGCTCTTGAGAATGGACATGGCGTAATTCATCTCGCCGCCCTCGCGGTGGATAATGCCCGAAATGCGGGGGGTGAAGTTGGGCTTATCGTCCTCAAATTCTCTGGTGCGCAGCGCCTGCTCAAAAGTCATCTGCTTGTCCATCAGATCATAGATGGTGTCGGTCTGGTCACCGTTGGTCACGATGGTCTTGTTGCCCAGCACGCGAACGGGATAATAAATGATCAGATGGGGGTCAACCATCTTGGATTCGTCAAATGCCTTGGTTCTCATAGCCTCGCCCTCTGCCACGAACACACGGTTGCGGCTGTTGACGCTTCTGCCCATGATGAAATATGCGGTGACGGCCTTCTTTGCGTCAGCCGACTTGCCGATGATGATGCCTCTGCCGTGATAAGCAAGAGAGTTCAGTTCTTGTGCGATGGTATTTA
>JAFTLD010000107.1 GCA_017452945.1 Clostridia bacterium | reverse complement strand
CATCAACAGCGGTGGTGGATCCGTATTTTTTTGTGAGATTTTTTACCTCGATCAAAACCTGGTCCTCCCGTGTTTGGATTTTCGTGTATAATACTATTATATCATAAATCTGCCGTGTGTCAAGAAAATGATGCGAATTTGAATAATTATTGAATACTTGTTCACAAACAGGAAAAATATAGACAAAATTGCTACAATTTATCGTGAATGCTGTGCGAATTTAAGGAAAAATCGACATTTCGCACATTGACACGGAGAAGAGAATGTGATATAATTTAGGGTGGAGAAAAAGAAATTTCAATTTTGTTCAAATTTCGGGAGGTGAGAGCCAATGAGTACAAAAAACGGTGAGCTGGATCGTTATCTGTTTCATCAGGGAACGTCAGGCCATGCATATGCCTATCTCGGTGCGCACCGAGTGGGGGACGAATACTGCTTCCGTGTTTGGGCTCCTAATGCCGACGGTGTGTGGGTGAGCGGTGATTTTAATGCTTGGGAGCTCTCAAATTCCATGCAGCGCATCTCGCAAGGCGGTATCTGGGAGGCAAGATTGCCTGCGGATAAGGTCAAGCCGGGAGATGCATATAAGTATTGCATTGCTTCGGGTGAGCGCCGCATTTGGAAAGCCGACCCTTACGCGCAATATGCCGAGAGTGCACCGGGAACCAATTCCCGTATCTGGGAGGCAGAGCCCTATCAGTGGCAGGATGCAGCCTGGCTGCGCCGCCGCAGACAGATGGCGGAGAAATACTATCAATCTCCGATGAACATTTATGAAATGCACCTGGGTTCATGGCACAGGACCGAGGACGGAAAATATCTGACCTATCGCGAAATTGCCGACAAGCTTGCGCCCTACCTTGTGGATATGGGATACACGCACGTGGAGCTTATGCCGGTCATGGAGCATCCGTTTGACGGATCGTGGGGCTATCAGGTATGCGGCTATTTTTGCCCGACTCCGCGCTACGGTACCCCTGATGATTTCCGCTATTTTGTTGATACTATGCATGCGCACAATCTCGGTGTTTTGCTTGACTGGGTGCCTGCACATTTTCCCAAGGACGCCTACGGGCTTTATGAATTTGACGGCAAGCCGCTTTACGAGTATCAGGGACGCGACCGTATGGAGAACCGAGGCTGGGGGACGCGTTGCTTTGACGTGGGCAGGGAAGAGGTACAATCTTTCCTGATCTCGGGAGCAACCTATTGGGCAAAGGAATTTCATGCGGACGGTCTTCGCGTGGATGCGGTGACCAGTATGCTGTATCTGGATTACGACAGAGAACCGGGTGAGTGGTTGCCCAATGTGCATGGGGACAATCGCAACCTGGAGGCGATTGCATTTTTCAGAAAGCTGAATGCGCACATGCGTCGCGAGTGCCCCGGTGTGCTCATGATCGCAGAGGAATCCACTGCGTTTTTGCATGTGACAGGGAAGGATCGAGAGGGCCTTGGCTTCCACCTCAAGTGGAATATGGGCTGGATGAACGATACGCTTTTCTATGCCGAAAAGGATCCGCTTTATCGCAGCTATCACCACGATAAGCTGACGTTCTCCTTGATGTACGCCTTCAACGAGCATTTCGTGCTGCCCATTTCTCATGATGAGGTGGTACACGGTAAAAAGTCGTTCATTGATAAAATGCCGGGGGACTATTGGAAAAAGTTTGCGGGTGCGCGCCTGTTTGCGGCATATCAGATGCTGCATCCGGGCAAAAAGCTCAATTTTATGGGCAATGAGATCGGTCAGTTCCGCGAGTGGGATTATGACGGAGAGATCGAATGGTTCCTGCTTGACGAATATGCTACGCACCGCAAGCACAAGGAGTTCATCAAGGCGCTCAACGCATTTTACCTTGCCGAGCCGGCTCTTTGGCAGGTGGACGATTCCTTTGACGGATTCAAATGGATTGATGCAGATGATAAGTCCCGCAGTATTACAAGCTTCCGCCGCATCGATAAGAACGGAAGGGAACTGATCGCGGTGCTTAACTATACCCCCGTCGCCTACGAGGATTTTCTGCTTGAGGTTCCCGCAGACGGCACCTATTGCGAGGTCTTTAACACCGATGAAACAGCCTTTGGCGGCAGCGGTGTGACCAATACGGATGTGCAGTTCCGCTCGGAGCAGATGGGTGGAAAGCATGCCATCAGACTGCGTGTGCCGCCGCTTGGCGTAACCGTACTGCGCTGCGTGCGCAAAAAGGCGACCCGAAAGCCGAGTCGCGCCTGATTTTGTTATTTTTCACGGCAAGACCGTAAAAGATAATCTATATTTATGAAACCGGCTCTGCCGGAACACCAATAATTTTACGAAGGAGTGGTTTTTATGTTCAAGAAAAAAGAATGTGTCGCAATGCTGCTCGCAGGCGGCCAGGGCTCGCGTCTGTACGCACTGACTACCAAGACAGCCAAACCCGCAGTTCCCTTCGGCGGTAAGTACCGCATCATCGATTTCCCCCTTTCTAACTGCGTCAATTCCGGTATTGATACGGTTGGTGTTCTGACCCAGTACCAGCCGCTGGTGCTCAATGAGTACATCGGTAACGGTCTGCCCTGGGATCTCGACCGCGCATGGGGCGGCGTCAAGATCCTGCCTCCCTATCAGGGACAAAAGCGTGCCGACTGGTATAAAGGTACGGCAAACGCCATTTATCAGAATATGGAGTTTGTCAACCGTTATGACGCGGAATACGTGCTCATCCTCTCGGGTGACCACATCTATAAGATGGATTACGCCAAAATGCTTGCATACCACAAGCAAAAGGGCGCAGATTGTACCATTGCCGTTCTGGCAGTGCCGATGGAAGAGGCCAGCCGTTTCGGTATCATGAGTACCAATGAGGACGGCTCGATCTATAAGTTCTCGGAAAAGCCCAAGAACCCCGATTCCAATCTGGCAAGCATGGGTATTTACATCTTCAATCGCAAAAAGCTCAATGATTATTTAACCGCGGATGAAAACACACCCGGTTCGTCCAACGACTTCGGCAAGAACATCATCCCCAACATGCTGGCAGCAGGCGAGAAGATGTTCGCATATCCCTTTGAGGGCTATTGGAAGGATGTCGGAACCATTTCCTCTCTTTGGGAAGCTAACATGGATCTGCTGGGCGAGAATCCCGAGCTCAATCTGGGTGACGAGTCTTGGCGTATTTACGCGCGTCACCACGCATCTGCTCCTCAGTTCGTGGGGAAGGATGCCGTGATCGAAAACAGCAACATTACCGAGGGCTGCGAGATCTACGGTACGGTCCGTAACTGCGTGGTCGGCACGGGCGTTAAGGTCGAAAAGGGCGCGGTCGTAACCGACAGTGTGCTGATGGGCGACTCTGTGATCGGTGAGCGCGCCGTGGTGTCCTATGCGATTGTGGATACCGGTGTTACGATCGGCAAGGGTGCTGTGATCGGTGAGGATAAGGCAACGGCAAAGGGAATTGCCGTGATCGGTGAGGACGTTACCATTGAAGATGGCGCACGCGTTGAAGCCGGCACCATGATTCCCGAAGTTTAAGAAAAGGGGGAACTGAAAAATGACTGCAGCAGGATTGATTTTTGCAAATACACATGATAAGAATATTGCCGAAATGACAAGATTGCGTACCATGGCTTCGGTACCCTTCGGCGGCAGATACCGTCTGATCGACTTCGCACTCTCCAACATGGTCAACTCGGATATCACCAAGGTGGGCGTGATTACCCACTATAACTACCAATCGTTGCTCGACCATATCGGTAACGGTAAGGACTGGGATCTGGCTCGCCGTTCGGGCGGTATCAAGATCTTGCCCCCGTACATTACCATGTTTGATTCCACCACTCCCGGCGTTAACCGTTCCAGAATGGATGCGCTCAAGGGTGCGATCAACTTTATCAACCGTTGCTCCGAGGACTATATCGTGATGTCCGACTGTGACGTGATCTGCAACATTGACCTGAAGGCTGTGCTTGCAGCGCACGAGGCAAGCGGTGCGGATCTGACCTTTGTCACCACGGTTATGGACGCAGGCTCCCTGTACGTGCAGGGTACCGTTCCGGTCGTGCAGGTGGACGAGGGCGGCAGAGTCACCGATTTTGCCGAGATGCATCCCACCGAGGGACAAGTTACCATCAGCACCAATATCATGGTGGCAACGCGCACCTATCTGCAAGGCGTGGTACAAGAGGCTGCCTCTCACGGTTATACCAGCTTCTTCAAGGACATCATTGCAAAGTCGCTGGATAGCGCAAATTATCGCGCTTATGCATATGACGGTGTGTTCGCCAAGATCGGCTCGATGGAGGGCTATTTCGCTTGCTCCATGGCGCTGCTTGATGAGGATACCCGCCGTGGTATCTGGGGCGTTCCGAACAGACCCATTCTGACCAAGGTGCGTAATTCCGCGCCCACCAAGTATTGCGGTGACGCCAAGATCACCAATTCCGTTGTAGCTGACGGTTGTGTGATCGAGGGTACGGTAGAAAACTCTATTTTGTTCCGCGGTGTTAAGGTAGGCAAGGGAACCGTAGTCAAGAATTCCATTCTCATGCAGGATACCTATACGGGCGAGAACGTGCTGCTGAATTGCGTGATCACCGATAAGAACGTCATGATCAAGGATGGCAGAACGCTTTCCGGTTGTGAGACCATGCCCTTCTACATCGGCAAAAACGGTGCGATTTAAGGAGATTTAGCATGAAAAAGATTTTATTTGTAGGCGCGGAGGCTATGCCTTTTGCTGCCACGGGCGGACTTGGTGACGTGCTGGGCTCTCTGCCGGCAGCCATCCGCAAAAAGGGCGGCAAGAGTGTGGACGTGCGCGTGGTACTTCCGTTGTACGGTGCTATGGGACAGAGCTGGCGTGATCAGCTGCAAAGCGAGGCGGAATTCCGCGTTAATCTTGCCTGGCGTAACCAGTATTGCGGCGTCAAGTCGCTTGTCAAGGACGGTGTGACCTTCTATTTCATAGATAACGAATATTATTTTGACCGTCCTGCGCTGTACGGCAATTTTGATGACGGTGAGAGATATGCCTTCTTCTGTAAGGCTGTACTGGAAATGATGCCGATGATCGATTGGTATCCCGACGTACTGCACGCACACGATTGGCAGGCTGCTCTTTCTGTGGTATATCTGAATACCAGATATCGCAATCAGCCCGCATACGAGCATATGAAGAGTGTATTCACCATTCATAATATCGAATATCAGGGTCAGTATGATTTCTCGATCCTTGGTGACGTATTTGAGCTTGGCGTGGAGCACGGCTCGCTGATGCGCTATGACGATTGCATTAACCTTATGAAAGCGGCCATCGTGTGTGCCGATACTGTCACCACGGTCAGCCCCAGATATGCCGAAGAGATCAAGACTGCGGAATATGCGCACAGACTCAACTTTGTGCTGGAGCAGAACAGCCACAAGCTGATGGGCATTCTCAACGGTATTGATTACGATTACTATAACCCCGCAAAGGATACGGGACTTGTTTCCACCTTTGATGCGCGTCGCCTGTCGGGCAAGGCAAAGGACAAGGAGGCTATGCAGGCAGAGGCAGGCTTGCCGCTGCGTGCCGACGTCCCCGTGCTTGCCGTCATCTCGCGTCTGGCTGCCCACAAGGGACTTGACCTGATCAGCGAGATCGCAGATCGCCTGGTTGCCGAGAACGATATCCAGCTGATCGTGCTGGGTAAGGGCGAGGA
>JAFTLD010000106.1 GCA_017452945.1 Clostridia bacterium | reverse complement strand
GTGCCTATGTCCTTCTTTGGCGGTATCGGAGGAGCTTCTCGTGTGGGCATTCTGATCAAGGGTTCGAATTATTTGGAGGCACTTGCCAAAGCCGAAACCGTTGTTTACGATAAGACAGGTACGCTGACCAAGGGTAATTTCAAGGTCACGGCAATCCATCCCGAAAGGATCGACGAGCATGCGCTCTTGGATCTGGCAGCCACGGCTGAGAGCTATTCGGATCATCCGATCTCCCGCTCGCTCAAGCAGGCATACGCCAAGGAAGTGGACAACAGCCGCGTAGGCGAGGTGCGCGAGATTGCAGGTCACGGCATCAAGGCCATGATCGACGGCAAGCAGGTATGCGTGGGCAACCGCAAGTTCATGCGCAGCATCGGTGCGCAGTGGCACGAATGTGACGCTGTGGGAACCGTGGTGCACGTTGCGGTGGACGGTGAATACGAGGGACACATCATCGTGTCCGACGAGATCAAGCCGGATGCCAAAGCGGGTATTGAAAAGCTGCACCGTTTGGGCATCAAAAAGACGGTCATGCTGACAGGGGACGCATCGGCAACGGGAAAAGCGATTGGCGCGGCTCTCGGTGTGGACGAGGTGCACAGTGAACTGTTACCTGAGGGGAAGGTTGCTAAGCTCGAACAGCTTTTGGCAGAGAAATCAGACAAGCGAAAGGTTGTGTACGTGGGCGACGGTATCAACGATGCTCCCGTGCTTGCACGAGGCGACATCGGTATTGCCATGGGTGCGCTCGGGTCGGATGCCGCGATTGAAGCGGCCGACGTGGTGCTCATGGACGATAAGCCCTCCAAGGTTGCAACCGCCATTCAGATCAGCCGCAGAACGCTTCGCATAGTAAAACAGAACATCGTATTCGCTATTGGTGTCAAGCTGGTAGTGCTTGTGTGGAGTTTGTTGCCCTTTGTGGGTACGTTGCCTGCCATTGTTGCTATCTTTGCCGACGTGGGCGTGATGATCCTGGCGGTGCTGAACGCTATGCGTGCGTTATATGTTCCAAAAAAGTAATCGAATATTTGTACAAGTATCCAAAAACACCGAAATGCTCTTGCATTTCGGTGTAATTTTTGCTATAATGTAATGTATCAATGTGCCTTTACGGTGCATAACTTTCAGGAAAAGAAAGGAACGTAACATGAAAAAAAGAGTATTGCTTTTGAGCGCGGCTTTGTTGCTGTGTGTTGCTTTTGTTGCAGGCGCAGTTGTGATGAGCCGTGAGTCCTCGGCCGATTCGGACGTGGTTACCTCGCTGACCAATCTTTCCACAGCGAATTCCACTGCAACCACCGGCAACAAACTGACCATGACCGATCTTTCGGTCAGCGCGTCCGATTCCACCGTGTTTGAAACCTCCAAGCCGAGTTTGCTATATGATTTCAGCTTGTCGGATACCTCGAATGGTTTCCAGAACGGTCACGACACGCTGCACAGCGAGAAGGACGGTTATTATTCCTTCGTGATCACGGGCAACGACCCCTACTTGTGGCTCAGCCAGCCCAATACCAAGTGCTCGGACGCACAGTATGTGTTGTTCTATTTCCGTACCGATTGCAAAGCACAGGGTGAGCTTTTCATACAGAGAAGTGACGGAGTGCAGATGGGTCAGAACGGCTCTCACAAGAGCTGGGCTTGGAATGCAACAGGCGAATGGGAAAAGCAGATCATCTATATCGACTCTTGGGCAACCTCAAATGCTTCGATCAACATCATGCGTCTTGACCCTTTGGCGAACGGCTCGTTTGTCAATGGCGAGACCACCATTGATATTGCCTACATTGCTTTCTTTGCAACCGAAGAGGATGCAAACAACTTCAATATTGAAGAGTATAAGAAGTACTTAGCGTATGAGGAGCAGCTTAAGGCAGAGGAGGAATCCAAACGCCAGGAAGAGGAAGAAGCGAACAAGGAAGTGGAATGGAGCGATCCTACCCCCTCCGAGCTGCCTACTTTCTCGGTAGATACCCAGGCTGGCAGCGTGCAGTATGCAGTTTCTGCTGACGGTACCGAGGTGACCATTTCTTATCTGCTCAATGGCGAAACTGTCAGCTACACCGTTCCCAATAACGTCAATTACGTATTTGGCGGTTATGCAGGTACCGATGACCTTGGCAGAAGCCTGTATACGCAGTATTCCCAGTATACCACCACAAACCACAAGCAGTCTACCTCCAAACCTAAGACGGTCGGTGTTTACGGTGAAAACGGTGAGCACTACGTGGGTATTTTCTACTTCTTGTGGATGGGTGAGCACCAGGATACGGGTGTATGGGACATGACGCATATCGTAGAAAAATACGGTAAGGATGCGTTTAATACCAAAACCTGCAATGCATGGGGCCCCGTTGGACAGATGCACTACTTCGCAGAGCCCCTGTACGGTTATTATTATTCCAGCGACCAGTGGGTCATGCGTAAGCATATGGAGCTGCTCTCCAATGCAAACGTTGACTTCCTTTACATTGACGTAACCAACGGCTATGAATATTACAACAATGCCATCAAGCTCATGGAGGTTTGCCATGAAATGAACGAGCAGGGCTATGATGCACCCCAGATCGTGTTCTACACCCACTCCAGCAGTAAAGACGTTGTTAACAGACTGTATAACAAGATCTACGCCAAGAACCAGTATCCCGATACTTGGCTGTACGTGGATGGCAAGCCTCTGATCATTGCTGAAGAGAGCGACAACGTCAACGACTTCTTTACGATCCGTTTGCCTCAGTGGCCCAACGAAAATACTAAGAATAATGCATGGCCTTGGATGGACTTCACGTGGCCGCAGAGAATTTTCAAGACCAATGACGGTGAGAGAGAAGCCATCAGCGTTTCCATGGCACAGCATGCAGGTACTGTTCGTTTCAGTGACTCTGCATTCTACGGGGACCGCACAAACCGCGGCCGTTCCTATAACGGTACTTATGATCTGTTGACAGAGGATTCCTACAAGCTGGGTATCAACTTCCAGTATCAGTTTGACAGAGCGCTGATCCAGGATGCCAAGTACGTGCTGGTTACCGGCTGGAACGAATGGGTGGCACAGCGTCAGGGTACCAATGACGGCTCAATCTGTTTTATTGATACCTCTTCGCTGGAGTTCTCCCGCGACGTGGAAATGACCATTACCGACTACTACTTCGATAATTACTATATGCAGCTGATCTTCAACGTACAGGCACTCAAGGGTGCAGCACCCGTGATCGTACAGGATGCACGTAATCCTATCAACGTGACCGGTGATTTTGCACAGTGGGATAACGTGGCCGTTACCTACTATGACGTTGAGGGTGATACCGTTGACCGTAACGGTATGGCGTTTGGCAAGCAAACCATGACCAATACCACCGGCAGAAACGATATCGTTTCCTCCAAGGTGACTCAGGATACCACATACCTGTACTTCTACGTACAGTGCGCAAACGATATTTCCAAGCCTGTTGCAGGCACCTCCTGGATGCAGCTGTTCCTGGATGTGGACGGCAACGTTGAAACCGGCTGGTATGGCTATGATTACGTTGTGAACTACAATGCAAACGAAGACTTTACCACCAGCGTTGCCAAGTATTCCGGTACGGACGGTGCGTACGGCTTTACCGATTGCGGTACCGTTTCCTACCGTGTCAAGGACAATCAGATGATGATTGCTGTTCCCATGGAAATGATCGGTGTGACCTACTACAACCAGCTGTGCATGCAGTTCAAGTGGGCTGACAGTGACACACTGCTTGACGAAATGGCTGATTTCTACATCGACGGTGATATGGCGCCTCTTGGCAGACTTAACTACGTATATCAGAACTATATTCCCGGTGTTACCACCGATATCACCCCCGCAAAGGTGATCACCATGGCTGAAAAGGCTGCAGGGGAAGATAACTACGATTTCGGTAACGAAACCACCGATACCGAGGCTGTGACCGATCCCGAAACCGTTGTAACCACAGATACCGAGACCGATCCTGAAACAGAAACCGAGACCGAGGCAGAAGAAGGCTGTAAGACAATTGCAGGCGGCATGATGATGCTTGCGCTGATCGGTATGTGTGCGATCGCACTTGGCAAAAAGAAGGACTGATGCAAGCGTCTTTGCAACGATTGTATCCTACGTCGGATGGTAAAGATTTTATTTACTTGGGCTACCCCTTAAGGCTGACGCCCACGGAAGTGCGCATTCTCGGATATATCACCGAGCATGGCACAGCTGACGTCGACGCGTTGCTGGCACATTGTTATGCGGGCAGAGAGCCGAATGCGTCCAACGTATCGGTGCGCATCAGCTCTATCAACCAAAAAGCGCGCACAATTGGCGGCAGGCGTCTGTTGCATTTGGTGCAGGGGCGCGGATACAGACTGTGTGACGATATTTGATCCCGGAAGGGCGACTGCTTTTGCAGTTGCCCTTCATTTTTTAGTTGACGAAAGCCAAAAAATTTGGTATAATAAAGAAAATGACCAAGAAAGGAGAGGGGACCGTGCAGGACGTCAGAGATATTCCGATCAAAGCGCTGCGTGGCGTAGGACCTGCCAAGGAGGCGGCGTACGCAAGACTGGGCGTGTACACCGTGGGAGATCTGTTGTATCATTTTCCGCGCGCGTATGAAAATCGCGGCAACGTCAAGCGCCTTTGCGAGAGTGACGGGCAGAGCAAAATGTCGGTGGTCATGACGGTGGGAACGCAACCGCGCCGCGCCATGATCCGTCGCGGTATGACGCTGGTTAAGTTCCGCGCGTATGACGACAGCGGGGATTGCGAGATCGTGTATATCAATCAGGACTACGTGCAAAGCATGTTTCCCGTGGGGGCGCTGTTCCGCTTTTATGGGAAGGCGGAGCGCGATAAAGGGCGCTGGCGCATGACCTCTCCCGTGGCTGAGCCTGTGGTCGAGAGCAAGCCGCTTCCACCGCTGTATCCCGTGTATCCGCTGACCGAGGGACTCTCCTCCAAGCAGATCGGGCAGCATATGGAAATGGCACTCGTGTTGGCAGCACAGGGGCTGGAGGATCCCATTCCAGAATCTATCCGCGTGCGCGAGGGGCTGTGCACTTTGTCGTTTGCACTGCGTGCCATGCATACGCCTACCGATCTTGCAAGCGTGGAGATCGCCAAGCGCAGGCTGATGTTTGAGGAGCTTTTCTTGTTTGGTGTGGGACTGCGCAGTGCGCGGCATACTACCGAGCTGATCCCCGCACCTGCTTGCCAAAACAACGATCTGCGTGCGTTTTTGTCGCTCTTGCCTTATGAGCTGACAGAGGCACAACGACGCACGGTGGAACAGATCAAAGCCGATATGGAAAAGCCATATGCCATGACGCGTATGGTCGTGGGTGACGTTGGCTGTGGAAAAACGGTTTGCGCAGCTGCGGCTGCCATCATAGCCGTGCAAAGCGGCAGACAGGCTGCCATCATGGTGCCGACGGAGATCCTTGCAAGACAGCACTTTGCCGATCTTGCACCCTACTTTGAAAAATTGGGCATGCGCTGCTCCTTGCTGATCGGAGCCATGACCCCCGCGCAAAAGAAAAAGGTGCATGCAGCCATGGCCGAGCAGGATCCGGATAAGCGCGTGCAGATCGTGATCGGAACGCAAGCGCTGCTTTCCGAAGGCGTTGCATTTGCCGCACCGGGGCTTGTGATCACGGATGAGCAGCATCGCTTTGGTGTCGCGCAGCGCGCTAAGCTTTCGGATAAAAATGCGCATGCGCATCTGCTTTGCATGAGTGCAACGCCCATTCCGCGCTCACTTGCCTTGGTGATGTATGGGGATCTTGCTGTTTCACGCATTGATACCATGCCTCCCGGCAGGCAGCGCGTGGATACCTTTGCGGTCAATCAGAGCTATCGCGAGAGGCTGGATGCCTTTATTCGTAAGAACGTGGACGAGGGGGGGCAAGTTTACGTGGTTTGTCCCGCGGTTGAAGAGCAAGAGGATGATGAGGATCTTTTGCTTGAAGAGATCGGTGTTGCAAGAGAAAATAAGCCGCCCTTGCAGGCGGCGGTGCAATATGCCGAGCAGCTTACCGAGCGGCTTCAAGGATACCGTGTTGCATTCGTGCATGGCAAAATGA
>JAFTLD010000105.1 GCA_017452945.1 Clostridia bacterium | reverse complement strand
ACTGATCCCGAAATGTTTCGCGAAATTCAGGCACGCGTGGCCGAGGGGCGCTGGAACTTGGTGGGCGGTTGGTATCTCCAGCCCGACTGCAACATGCCCGCGGGCGAAAGCTTTGCGCGTCATGCGCTGATCTCACAGCGTTATTTTAAGGAAAAATTCGGTGTGACGGCTCGCACGGGCTATAACGTGGACTCCTTTGGTCACAACGCTTCCCTGCCCAAGCTTTTGCAGGGCGCAGGCATGTCACGCTACGTGTTCATGCGCCCCATGGAACACGAAAAGCATCTTGACTTCGATCATTTCCTCTGGAAAAGCGACGATGGCTCAGAGGTCGTGACGTCGCGCATCCGTCAATACTACGGGCCACCGGATGAAATGGCATCGATCGCTGCCATCGACCGCGTTTGTGCCGAGGACGGCATACCGCGCATGGCTTTTTACGGCATTGGAAACCACGGAGGCGGCCCCAGTGCGCGTCTTCTGGATACACTGAGCACCAACATGCAAGCGCATCAAACCTTTGCATCCGTGGATGACTTTTTTGACGCGCTGGATACGGCCAATCTCCCCACGCATACCACCGAGCTGCAGCACCATGCACGCGGCTGCTATTCGGCCGTCAGTGCAGTCAAGCGCGCCAATCGAGCGGCCGAAGAGAATTTGCTGACTGCCGAGCGTTTGTGCCTCTTGGCAAACCGTCTGGTCGGTGTTCCCTACCCAAAAACCGAGTTGAGAAAAGCATGGGAGAACGTGCTGTTCAATCAATTCCACGACATTCTGGCAGGCTGCTGCATCGAAAGTGCTTACAAGGACGCTATGTATCTGTACGGTGAGGCCATGGCCATCACCGAACGGGCCATCAACAAAGCCATGCAAGCCGTGGCCATGCACGTGGAAACGGCGCGCGGACATGATCCGGGCGAGCTTTGCAACAAGCATTTTCTGACGTGGGAACACAAGGATCTGGGTACACCGGTGCTGGTATTTAACCCACACGCCTTCCCCGTTAAGGCTCTTTTGCACCGCCGCGCGGATTGCAAGAGCATGACGGATGAGCAAGGGAAAGAGATTCCCTGCCAGCAAGTACGAGGCGAGGCCACCAACTGCACGCATGACCTTTACGAAACCGCGTTTATTGCAGAGCTTCCCGCATACGGCTACCGCCTGTACCGCTACTTCCCCACCAAAGAGCAAACAACGGCATTCCCCTGCGTCAAGGCTGAGCAGTACGCTTTGGAAAACGAGTGCATCCGCGCAGAATTTGATCCGGGCAGCGGTGAGCTTTGCCGCCTGACAGATAAAAAAAGCGGCCGCGTGATCTGCAACCGCCCGACAGGCGCCGTATTGTTGGATGAATCCGAATGTGATACGTGGGCGCACAACAGATTTGACCTTGGCCCGCTTTGCGGACGCTTTGAAGAGCCGAGATTTGAAATACTGGAGCAGGGCGCAGTTTGTGCCGTACTGCGCACAACGCATCGCTGCGGTGAAAACACGCTGGCAAGAACTTATACGTTGGCTGCCGGAAGTGACCAATTACAAGTAACGGTGGAAGCCCGTGTATGCGAGCCGCACAGAGCACTCAAGCTGACTTTTCCTGCAGAGAACGAGGTAACATGCGAGATTCCGTTCGGCACCATCACAAGACCGCTTTGCAACGGAGAAGAGCCGTTTGGCAAGTGGTTTGCGTCAGCAGGGCTCGGCATTGCCAACGAGGGCAAATACGGTTACGATTCCACCCAAACCGAAATACGCATGACGGTGCTTCGCACCGCTGTGTACGCTGACCATTACGGTGTGCGCGACGGCAGATACCACTACATGGACATGGATACACACACCGCTCAATACATCGTTTTCCCCTACACGACCACTTCCGATGCGCATAAACGCGCAGCCGTGCTCAACGCACCGCTGCGAAGTGTCAACGCAAGCTTCCACCACGGCAATCTGCCAGAGAGCTTTTGCGGCATTGAAGGCTCGGAAAACTCCCTGCTGATCAGCGCCATCAAACAGGGCGAGGACGGCAAAAATTTCGTGCTTCGCTGTTGGGAGTCCGAAGGAAAACAGGTTAACGGAACCGTGACGCTGCTTGGCAAGCAGATACAAGTTGCGCTTTCTCCCTATTCCGTAAGTACCGTAAACGAAGACGGTAAAAAGCTGGACTTCATGGAGTGGGAAAAGTAAGCGCGCAGACTCCCGTTCGGCTAACCGGCGATCAAAACAGAAGAGAGAGTACTACGGAAGTAAATATCCGTAAAGCTCTCTCTTTTCTGCTTTATTTAAGTGATATTCTATTCGCCTCTAAAACTCGCGTAGCGAATAACACTTGGACGAAGTCCAAATATCACTACGCAGTAATATCACTCGCCCAAGGCGAATAGAACTGTCGTGATACTCCGTTAAGAGTATCACGACAAAGGTGGCATATTTTATTCCGAAAACACACGTCCGTATGGCAAGAGTCAATCCTCTTCCACCGGGTCAAACTCCAACGGGGTGATCTCATCCCCCTCTTCAATCACCTGCTCCGGCTCGGGATCGGGCTCGGGAAGAACCTCATCCGCACCAAAAATGGTTTCAAACAAAAGCTCTGCAAACATGCCGTGCATCTCTCTGCAAGGATGATTGATACCGTTTGCCAAAAGCTCGGTCGTATCCATGCCGTTTGCCTGCATCTGTTTCCACATGGCGTATCCGTCAGCAACGACTACACCACACTCAAAGGCTACCTGCTTGGCTGCCTCCATATAAGCATCCATTCTGCCGCTGTTCTGCATACCTGCTGTCACCTCGGCATATACCAAAAACGCATCGATCACGCTGTCGGTCACGTGCGTGTTCAGCATATTGGGCGTCATAAACAGCGTTTCTATTCCCTCTTGCTTCAATGCAGTAAAAATTTCACGCAAGGACTGCGTATAAGTCTCAAGCTCACCGTTTACGTCGTTAAGGCCGTAGCACACCACGCAAAGATCGGGGCGGTGTGATATAATATCGCGTTGCAATCTCTGCAAGCCGCCTGCAGCCGAGTCGCCCGAAACGCCCGCGTTGATCACGCTGACGGGGATCCAGTCGTATTTCTGCGCAATCATTAAGCGCAAACGGTTGTGGTACACAGCCGCAAAATCAAAAATGCAACCGCTGCCGCCCTCGATGCACTCGAATGCACCGTGTGTGACGCTGTCCCCCAAAAACGCAATGATGGGCGTTCCCGAATGGGGATTTTCTCTGCTTTCCAACAATTCCTTGAATTTCATCATCCTATATTTTCATCTCCCATAGCTTTCTTGCTTGATTTTACCACATCACGACCGCTTTTGTCAAGGATATTGTCAAATGCTTGTACATTTTCGCTTGCCAAAATTCGAGCCGTATGCTATAATAGATCAAAGGATACGCAAAGGGGGGATCTTATGTCAAGCTTTTGGATCAAAATCATCGCAGCTGCCGCTATGCTGGCTGACCACGCGGGCATGATCCTGTTCCCCGATGCAATCTGGCTGCGCATCATTGGCAGGCTGGCATTACCTCTTTACGCTTTATGCATAGCGGAAGGCTTTCGGCATACGCGCAACCGTAAGGCCTACTTTCTGCGTATTTTCGCACTGGGAGCCATCTGCCAAATCGTATATATATTCGTATCCGAGGATCTGTATTTGGGCATCCTGATCACGTTTTCGATCTCGATCGTGCTGCTGTTTTTTCTGGACACGCTGCTGTGCGCCTGTCGGGGAGAAAAAGATCCGCTCTCCTCTCTTGGGAAAAAGCTTTTCAAAAAGCAGCCCGGCAAAGCAGCAAGCATTGCGCTGTGTGCTGTCTTGTTTGCCGCTGCGCTTGCAAGCGCTGTCTCGCTGACAGTGTTTGTTCGTGTGGATTACGGGCTGAGCGGCATTCTGTTCCCCGTGCTTGTATACCTTGGCGGCAACACCCGTCTTGGCAAATTTCTCGGTGCGGCTGCGGGAACAGCAATGCTTGCCTGCAACCTGGAGGGCTCTGCAACACCGCGCATCTGGTCATTGCTTGCACTCATCCCGCTCGCGCTTTACAACGGTCAACCGGGCAAATATAAGCTCAAATATTTCTTCTACGTGTTCTATCCCGCCCATTTGGTCATTTTATACGGCATTGATCTGCTGATCGGTCTGCTATAGCCGAAGAGAGCCGCAATTATACTCAAATTATTTACAAAGTCCCGATGCAAATCTATTGACAATTCGGCAAAGATGTTGTATAATTTATTTAATCATGAATACTTATATTCCGGAGGAGTTCTTATGAAAAAGATTATTGCTGTGGCAATGGTTCTTGCTATGTTCGCGGCTTTGGTTGCTTGTGAAGCTTCCAAGGGCGATCTGACGTCCATCAACGACTATGTTGCTCCCAACTACACTTACACAACCGAGACCGGCATCTTCTCCTTTGAAGAAGCAGGCGGTAACACTGCTGTGATTACCGGCTACGTTGGCAAAGCCGAGCCTCACGCCGTTGTCATTCCCTCTCAGGTAACTGTTGCTTCTTTGAACGAGAACGCGAAGGAAGAGGATAATGTCAGAAACATTATCGGTATTGCTGATAATGCTTTCTATTATTGCACTGCTATGACCTCTGTTGAAATTCCCGCATCGATCGAATCGATTGGTGACTGGGCATTTGCAGGCTGCACGGGGCTTACCGAAATCGTTCTGCCCGATGCTGTTGTTTCTATTGGCGAGGGCGCGTTCCACGGCTGTGATAACCTGACTTCCGTCAAGCTGTCTGCAAATTTGGAAAGCATTGACGACTTTGCATTCTATGGCTGCTCCGCACTGACTGCCATCGAGCTGCCCGCAAAGCTTGTTTCCATCGGTTCCGCTGCATTCTTCGGCTGCCAGGGTCTGACCACGCTGGACATTCCCGCATCCACCACCATCATCGGTGATCTGGCATTCTATCAGTGCAACCATCTGACCGCGATTTCTATCAACACCACCGCTGACAATATCGAATTCGGTGAGTATATCTTCTGGTCCGAGCTCAAGAGCGTGATCACCGCTCCCGAGGGCTCCAAGGCTGCAGAGTACGTTGAAAGCATCGTAATCTCCGGTGTTGGCGAAGAAGAAACCACTAAGGGCGAAGAAACAGAAACCGAACCCGAGGAAGAGCAGTCCACCGACGCAGCTGCTTAAGCACCATAACAAAACGAATAAAACAAAAGCGGAAGCCTTTTGCCAAAGGCTTCCGCTTTTTATTATGGAATATTACACACAAAAATCGTTCGGATGCTCGTCCAAGGGGACAAAGACCGGCAGATCTTTGATTCCCAAAAGCGCAGCGTCGTATACATAAGGCAGCACGGCCCACTGCAAGGCTGTACATTCGTTGCAACGCTTATCCAGACATCCGCAATGCGCGCAAAACGGATGGCGCGGATCGGTGATTTTTCTGTTCATGTACGCATACTGCCGCGGCGGCTTGACCGGTGCCGCAAAGCTGTGCGTACCGATTACCACACCGGCATCCTCAAAAGCTTACGCAAATGTACAAGCGCTTCTGTGGAGGTATCGGGTGACATGCGCACAGCAGCATGTAATACAACGCATTCCTCATCCCGCGCAGCATACAGCCAACCGCTGCGAGCACGTGCATGATTGCGCATGAAGGACAAAAGCGTCATCAAAACCACCGCCAATGTCTGGCCCGAGATCTGCATTTCGGGCAATTCCCATTTTCCTTGCATCGGAGGGAATTCAACAGTTTCCTGCGGCATAAGCTCCACGCCCCACAGCTGCGCTGCAAGCGAAATACATTCACTCGCAGCATAAGCATGCTCGGTGGCGTGACATGTGTCGATCAGCAATCGCAGCATAGCAACCGTTTGTATTACACGCTCTGCCATTTCCCGATCCTGTGCAGACATCGCAGGTGCAATTTCAGCCATATGCGTATCCGTATAAACCGTTCCAAGCGCTTGTGTTGCAAGTATATAGGCCAAAGCAGGCAGAGAAACGTGCGGTTTGATTACGATTCCCAACCGCCCTATGCTGCCAAACAAAGGTAATACCAACGTGCCGCCCATTCCCGCAAGGCAGATGGGCGTGCTGTACAGTCGGTCCTCGTGCTGCAGCCATTCCCGTCCCGCGCCGTAATACCGAGCAAATCAAGCAAAAGAGGCTGTTCTCCCCCACCTGTAGCAGATCGGTGCGCCAAAGGTGCACTTTGCAGTTGATTGAGATCGTATAAATAAAGGTCCTCGGAAAATAAGACCGCAATCCCCTGCTTGTCCGGCAGTTGGCATCCGCTCATCAAATCTTCCGCCCCTCCTGCAACTGTCTGACCGTCCAGCCGTTGAGCATGCAATCGTCCTCTACCTGCAGTTCGGCAAGCAGACGCAGGCGCATGGTGCGCAGCACCTCGGCATACGCGGGATCGGAAATCAGATTTTGCAGCTCGTAAGGATCTTTTTCAAGATCATACAACTCGTCGGTATCGGTCAGATTCCAGGTGTATTTGATATTGCCCATGCGCAACATTCTCTGCGAGAAAAGGCCAAACTGCTGGCCGTTGTAGGTAACCATAACGGCATCGCGATGTACGTCGCTCTGCCCCGTCAGCACAGGCAAAAGACTCTTGCCCACCATACCGTCCGCAGGTAAGCCGACAAGATCCATGATGGTCGCGGGAATATCCAGCGCGTTGGTATTCAAGGCGTGCGAGGTCAGACCCTGCGCAAACCTTGCAGGACAATGCCACACGTGAGGAATACGCGTGATCTCCTCGTACATGGCGTAGTGCTTGTCCATCTGCCTGCGGTCACCGCAATAATCACCGTGATCCGAGGTGTATACGATAACCGTGTCGTCAATCAAGCCCTGTTTCTCCAGATTGTCAAGCACTCGACCGATCGCGTCGTCGATCTGCGAGATCCAGGCATAATATCTCGCCACCACGGGCGCAAAGAAATCCCAATCCTTATCCTCGGTATCCCAGTTGACACGCTGCTGCCGTTGAATGTAGGGCTTATTTTCATACGTATCCTCAAAGCCGCCCCACACGGGGATATCAGCAGGGTCATACAGATCCGCAAACTCGCGCACAGGCGTGCAAGGCAGA
>JAFTLD010000104.1 GCA_017452945.1 Clostridia bacterium | reverse complement strand
TGATCGCGCTGCATACGGTGTACACAAGCGAAGAGGCGGACGAGTACATCGCGGCAAACTTCCCCGACACCAAAATGCTGTTCGGTCTGGATGCAGACGACGGCTACTACACCGCTCTTGGCGGTACAGGCACCTACCCGATGACCGTGGTCGTCAACGGGGACGGCATCATCACAGCCAAATTTGAGGGCTCGGTGACGCACGAAGAGCTGGTGGCAGCCGTGGAGGATGCGATGGAGCGTTAACAACAAAATATGCGAAAGCAGGAGTCTGCAACAGGCTCCTGCTTTCGTTATAGGGGGAGAGTGCGAACAGAATGGGTTTCTGACGAAAATGCTGCAACAGAATCCGAAACAATCCCTTTTGCATACCAAAAAAGCAGGAATTTGCTCATGTTTGAACAAATTCCTGCTGTTTTTTATTATTCCCGCGGAAATTATCTTTCCACTTCCTGCATGATGAATGCTTCCAGAATGTCGTCAACGCGGATGTCGTTGAACTTCTTCAGGCCAACACCGCACTCGTATCCTGCAGCAACCTCGCGGACGTCGTCCTTGAAGCGGCGCAGCGATGCGATCTCGTCCTCGAAGATCACGATGCCGTCACGCACTACGCGGATCTGCGACTGACGGGTAATCTTGCCGTCCTGCACGTAAGAGCCTGCAATAAAGCCAACGTTGGGAACGTGAATGGTCTGTCTGACCTGTGCGTGTCCCTGCAAAACCTCGACAAACTGCGGAGCAAGCATGCCCTTCATAGCAGCCGAGATCTCCTCGATGCAATCGTAGATGATACGGTAGGTGCGGATATCCACGCTCTGACGCTCTGCGCTGTCAAGCGCGCTCTTATCGGGACGCACGTTAAAGCCGACAATGATGGCATTGGATGCTGCCGCCAACATAACGTCACCCTCGTTGATACCGCCAACTGCGGTGTGAATGATATTGACCTTGACTTCCTCGTTGGAAAGCTTTTGCAGCGACTGCTTAACTGCCTCTGCCGAGCCGTCCACGTCTGCCTTGATGATGATGTTCAGATCCTTAACACCCTCGGAGATCTGTGCAAACAGATCGTTAAGGTTGGCTCTGGAGTTGGCCTTGAAGACCTCTTCCTTTGCCTCTGCCTTTCTCTGCTCTGCCAGTTCTCTTGCCATCTTTTCGTCCTCAACGGCTGCGAACTGGTCGCCTGCCTGCGGAACCTCTGCAAGACCGGTGATCTCAACAGGCACGGAAGGACCTGCAACCTTAACGGCTCTGCCGGTATGGTCGGTCATGGCTCTGACTCTGCCCACGGCAGTGCCTGCGATGACGACGTCACCCGCATGCAGCGTACCGTTCTGTACCAGCACGGTAGCCACGGGGCCGCGGCCTCTGTCCAGTCTGGACTCGATGATAATACCCTTTGCACGACGGTCGGGGTTGGCCTTGAGCTCCTTGACCTCTGCAACCAGCAGCACGCTCTCCAAAAGATCGTCAATGCCCTGCTTGGTCAGCGCAGAAACGGGAACGCAAATGACGTCACCGCCCCACTCCTCGGGTACCAGCTCGTACTTGGTCAACTCCTGCTTGACCGCGTCGGGGTTGGCCGTAGGCTTATCCATCTTGTTGATGGCTACGACAATGTCAATGCCTGCAGCCTTGGCGTGGTTGATCGCCTCAACCGTCTGAGGCATGATGCCGTCGTCTGCTGCTACGACAAGAATTGCAATATCCGTTGCCTGTGCGCCGCGCGCTCTCATAGCGGTGAACGCCTCGTGGCCGGGGGTATCCAAGAAGGTAATATCCTGATCGTTGATCTTGACTCTGTACGCACCGATGTGCTGGGTAATACCGCCTGCCTCGCCTGCGGTGACGTTTGCATGACGGATGGCGTCCAGAATAGAGGTCTTACCGTGGTCAACGTGTCCCATAACGCACACAACGGGTGCTCTGGGCAGCAGCATCTCATCGGTATCCTCGGTTTGATCAAACAGCTTTTCTTCAATGGTCACGACTACCTCGCGGCTGTACTCTGCGCCCATTTCCTCGCAGACCATAGCAGCGGTATCATAGTCGACCAGTTGGTTGACGGTTGCCATAACGCCAAGTCCCACCAGCTTCTTGATGACCTCGCCTGCGGTTGCCTTGAGTCGGCTTGCAAGCTCGCCCACCGAAATTTCCTCGGGAATCTCCACGCGAACGACCTGCTTGACCACCACCTGCTGCTTCTTGCCGCCCTTCTGGTTCTTGCCTGTGGGCTTGCCGATCTGCTGCTTCTTGCCGCCGCGCTGGCTGCCACTGCGCAGATCTCTGTCGCTCTCGGTGACAAAGCTGTCCAGCTTTTCGTCGTACTTGGAAAGGTCGACCTCGGTGGTTCTGGTATCTACTACGCGTACAGCGCCCTTCTTATGCTGACCGTCGCCGCCCTTGGGCGTCTGACCGCGCACGATGGCCTGTACCTGGAATTTTTCTCTGGGTGCGGAAGGCACGTAATCGTCCTTATCCCCACCTCTTTGGTTGTAATTATTATTGGGTCTTTGGTTATTGTTCGGGCGGCCGTTATCTCTGCCGCGATCCTGTCCCTGGGGTGCAGGTCTTTGATTCTGTCCGTCACGGTTGAATCTGTCGTTCTGTCCCTGTGCGGGTGCGTTTCTGCGATCCTGAGAGTCGCGGTTGAATCTGTCGTTCTGACCCTGACCTTGCGCGGGCGCGTTTCTGCGATCTTGGCCGTCGCGGTTGAATCTGTCATTCTGTCCCTGTACGGGTGCATTTCTGCGATCCTGGCCCTGTGCGGGACGCTGACCCTGACCCTGTGCGGATGCATTTCTGCGATCCTGGCCTTGCGCACCTGCGGGACGTCTTTGCTCTGCTGCCTGCGCACGCTTATCAGCCGCTGCTCTTGCCGCTGCCTCGATCGCTGCTGCTCTTTCAATGGCTGCCGCACGCGCTGCAGCCTTTTGTGCCGCTACCTTGTCCGCCTCTGCCTTTTCAGCTGCTGCTTTCTCCGCTGCTTTAGCAGCTTCTGCCGCCTTTGCGGCTTCTGCCTTTTCAGCTGCCGCTTTCTCCGCTGCTTTAGCAGCTTCTGCCGCTTTTGCGGCTTCTGCCTTCTCGGCTGCTGCTTTTTCCGCTGCCTTTGCAGCTTCTGCCGCCTTTGCGGCTTCTGCATTTGCAATTTCTGCCTTTGCAGCTTCTGCTTTTGCGGCATCCGCGCGGGCTGCTACTACCTCGGGCTTTTCCTTCTTGGGAAGGCGGGAGGGAATATAGGTCACCCCATCTAAGTAATCGTCAATATTATCCACCTGACGGGATTTGGTAAGCGCGTCAAAAAGAAGATCGAATTCACCCGGATCGAGCATTTTCTGTGTTTTGACGTCCATGCCCTTTTCTGCACAGAGATCCACGATATCCTTGCTCTTAAGTCCCAGGTCCTTGGCCAGTTGTATCACTTTGAATTGCGGGTTTGTTGCCATAAATCCTCCTTAAAATACCCTCGGTCATATATGCTTTGCGCACATATGTTCGGACCTCCCCGGCGTCTACTCCTGCTTTTGCAGGTGTGCCTCAACCACCCGCACCATTTGTGCGTCGGTGATTGCAACGGCGCCAATGGGCGCGTCCTTGCCTACCGCGTCTGACAGAACGTCTGCCGTATATGGCAGATATTCCAATCTGACACCGTAGAATTTGCATTTATCATTGAGTTTCTTTTTCGTATTGTCCGATGCGTCGGATGCTGCCAGCACCAAGCTTATCTGCCCGCCCTTACGCATTTCCGTGCAGATCAGGGGTACGCCGCAGATCAGCTTTCCTGCCCTTTTGCAAAGGCCGATGGCGCCAAGCAGGCGATCCGTGCCGCTCACTGCTCTGCCTCCGATGCAAGGCGAAGGGCAATGCCGTCGTACACAGCCTCGGGAATGGTGCATTCCAGCGCCCTTTCCAATCTCTTGCTTTTCTGCGCCTTGCGCAGGCAAGAGGCCTTGGGACAGATATACGCGCCGCGGCCGTTCTTCTTGCCGGTGGTGTCTGCTACGACCTCACCCTCGGGCGTGCGAACCACGCGGATCAGCTCTCGCTTAGGCAAATGCTCGTTGCAGCCAAGACACTGACGCATGGGGATCTTTTTTACTTTTTGTTCCATAGATAACAAATTTATTCAGACTTGATATCGATCTTCATACCGGTCAGTCTTGCGGCCAGACGTACGTTCTGACCCTCCTTACCGATGGCAAGGGAAAGCTGATCGGGATCGACCAATACGCGGCATGCGCGCTCGGCTGTCATGACTACGTCCAGCACGTTTGCAGGAGCAAGTGCGGCTGCCACGTATTCCTCGGGCTGCTCACTGTACTTGACGATATCCACCTTTTCACCGCGCAGCTCCTCCACGATGCTGTCGATACGCATGCTGCGGTTACCGATGCACGCGCCTACGGGATCGACGTCGGGATCTCTGGAGAATACCGCGATCTTGGTGCGCGAGCCGGCCTCACGGGACACGCCCTTGACGATAACCACACCGTCCGCGATCTCGGGAACCTCCAGCTCGAACATTCTGCGAACCAAGCCCGCATGTGCACGGGAAAGCGTTACGATGGGTCCCTTGGACTCCTTGTTAACCTCCTGCACAAAGACCTTGATCTTATCACCGGGATAGAAGCTCTCACCGGGGATCTGCTCCTCGGCACGAAGCACGGCTCTGCCGTCGTCGGTTGCCAGCAGCACGTTGCCTGTTTCAAAGTCCACCTTATCAACGGTTGCGGTGATGATCTCCTCTCTCTTATTCTCGTAAGCCTCCTGCATTGCTCTGCGCTCACCCTCGCGGATGCCCTGAATGATGACCGACTTTGCAGCGGCTGCGCTGAGTCTGCGGAAATTCTTGGGCTTGACCTCTGTTTCCACGATCTTGCCCACGGTGTATCTCTTGCTGATCGCCTTTGCATCTGCCAAGGAGATCTGGGTCAAAGGATCCTCAACCTCTTCGACTACCTCGTGCTGCTGATAAACGCGCACGTCCTTTTTGACCTCGTCAATATGAATTCTGACGTTGGTACCGTTGCCGTATTCCTTTTTGAACGCGGACAAGAGTGCCGCTTCGATCTTTTCGATCATGTACGCCTTGGGAATTCCCTTTTCCTTTTCCAAAAGGTCAAGAGCGGCGAAAAATTCGTTATTCATTTTGTCGGTTCCTTCCTTTTCTCAATTTGCACCGAAATCGTAAACTGTCTGCAGCTTGGCAACCTTTTCAGCGTCAAACTCCAGCAGCTTCTCGCCCTGCTCAATCAGCACGTTGCCCTCTTCGGTCAAACCGACAAGCGTGCCGCGGTGCACCTTTGCACCGTGCAAAGCGGAATAAAGTCTGATCTCAACCGTATCACCCAAGCACATCTCCACGTGATCGCGGGTCTTGAGCTCACGCTCAATTCCGGGCGAGGAAACCTCTAAGATATACGCCTGTGTGATCGGGTCAGCATCGTCCAGCACCGGGTCAATGGCGCGATGGAAACGCTCACAGTCGTCAATGGTGATGCCATTCGGATGGTCGATGGTAATACGCAGATAATAGTCAGCGCCTTCCTTGACAAACTCCACGTCCCAGAGAATATACTCCAGCTCGTCAGCCGTCGGAAGTACGATCTCCCATACTCTTTGCGCAATACTGCCCTGCCTTTTTGCGCCTTGTGCTGTACTCATGCTCAGTATCCTTTCCATGATAAAATTTTTGGAGTGGATTTGCTCAACCCACTCCAACATAGTATCCTACTGTAGGCATTATAACACAAGTTTTTGCCATTTGCAATACCTTATGCAAATTTTTTTTGAAATTTTTGCAAAATAATTTGAAAAAAGCGGAACATTTCAAGAAAAAATCCGTCCTTATTAAGGAAAAGATGCCAATTGTGCCGTTCTTGACATTATGACGGATATATGGCATAATATATGCAAAGGACAGAGCCCCATCAAAAAGGAGATTTCAAATGACTGCACTCAAAACGCAAGCCGATACTCAAGCAATGCAAGCAGAGCTTTTGCCGCCCCTCTCGCAAAAAAGCGAGCGCAATATGGGCGTGGAGCTGTTCCGTATCGTATCCATGCTGCTCGTGATCCTTTTGCACGTAATGGGACACGGAGGCGTCCGCGCGTATTCCGAGCACCTTTCCGATAACTATCAGGTTGCCTGGTTTTTGGAAACCATCGGTTACTGCTCGGTCAATTGTTACGCCATCATTTCCGGCTTTGCCAACGTCAAGACCAAATTCAAATTCCGACGCTTTATCCATCTGTGGCTGGAAACCGTGGTGCTCATTCTGGGTATTACGGCAGTCGCGCACTTTTTCATTCCTTCCGTACAAGTGGAAAAGGATTGGTGGCTGAGCGCGATCTTCCCTTTGGCAAGACGCGAGCTTTGGTACCTCTGTGCCTATTTCTTTATGTTTCCCCTCATCCCTCTTTTGAATAAGGGACTTCTCTCACTGAGCCGCAAACAGCACATCGCGATCATCCTTTGGCTGCAGGTACCCACCATCTTCAAATTGATCGTACATAAAGACAACTACGGTCTTGGCGGCGGTTATTCCACCATCTGGCTGATCTGTCTTTACGTCATAGGCGCGTATTTCCGCATTTACGGAGCACCCAAGTGGGCAAAATGGCCTGTAACGCTTTCCGCCTTCTTTTTCTCCGCCTTTATTGCCTGGTACAAAATGATCTACGCGGAAAAGCAGTTCGAAAAGAGGCTTTTGGAGGAATCCGCCACGCTTTATCAGTACCGAGACGATCTGATCAGCTACGTATCTCCCTGCATGGTGATCATGTCCGTTGCGCTGCTTCTGTTCTTTATGCAGATCAAAATCAAGGGCAAGCCGATCAAGGTGATCGTTGCCAATCTGGCCAAAGCCACCTGGGGCATTTTCGTGCTACACGTTTGCTCCGCGGGCTGGTATTGGGATGAGCTGTGGCATTCCTTCCGCGAATTTGCCGACTATCCGACTTGGAAAATGCTGATCTGCTCGTTCGGTGCAGTGTTCGCGATCTTTTTTGCAACTGCGCTCTTTACCTTATGCAAGATCTATCTTTTCAAGTTTGCCCGCATAGACAAGGGGATCGAATACCTTGCCGATCTGCCCGGTAAGATCGCTGCGCGGTGCAAAAAGGCCGAGCCGGAGGCATAGAATCCACCGAACCGTAAATAAAGGCTGCCGGATAGGCTGCTTCTCATATGGCTGTTTACAAATTTCGGCAGAAGGAGTTTTCTTTCTGCCGATTTTGTGATATAATGAATACAACAAACATTTCGGGGGAGTAAATATGTCGCTCGATTATAATCAAAAGAATATTACTCTTGCCAAAAATTTGCGCAAAAATGCGACACCGCAAGAAAAGCATTTGTGGTATGACTTTTTGGCAAAATACGAAGTGCGTTTTCAACGCCAAAAAGCAATCGAGGATTTTATTGCTGACTTTTATTGTCACAAAGCGAAATTGATTATAGAAATTGATGGCTCGCAGCACTATACTGAGGACGGCAGACAAAAAGACGAATTTCGCACCGAAATTCTTGAAGGCTACGATCTGAAAGTTATTCGTTTTACAAACCGACAAATCAACACAAACTTTCGGGGTGTCTGCGAGTATATAGATACTGCCGTGAAAGCCTCCCTCCGAGAGGGAGGGGGACCGCGTTAGCGGTGGAAGGAGCCTGCGTGACTTTAAGTTTAGATTCACTTCATTGTTACGCACTCTCCCTCAGTCGCCTACGGCGCCAGCTCCCTCCCGGAGGGAGCCTTTGGACGCGCTCGTGCGTCTTAAGGGGGTACGGACTTTGCCCGAAGCGTTTGTAATACAAATGCGAAACCGGCGACAAAACAGTTTATAAACAAATAACAGCAGAAAGGGCATGAAGTATGATAAACCAATTTCATAAGTACTGTTGGCATGACGCTGATATTGAAAAGATCGAA
>JAFTLD010000103.1 GCA_017452945.1 Clostridia bacterium | reverse complement strand
CGGCAGGTCGTTGCCGCATGCCGCCATTACGCGCGCAGCAAAGCCCACGTCCCCCGAAGCCTCCTTGATCCCGCAGACGTTGGGATGCGTTGCAAGGCTTTTACAAACGTCGAGCGGCAGGCTGCAGCCGGTGCGGCTTGGCACGTTGTATAGAATGATCGGCTTTTCCGAGGCTTCCGCAATGGCAGAGAAGTGCAGCTCCATGCCGCGCGGTGTGGCCTTGTTATAGTAAGGCGTGACGCAAAGAAGACCGTCACAGCCGGTGCGGCTGATCAGGCGCGCCAAGTGGCAGGCGTGGACGGTGTCGCTTGAGCCCGCGCCGCCAATGACGGGTACGCGCCCTCCCGTCACCTGTACAGCACATTCGCACAGTGCTGCCTGCTCCTCGGGAGAGAGCGTGGAGGCCTCGCCCGTTGTGCCTGCCACCACCAAGGCGTCCGCACCTCCTCGAATGTTGGTTTCAATCAGATTTGCAAAGCTGTCAAAGTCTATTTTGCCGTCCGAGAACGGGGTGATCAACGCTGTGGCGCTGCCGCGAAAGAGCAAAGCTGGAGATCTGTCCATAAAAAGTCCTCCGTGTGTGTGATTTTTTTGAAAACTGTTGAAAAATACACGAGTTTATATTATAATAACAAAGTGAGTGGTTATATGACAGTATATGACAGAAATTTCGGAAGGACATATATTATGAGCGTTATTATCAACAAAAAAGCACCAACCGATCTGCGCACAGCGGATTTTTATTACGATCTGCCCGAGCGACTGATCGCACAGCACCCCGCCGAGGTGCGCGACGGCTCACGATTGATGGTGTTGAATCGCGAAAAGGGTACGATCGAGCATAAGCATTTTTACGATATCATAGACTATCTGCGTCCCGAGGACGTGCTGGTTATCAACGATTCCAAGGTTATTCCCGCGCGCCTTTACGGCCACGTTGTGGGCAGGGATGAAGCGAACATTGAGCTGCTTTTGCTCCGCCAGCGAGAGCTGGATACTTGGGAATGTCTGGTCAAGCCGGGCAAGAGAGCCAAGATTGGCATGGAACTGGTATTTGGGGACGGCATGCTGACGGGTAAGGTGACAGAGATTACCGAGGAAGGCAACAGGCTGATCGCGTTTGACTTTGACCGCGAGGCACACGCCAATATCTACGACGTGCTGCACAAGGTTGGTATTTTGCCGCTGCCTCCGTACATTACCGAAAAGCCCAAGGATCAGAGCAGATACCAGACCGTGTATGCAAGGGAAGAGGGATCGGCTGCCGCGCCCACCGCGGGGTTGCATTTCACGCCTGAGCTTTTGCAGAAGATACGCGATAAGGGTGTGGCAATCGCGCCCGTCATGCTGCACGTGGGGCTTGGCACCTTCCGCCCGGTCAAGGCGGAAAGGCTGGACGAGCACGTTATGCATACCGAGTTTATTTCGGTGTCGCAGGCAAGCGCGGATATCATCAACGAGCGTCGCACCAAGGGCGGCAGAGTCATCTGCGTGGGTACCACCTCCTGCAGAACCTTGGAGAGCGTGGCCAACGAGGATGGCACCATTCCCGCCATTTCGGGAGATACGGGCATTTTCATCTATCCCGGTTATAAATTCAAGGCCATGGACGCGCTGATCACCAATTTCCACCTGCCCGAAAGCACGCTGATCATGCTGGTTTCGGCATTCTACGACAAGGATAAGGTCATGGAGGCGTACGAAACGGCCGTAAAGGAAGAGTATCGATTCTTCTCGTTTGGCGATGCGATGCTTATTGAATGAATTTATAAATTGTCCGTAGGGGTCTCCCCTCCCGCGAAATTCATGATGTGAAACGGCGGGAGGGGAGCCCCCTCCCCAAATTGTCATATCGTGGAATAATATTCTTGACAAATCCACCTATATATGCTACAATAAAAAATGTGAGCGGGGACGGCACCCATAACAAAAAACGGAGTCACAATATATGCAAATTCAAATACAAAGGGGGCGACACCCATCGAAAAAAACGTGATTGTAGTTGATGAGCAGGGTAATGAATATGAAGCGACCTACCCTAAAAGGGCAAAGGGTCTTGTAAAAAGTGGCAGGGCACGCTTCGTAGCAGAAAATAAAATATGCCTTGCGTGTCCGCCAAATCAAAATTTGGAGGATAATATCATGTCAGAGAACAATAGCAATATAGCAGCAGAAGCAACCGCAGAAATCAAGAATACCGAAATCACCGCAGAGTATGCACTCGCGCAGATCGAAAAGATTCTTGCTGACACGCAGCACATTTATGAGGCGTTGTACGCACTCAGAGACGTGCAATCCAAAGGCCCCGGAGATCTGGGCGCACAGGGAATTGCGCAAGGAATTGCGGATGTGGTCAGATGCCGCGAAACCACCAATCAGCAGTTGATTGCATTTTATCAAAACATGTATGAGGATTTGAAAAAGGAAAAGGCAAATGTGGAGGTCGATCCTTCCGTGCGCCAGCAGTTTTTGGATTTTGTCATGGCGACAACAACGACTGCTTCTCCCGCCTCCGAACTGCCTGATTTTTCGGAAATCTGGAACACCGTATTTCTTGGCAAATGATCTGACAACATAAAATCATGCTTGATTTTCCCCGAGGGATTTTCCCTCGGGGTTTTTATGCGCATATCGTGCGAAAACGTGCGCATAAAATGTTGACAAACTGCGCATGATATGCTATACTGTAATTGAAAACAAGCACACGTGAAAGGAGTAATACTATGGCGAAAGTATCTACGAATATCAGCATTGACGCGGAAACCAAAGCGCAGGCACAGGAGCTGTTTGCGGATTTTGGTATGGATCTTTCTACAGCAATCAATATTTTTTTGCGTCAGGCAATTCGTGAAAATGCAATTCCGTTTGCAATCACACGTGAGGTGCCCAATGCTACCACGCTTGCTGCCATAGAGGCTGCGGAAAAGGGCGAGGATATGCATGGCCCTTTTGATAATGTGGATGCAACGATGAATGCTTTGAACGAATAATCATAAACAAAACATAGGAGAAAAGACATGAAAAACACGGTACACATGCTTAAATCGATCACCAACATTCAGATGATGAGCTTTGTCATCACCACAGAGGACGATAAGGTCATTTTGATTGACGGCGGCTGGCCGCAGGATATGCCTTACTTGGTGGAATACCTGCAGGGTCTGACCGGTCAGGAAAAGCCCACCGTACATGCGTGGATCCTGACCCATCCGCACAACGACCACATTCGCGGCTTTATCGAGCTGATGGAGGGCAACCCCGATGCACTCAACGTAGAGAAGATCTACTATAATTTCCCCTCTGCGCAGTTTATCGCGCGTGAGGATCTTGACACGGCTGCAGCCGAGATGTACCGCATTCTGCCCCTGATCGCGCATAAGTGCTGTATCGTGTCGGGCGGTGACGAGCTGGACGTGGGAGCCGCGCATTTTGAGTTTTACTACTCGCCCGACAGCGAATTCAATCATAACGTCTGCAACAATGCCTCTTTGATATTCCGCATGACGCTGGGCGGCAAGAGCGTGCTGTTTACGGGTGACGCGGGCGTTGAGGCAGGCAAGAAGGTGTTGCGCATGTATGGCGGTACGGGCAAGCTCAAGGCTGACTACGTGCAGATGGCACACCACGGTCAGAACGGCTGCGACCGCGATTTCTACGAGGAGGTCGCTCCCAAGGGTGCTTTCTGGTGCGCTCCCGATTGGCTGTGGAACAACGACGCGGGTAAGGGCTACAATACCCATATTTTCAAGACGGTTGAGGTGCGCGGCTGGATGGACGAGATCGGTGTGACCGAAAACTACGTCATCATGAACGGCACGCAGGTCGTTGAGCTGTGAGTACAGAGAAAAAAATGCCGCGTGTCATTGCCGTGGTTGGCTGTACCGCAAGCGGCAAGAGCGCGCTGGCAATGGAATTGTGCAGACGCCACAACGGAGAGCTTGTCAGTATGGATTCCATGCAAATCTACCGCGGTATGGATATCGGCACGGCCAAGCCCACGAAAGAGGAGCAGACCTGCGTGGTGCATCACATGATCGACGTGGTCGATCCTTGCGAGAGTTATTCGAGCGGGGCGTACGTCGAGGCGGCAACCGAGGTCGTTCGCGATGTTTTTGCGCGTGGCAAGCTGCCCGTTTTGTGCGGCGGCACGGGGCTTTATTTGGACGGACTGTTGCGCGGGGGATACGGTGAGAACTATGCCGATCCTGCCGTGCGGGCTGAGTTGGAGGATTTTGCCGACACGCACGGTGCGATCGCATTGCACGGGAGGCTGTCTGCAGTGGATCCCGAGAGCGCAGCGGCCACGCATCCCAATAACGTCAAGCGTGTCATTCGTGCGCTGGAGATCTATTTGGTCAGCGGTAAGACCAAGACCGAGCTGGACAAGCTGTCGCAATCGGCAGAGCCGCAGATCGACGCGCTGGTGTTCGGCATCCGCTACAATAACCGCGAGGTGCTGTACGATCGCATCAACCGTCGCGTGGATCAGATGCTGGCCGAGGGATTGGTCGAGGAAACCGAGCGCCTTCTGAAAGCAGGGGTGTTTGAAGCCAACGCCACGGCTGCGGGCGCGATCGGTTACAAGGAAATTTTGCCGTACGTCAAGGGACAATGCAGCCTCCAAACAGCAGCGGAGGAATTGAAAACCGCGACACGGCGCTACGCAAAGCGACAGATGACGTGGTTTTACGCAAAGCCTTACGTTAACTGGATCGATGCCGATACGGCAGACGGCATGCGCACATTTGAAGAGATTGTAAATATTTGTGAAAAAGCGTGCAAAGACAAAGGATTTCTGTTATAATAATAAGATAGGATGCAGAGAATTTGCCGATGGCAAATTCTTATCGCAACGTTCCGCCAAAGCGGAACATATCACTGCAATGACAACGGTAGCATGCCGGTGACGTTGCTCGGGAAGGGGGGAGAGGTTTGGACAGAACCAAGGCAAGAAATATTGCACTGCGCTGCTCGGTCGTGTTGGTTGCGATCGGCATGCTGGTGTATATCATCCATTACAGCTTGGGACAATTCAGCACCTCGCTTTCCACACTTCCCACGCAGGAGATCACAGATTATACCGTGCTGAGCGCTGAGGTGTACGTGTTCCGTGACGAACAAGTCGTGCAAGGAAGCTCCGATGCTCCGGTGCAGTACCTGTACCGCGACGGTGCACGCGTGCCCAAGGATGCCGTTTATGCGATCAGTTATCCCAAGGAAGGGGCATCGGCTGCAGAGATTTCCGAGCTGCAGCAAAGGCTGGACGCAATCGCTGAGCAGATCGCGTTGCTGGAGGATAGCAAGCAGGCAGGCTCCCTGATCACGTCACTCAATGAAAATCAAGCCGCTGTGACGCAAAGCTACTACCGCGTACTGGAGAGCATTGCCGCAGGCGGATATGCGAATGCGCTTTCCGAGAGCAAAACGCTGCTTTCCCATATCAGCACCTACAGTATGCTGACCGGTTCGCAAAAATCGGAGATCATGATCGCATCCTTGAAAAACAACCGACAGAGCTTGCTTGACGCATGGGGCGGAGCTCCGACCAAGTGGGTGAGCACGCACGGCACCAATTTCGTGCACAAGTGCGACGGATATGAGGGCGTGTTTGATTATGCCGGTGTGATGGATATGACTGCGTCGGAGTTTTACGCTATGACCGAGGCTTCTCCCGTATCGACAAAGGGCACGGTGGGAAAAATGATCAATAGCCACACCTGGTATGCAGCCATCCCCATGAATGAGGAAAATGCAGCCCGCTTTGAAGAAGGCAACACATATACGTTTTCTTTTATCGATAACGACGGCATTGAGCTGCCGCTGACGCTGGAGAGAAAGATCGCAAGTGAGGATAAGCGTGACGGTGTGTTGGTATTCTCCTGCCGACAGACTCCATCCGGATTTTCGTTCTTGCGCACGCAGCGCGTACAGAGCGTGGTGGAGCAGATCACGGGCTACCGCGTGCCCACCGAGGCATTGCGCGAGCATAACGGAGAAAAAGGTGTTTACATTCTGGAGGACAGCTCGGTGGAATTCCGACGCATCACCATTATCAGTGAGGGCGCGGGATATTACATTGTGCAGACCTTTGAACAGGATGCTGTGGCAGGTGCGGGTAAGGCAGAGTATCTGAGGCGCAATGATCTGATCATCACCGCAGGAAGAGATCTTTATATAGGCAAAATGTATGGATAATAATCAGATGAATCATTTGAAAGAACGGGTGGAAGCGGTGCGCTTGGGCATCGAGCAAGCGGCACATAAGGCAGGTCGGGATCCTTCACAGATCCTTTTGCTGGCAGCCACCAAGTATGCAACAACGGAGCAGATGAATGCGCTGCCCGCGCTCGGTGTGCACGACGTCGGAGAGAACCGCGTGCAGGCACTCATGGAAAAGTGGGATGCTTTGGACAAGGAGCAGCTGCGCGTGCATTTTATCGGCTCGCTGCAAAAGAATAAGGTCAAGTATATTGCGGACAAGGTCTGTATGATCCACTCGTTGGACAGCGTGGAGCTGGCGCGGGAGATCGATAAGCAGTGCAAAAAGCACGGGCGTGTCATGGACGTATTGGTTGAGATCAACTGTGCGGGAGAAGAGAGCAAGGGTGGCGTTGCCCCTGAGCAGGCAGAAGAGCTGTGCCTTGCCTTAGCGCAATTTGAGGCCATCCGACTGCGCGGATTTATGACCATGGCACCCAAATGTCCCGAAAAAGCGCAATATTATAAATATTTTAGCGAAACTTTTGACCTTTGTCTTGACATTTGGACAAAAAAACTACATAATATAGGTATACCCATGATTATGTCTATGGGTATGTCGGACAGTTACGACGTCGGAATTGCCTGCGGTTCTACGCTGGTGCGCGTCGGAAGCAGTCTGTTTTGTTGAGAAAGTATATGAGAATATAAATTACAGGAGGACGAACATGAACATTTTCAAGAAATTCACCAAGGATCCCGAGCCTGCAGAGTTTTTGGATGACGGCTACGATAACGGTTATTACGATGAGTTTCCCAAGGATGACGAGGGCGTTGTGACCGATGCAGCCATTGAGGAGGTTGCTGCAGTTGAGGCAGCCGAGGAGCAGGAGGAGCTGCGTGAGCCCCAGCCCATGCCCAAAAAGCCGCTTGAGCCCGCAAAGCCTGCCGTAAAGTATTTTGCTCCCATCGATCTTGATGACAGAGAAAAGGCCGTTGCAAAGCTGGCTGACGGTTACATAGTAATGCTCTTGGACGTAGATAAGCTGGAAAGAGACGTGTTCCTGCGCTTCTTTGACTACGTGATGGGTGCTGTTCAGGCTTTGGACGGTGACGTTCACAGAATCAGCAAGTCTACCCTTGCGCTCATTCCTTTCGGTGCAAGCGTGGATGATCTTGACGAGGAAGACATTGCAGCCGCCCAAGAGCAGACCGAAGAGGAAGAGGAAGAATAATTTAATCTGATTTAGCGGAGGCATTTGTATTGGTGGTCTTTATGTATGTACTGATCAGCACGGTATCGTTGCTGATCGATGGAATCAGTCTGCTTATGCTGGCTCGTGCCATCTTTTCTTGGTTTCCCACCGAAAATGAGAGCAAGCTTCAGCGGATCCTGTTTCACATGACTGAGCCGTTCATTATTCCTGTGCGCAAGTTTTTGTGGCGCATGAATTGGTTCCAGGGCTTGCCGATCGATATTTCGTTTATGATCACGTATCTGCTGTTGGGTCTTGTTCGGTTTTCCTTAATGTTTGCAACCTTATGAGTATGCAGGGACAGAATTTACAGGATGAGATCTTATATGCGCAGCTGCGTGATATGATGCTGCGCGCGGAGAGGGGAATATGGTCTTGCAGCCATTTTCTGTCGCCGCGCGAAGCGCGTTTAGCGTCTTCCTTTGTCGAGCGTGCCGGACAAGACGCGGTATGCGTTTTGGATGGCGGGTATGCCGAGGCGGAGCGCGTCAGAGCGTTTATTTTGCCCGAGTATCTGAATGAGCCTGCATATTTTGCGCCTATGCTGCAGGAAAAGATCAGTCTGTTATCCTTGCGCGGCGGCGGATTCTGCACGCTCTCGCACCGCGATTATCTGGGCGCCTTGCTGGCGCTTGGGATCGAGCGGCACGTGCTGGGCGATCTGATCGTGCTGGACGAGCGGCAGGCTGTATTGTTCTGCGATGCGGGCATCGCACCCTTTATCTGCACGGAGCTGACACGCGTGGGTAAGGACGGGATCAAGGTAGAGGAGCTGCCGTGGGGGACGCCGATCGAGATTCCCGAGAGATATAAAAGCGTCAGCGATACGGTCGCGTCTGCGCGCTTTGATTGCATTGCCGCAGCCTTGGCCGGTTTGTCGCGCGATAAGGCACAGATGCTGATCCGTGCGGGAGAATGCACGGTGGACTACGAGCCCTGTGACCGCTGCGACAAAACCATTGAGCCCCCTTGCGTGATCTCGCTGCGCGGATACGGAAAAT
>JAFTLD010000102.1 GCA_017452945.1 Clostridia bacterium | reverse complement strand
AGCAAGATGTTTCCCATGCTTTCGTATAGCCCATGGTTGATCCCCGTAGCACTTTTGCTGGTCATGCTGGTTGGCGGATTTGTGGGCGGTTTTAATGGGTTTATGGTGTCCAAATTCAAGCTGCATCCGTTTATCGTCACGCTGGGCACGCAGCTGATCTTGTACGGCGGTGTGATGTGGTACGTGTCGTTGGGGCAGAACAACAGCGCACCTATTGCAGGGCTTGACCCAAGTTATACGAGTCTTGTTACGGGCGGCATCAATATCGGTGGCGTGCAGTTTCCCAACTATTTGTGGATCGCGGTGCTTGTGACGGTGATCATGTGGATCGTGTGGAATAAGACCGTGCTTGGAAAGAACATGTTCGCGGTGGGCACAAACCCCGAGGCTGCGGCTGTTTCGGGTGTCAGCGTGGCAAAGACTATTATCAGTGTGTTTGTTCTGGCAGGCGTGCTGTATGGCGTTTCAGCCTTTGTTGAGTGCGCCAGAGTGTCATCCAACTCCACGGCAACCGGTGTCAACTATGAGCTGGATGCGATTGCTGCGTGTGTGATCGGCGGCGTGTCGTTCATGGGCGGCGTGGGCAAGATCCGAGGGGTCATGCTGGGCGTGTTCCTTTTACAGCTGGTCAATGCGGGCTTGGTGTTCCTCAATTTTGAGCCGGCTATCATGACGGTCATCAAGGGCGCGATCATTCTGGTCGCTTGCGCGCTGGATATGAGAAAGCATATTGCCAAAACGTGATTCACACAGACAGCCTGCTATGAAAGTTTTTGATCGACCTTTTTTCAGAAAAGCATGGTAAAGAAAGAACGGAGAGAATTTGCTCAATGTAAAATCAAAAGGGAGAACCCTGTGTGGATTCTCCCTATACGTTATTCCATTCCCAACAAATAGCCGGGCGTTACGTGTAAAATTTTACACAGCGCGGCAATCTCGTAATCCGCCACAAATCGCGTGCCGATTTCAATTCTGCTGACGCTGTCACGTTCAATGATCACGCCCTCCAGCTGCAGCTTTGCCGCGAGATTTTCCTGTGAGAGATTGCATTTCTTTCTGGCTTCCTTGACTCTCTGCCCGCAAATATTTTTGCTGCCGTTGTAATCGTAAATTTTCATACGTAACACCCCCAAAAATGTGTTAATCTTAAGAATATACTTGACTTTAACACATTTTTGCGATATAATTGTGTTAATGATAAGAATTACGAAAGTCCGGAATATGTGTTAGTCAAAAAAGAGAAGGGAGAACCTTGATGGGCTCTCCCTTTGTTATTTACGTTTTTACATTGAGGAAATTCTCTCCGTTCTTTTTTGTGCAAGTAGGCGCAAAAGAAGAACATATTTCGCTTCGCGAAATTAAACGCCGAAAGAAAAGTTTCGCCCCTGCGGGCGCGACGAGGGCTTCACGCCCTCGACCCATGCGAGCCTTTGAAAAGGCTCGATCCAAACTTTCATCCTGTGGAGGTGGACCGTTTGGGTGGGGTGGGTGAAAGCTTTCAGCCTGTGGTAGTTGGTGGTGTTACAGCAGGTGCGCGTACAGCTCCTCGGGGTCTTGCGGTGAGAGCAAGATAGGTGCGATGTCAAACGCGGTTTTGCAGCCGCACTCGCCCATCTGCCCGAGCCTGTATGCCGCTCTTGCAAAGGCCACCAGAATGCTGCCTGTGAAATCGGGGTTGGACTGCAAATTCAGCTTGTATTCGATGGTGTGCGCCGAGCTTGTTGCAGCCTTGCCCGCGTGAATGACCGTGCCGCCGTGCGGCAGACCTGCGTGGTCGCGGTGCAATTCCTCCAAGCTGACAAAATGCACGGTGGTCTTGTAAGGGGCAAAATAGTCGGGCATGGTCACGATCTTTTGCTCGATCTCTGCTGCGTCCGCACCGTCCTTGATGGCCACGTAGCAAACGCGCTCGTGCATATCTGCCGCTGCAAACGTCGGCATCTCACCGTTCTTGATGCGCTCCATAGCCGCCTCGATCGGCACCGTGTACTGTCTTGCATCCGCTACGCCCTCGATGCGACGAATGGCATCCGAGTGCCCCTGGCTGACGCCCGTACCCCAAAAGGTGTAGCTTTTGCCGTCGGGCAGTATGCTTGACGCGTAAAGTCTGGTCAGCGAAAACATACCGGGGTCCCAACCAACAGAGATCACGGCCACCTTACCGCCTTTACGTGCGGCTGCATCGACCGCAGCACGATGCTGGGGGATCTTTGCGTGCGTGTCAAAGCTGTCCACCACGTGGAATTTTTCAGCCAGCGCGGGGGTGGAGTGGGGCAGGTCCGTTGCAGAACCGCCGCAGTTGATGACAACGTCGATCTCGTCCGTCATGCCCTCCAGCGCACTCATACCGTATACGGGCAAGCCCATGACGCTTTGCACGCTCGCGGGGTCACGGCGCGTGAAAATTCCCACAGCCTGCATATCGGGAGCGGCAGTCAGCGCGGCTTCCACACCGCGGCCGAGATTACCGTATCCCACAATTGCTATCTTCATAATCCTTCTCCTTATTCAGCTCGTCCAACATGACCTGCATGTTGTAAAGCCCGGGGGTCTTGCCCCGAATATATGCCGCTGCCGTCAAGGCACCCTCGGCAAACAAAGCGCGGGTGTGCGCTTTATGCTCCAGCGTGATGGTCTGGCTGTCGGTGCAGATACATACCTTGTGCTCACCCACCACGTTGCCCATGCGTACCGCGGAAATGCCGATATCCTGCGGCTCTCTTTTGCCCTGGCCGCTTCTGCCAAGCACGCGTCTGGAATCGGGGCGCACCTCCTCAATAGCCTTGGCCAGCATCAAGGCCGTACCGCTGGGGGCGTCCGCCTTGTGCTTGTGATGCACCTCAATGATCTCAATATCTGCATCGGGGAATGCGCGTGCGGTCTGCTTTGCAAGCTGCAAAAGCACCGCAATGCCTACCGACATGTTGCCCGAATGGAATACGGGAATGTGCTCGGCAGCTTTTGCGATATGAGAGAGCTGCTGCTCGGTGTGTCCCGTAGTGCCGATTACACAAGGGACGTTGTTGGCCACGGCCCAATCAAGCACCGCGTCGGTAGCACTCATGTGCGAAAAATCCACGATCACGTCAGGGATCTCACCGCATGCTCCCGGTGTGTGGGGGTATTCGTCTGAATAAGCGTCAATGCCGATGGCGGCAGTTGTACCTGCATAACCGTTCTGTACCAGCGCCAAAAGCTCCTTGCCCATGCGGCCTGCAGCGCCAATGATCATGACCTTCATACGTCAATTCCCGCCTCTCTCATGCGCGCATAAAGCACCTCGGCATGTGCTTCTTCCATTTCGGTCAGGGGCAGGCGGATGGCAGGGGAGCAGAAGCCCATCTTTGCCATAGCAGCCTTGACGGGAATGGGGTTGACCTCAGAAAACAGCGCCTTGATCAGGGGCAGCAGCTTGCATTGCAGTGCAGCTGCACCCTTGACGTCGCCCTGCCAGAACAGCTCACAGATCTGCTTGGTCTCGCGGGGCAGAACGTTTGAGAGCACCGAAATGCAGCCCATACCGCCCATGGCCAGCACGGGGACGATCTGGTCGTCGTTACCGGAGTAAATGTCCATTTTGTCGCCAACCAACGCAGCGGTTTCCACGATGGCACCGATGTCACCGTTGGCTTCCTTGATGGCCGTGATCTTGGGGTTCTCGGCAAGCTTTGCGTAGGTTGCTGGTGCAATGGCACAGCCGGTGCGGGAGGGGACGTTGTATGCAATGATGGGCTTGTCCGATGCGTCTGCGATGGCGTTGAACATCTTGACAAGGCCGTTTTGCGTTGCTTTGTTGTAGTAGGGGGTGACCACCAGCATGGCGTCTGCGCCTACCTCTGCGGAGAATCTGGTCAGGTCGCATGCATAGGCTGTATCGTTGCTGCCCGTGCCTGCAATGATGGGGACGCGGTGTGCCGCACGCTCTACGGAATAGCGGATGACCTCGCGGTGCTCCTCGTCGGTTAAGGTAGAGCCCTCACCTGTCGTACCTGCAATGACCAGCGCGTCAATGCCGCATTCGATCTGCCAATCGATCAAGCGGCCGAAAGCCTCGTAATCCACGCTCCCGTCTGCGTGCATGGGGGTGATCAGCGCGGTGGCAATGCCCTTGAAAATCGGTGTGTGTGTCATAACAAAATCTTCCTTTATATCACAAAATTTTTAACCAAAAAGTAAGAGTGTTTCCCGCATGGGGAAACACTCTTGCATATCTCTTCCGACCCTGTCGGATGATTTTTATGCCAAAGAGAAGCACCCCGCGAGAAATCCGCGACAGTCGAACGGCACTTAGTCCGTTCGCCCAACCAAATCCGCTGCACGTGCGGAAGGCTTCGGCACCGTACCCCTTTCGCCTGCCAACGGCTGTGCGGCCTTTTGCGGCAAGTTACTATTTGTACAATGCACCTCGACTCTTATGTGAAAATTATAAATGATTATTGTGTCCTTGTCAATAGAATTTGCAAAACTTGCAAATTATTTTTGCGCGTAAGCTTCAAGTGCTGCGATATCCTTTTGATCGGGTGTGTTGCACAGCACCTTGCGCTCGTTGCCGTACAGGTAGATCAACAGCGTACCAAGCGGTTCCGCATCGTAATCAATATCCTCGTTGAAGTAGATATCCACGTAAACGGCCAGCACGTCGGCTTTCATAATGGGATTTCCTTGCTCGTCAAAGCCGTCGCAAATGTCAACGCCGTCAAAGGTCAATCTCTCATAGTTATAAAGATTTTTGGTGTCCTTGACGCATGCAGTGGGTTGAAAACGCTCAAATCTGACGCTTTCGGGATCATTCAAAGCGTTGTCTGCCGTGTTGCTGGGGGTCAGATCGTAAGCCACGGTGACCGTAACGTCAAACCAATCCTTGCCGCGCTCAAGGGGCTTTTCTTTTCCATAGTCCTCAGCCACGTATTTGAGCGTGCTGTTGTTGTAGCGGAAGGTGATCTGCAGCTGATTTGCTGCGGGAATAAACTCGCTTTGCGTGACCGAGAAATACCCCTTGGAAGGTCCCTCGCGAATGATGGTATCGTGCTGTTGATGCAGGATCTGCAGTTGTTCACCCTCTTGCTGATAAGCAGCACAGATCTTGTCGTTGGGCTGCAGGGTGGTCATGGATGCAGGGTCACCCGAAGACACAATGCGCCAAAGCAGTACGCCCACGACCGAAAAGATCATGGCACCGACCAAAAGACGGATCGCCCAACCAATCATACGGGATGTTGTGGATTTTGCCATTTTTTATACTTCCTTACTTATATTTGCATATATTTGAGCTTGTCAAGCGCGTTTTGCAGAATGATCTCTGCCGAAAGCGTGTCGATCACTTGCTTTCTTTTTTGACCGCGCGTGTCTGTTTCGTTTAAGTAGCGGGAGGCAGCCATGGTGGTCATGCGCTCGTCCAACATTGCCACGTGAATACCGTCCCCCAGCTTGTACTGCAGAATGCCCGCAAATTTTTGCGCGTGCTGTGCGCGGGGACCGAACGAGCCGTCCATGTTGACGGGTACGCCAACCACAACGCCAACCACGCCAAGCTCACATGCGATCTCGGCTGTGCGCTCTGCGGTTTTTTCCATGCCGCCCACGGATATGGTCTGACGTCCCGAAGCCATGGTGCGCATGCTGTCGGATACCGCAATGCCGGTGCGCTTGTCGCCAAAGTCCACGCCAAGCAGCTTTCCCTTGGTTTGCTTGAGTGTCTGCATAGCTTACCTCTTTATCATACGGCGCATGACGTTGGTCACGCCCTCGTAGAAGTTGTCGTTTTCGGTTTCGTTGTGCGGCTCGTGCCTCATGTCCTCAAAGTACATGGAGGAAAGCTCGCTTGCTCCCGCCTCACGCAGCCGCGCCTCTACGTGGCGCACGCCCTTGCCAAAGTTGCCCACGGGATCGTTCTCACCCGATACGATCAGCATAGGGAGCTCGAGCGGCATCTTCTTTGCCCAGTCCTTGGCAGAAACGTAGCCAAGCAGCGTAAAGAGCGTTAAATAGCCGTTGACGGTAAAGCGGTAGGAGCAGAAGGGATCTGCATTGTATTTTTCAATGACCGCGCGGTCGCGGGTCAGCCAAGCATTCTTGATGCCCTCGGCGGCAAACGGCTTGTCGTAAGAGCCAAAAGCAATGGTATAGAGCAGATTGGAGCGGTTATGCTTGCCAAACAGTCCCAACACGCGGCAGAGCAGCTTGCCCGCACCCGTGGGGGCTTCGGGGCCTGCCGTGCCCGAAATGACTGCTGCATTCCACGCATTCTTGTATTCGGTCAGCGCCCAGCGTGCCACAAAAGAGCCCATACTGTGTCCGTAAAGGATCACGGGCAGGTCGGGAAAGGTCTTTTTGATCCATTGATTCACGCCATAAACGTCCTTGACCATGCAAAGCGCAGGATTTTTGGCGTCGGTAATGTAGCCAAGCTCATCAGAGGAGCGTGCGGTGTGGCCGTGACCGAGGTGGTCGTGACCCACAACGGCAAAGCCTGCGTCACACATGCGCTCAGCAAATTTTTCATAGCGCAGTACGTATTCGCACATGCCATGCGAGAGCTGAATGACGCCGATTGGATTGTCAGGCGTCCAGCACCATGCGGCAAGCGTATGAACACCGTCCGAAGAGGGCAGGGTAAAGGCATTTGCAGTGTACGTCATAGCAAGCTCCTTTCTTATCTTCCCGCAGTCAGCGAGATGAGTAATTTCAGATTATCGGGCTGTACCTTAGCCTCGTGTGCGGCCTTGTTGCGATGCAATTCCCCGCATTTTGTGCAGCGGTGGACGATCACGTAGCCCTTTTTGGGATCGGGCTCTACGCGCACAGGCTCCATCTGTCCCCCGCATTCGCTTGCGCGGTCACCCGGAAAAACATCGAGATGCATCGACCACAGACAAAAGGGGCAATGGTTGCGTGAGGTATAGCCCAGCGGCTGCACCTCGCGCCCACAATGCGCGCAGATAAAGCCGTCGTCGTTTTTGGTAAATCGCTTTTGCTCCATGGCAGCCTCCTGTGAATCAACGTTGTTCGTAGGGGCGATTCAAGAATCGCCCGACGGTCATATGCTCGTATAATATTATTTTATTATATTTATATATCTTTGTCAAGATAGATATTGTGAACAAAGAGTCTGCGATATTGTTACGGATGTGTTTGCAATTTCCTTGGAGAGGCTCTCTTACGGGCGCACAAACGTAAACATAAATTAGCGAAAGAACAACAGGAATTTGTTCAAGTATGAGCAAACCCCTGCTGTTTTCGTAAACAAAAGATGTGAAAGAGCGTCCGTGTGATGCACCTCATCCGGCGCTACGCGCCACCTTCCCCAGCGGGGAAGGCTCATCAAGTTAACCCCTCAGCGGATAATTGAGCAAAACGGATGCGCCAAAAAAGCCTTCCCCGCTGGGGAAGGTGGCGCGTAGCGCCGGATGAGGTCACCGTACGGTCGCTCTTTCACGTCTTATACAACAGAAAGCAGAAGCCTTGATGATCAAAGACTTCTGCTTTCCTTTTGTTCATTTTTACCGCTAATTTAGCATCCCGATGTGGCAAATCGTCGTTTCTTAACTTAGGGACATACCCCATCGAGCATTCTTGTTTTATTTTTTCCACCAAGCATCGCTCAGATATTCGGGCGGCACCTGTTCGGTTTCAAGCAGTGAAATTTCGATGCCGAGCGCATCAAGCTCCTCAAACCATCTCATTCGCTTGCTATCGGGCAATTTCTTGCCGCACCATGGGCAGAAGCGCAGGAGAATACCGCTGCTGTCGGTGTCGGGAAGCATGTATTCGTCAAAGCGTCTTGAATAAAATATCGGCTTTTTTTCTTGGTCATCCGCGCAATACACGTTGCTCTCCATCATGTCACAGCAAAACATAAATTTCTCCTTTCTCATCATGCGCTTTCATTATAGCACAGGCCGGGAAAGATGTCAAGTCACGCAGAACCGAGCAGATTGCTTGCAGGAGAGGTTATCCTCCCTCTGCAAAAGGTGGGATGCATATTCGCATAAATATCTTTTCCAAATCCTGTTCTTTGCCTTGACAAGCATCCCTTGCGGATGGTATAATAAAGCGACAAAACATTGCAACGGAGGGAAATTCCCATGAATCAGGAAAAGCTGCAAATGCTGAAAGAAAAGGCAAATGCCATTCGTCTTGGCGTGCTGGAAGGCACGCACGCTGCAAAATCAGGTCACCCCGGTGGATCTCTTTCGATTTCCGACCTGCTGGCATACCTGTATTTTGACCACATGAATATTGATCCCGCAAATCCTAAGGATGAGAACCGCGACAGATTGGTGCTTTCCAAGGGACACTGTGCGCCTGCCCTGTATGCAGCACTTGCCGAGCGCGGATATTTTGATAAAGCACTGCTGGGCACGCTGCGCCAGCACGATTCGATCCTGCAGGGACATCCCGACATGAAGCACATTCCCGGTGTGGATATGTCCACAGGCTCTCTTGGTCTGGGCTTTTCCGCAGCTTGCGGTATGGCACTGGCAGCAAAGATCGATGGCAAAGCTTACCGCACCTATGCTATTGTGGGCGACGGTGAGAGCGAGGAAGGCCAGATCTGGGAGGCTTGCATGTTTGCAGCCCACTACGCACTGGATAATCTGTGCCTGATCATCGACTACAACGGCTTGCAGATCGACGGTCCGGTTGCCGAGGTCATCGGCCCCGCCCCCTTTGAATCCAAGCTGGAAGCGTTCGGATTTTTCGTGCAGACCATCGACGGTCATGATTTTGAGCAAATCGAGGAGGCTTTGGAAAAGGCCAAGGCTGTCAAGGGCGCACCGAGTGCCATTGTGATGAATACGACCAAGGGCAAGGGCGTTTCCTTTATGGAAAATCAGGTCAAGTGGCACGGCTCTGCTCCGAGTGATGAGCAGTACGCAATTGCCGTTGCCGAGCTGACTGCAAAGGAGGACTGAGAGCATGTACAAGATTGGTGATAAGGTAGCCACCAGAGATGCATACGGCAAGGCGCTGGTGGAATTTGCAGAGCAATATGATTTTGTGGTTCTGGACGCAGACCTTGCGGAAGCGACCAAAACCGTAACCTTTAAGAAGGCTTACCCCGACAGATTTTTTGATTGCGGCATTGCAGAAGGCAACATGGTCTGCGTAGCTGCAGGACTTGCAGCTGCGGGCAAGACTGCTTTCGCTTCTTCGTTTGCCATGTTTGCGGCAGGAAGAGCATTCGAGCAGGTCAGAAATGCTGTGGGTTATCCCCATCTCAACGTCAAGATCGGTGCGACGCACGCAGGTCTTGCAGTCGGTGAGGATGGTGCAACCCACCAGTGCTTAGAGGATCTTGCACTCATGCGCACCATTCCGGGTATGACGGTTATCAACCCTGCCGATGCCGTTGAGGCAAGACTGGCGGTCAAGTGCGCGATCGAGACCGACGGCCCGTTCTATATCCGCTTCAGCAGAAACCCTCTGCCCGTGGTCAACGATGAGGAAAACTACAAGTTCGAGCTTGGCAAGGGCGTGGTGCTGCGTGACGGCAAGGACGTGACCATCGTAGCAACCGGTTATATGGTTTCTATGGCGCTTGAGGCAGCAGAGATGCTGGCCTGTGAAGGCATTGACGCAAGAGTGATCAATATCCACACGCTCAAGCCGCTGGATGCGGAGCTGATTTGCAAGGCAGCTGCAGAGACAGGCGCGATCGTTACGGCCGAGGAGCACAACGTAATCGGCGGTCTTGGATCGGCTGTTGCACAGGCGGTTTGTCAGGGTTGCCCCGTCCCCGTGCTCAGCGTTGGTACACAGGATGTATTCGGCAGAAGCGGAAAGGTTCCTCCGCTGCTTGAAATGTACGGCCTGACCCCTGCGAACATCGCAGAGAACGCAAAGAAAGCGATTGCACTCAAGAAGTAATTGAATATGATAAAACCGCAGGTTTTAACGCCTGCGGTTTCCTTTTGCCCACACGGAAAAGCAGATTGAAAGTTTTCGCCCGCTGCCACTTAAACGGATCACCACAGGATGAAAGTTTGGGTCGAGCCTTTTCAAAGGCTCGCGCGGGTCGAGGGCGCGAAGCCC
>JAFTLD010000101.1 GCA_017452945.1 Clostridia bacterium | reverse complement strand
GATCTGCACGGTCCGTGCGCATCCGCAAAGCAGCCCGGACAAGGCAAGCAGCGCGAGAAAAAAGGGAAGAGAGCGTTTCATGTTAACCTCCATGCCGCCTTTGGCGGCTTAAATAGTGATGGAAACTTCACCGTGGAGCTTCGCTCCAAAAATGGGCTCGGACCCATTTTTAGGTGAAGTTTAAGCGTGAATGGTTGCGTATAAAGGAATATAACGTGAACTTTCACGCTATACCTCCATGTGAGTTTCTATATATATAGACGGATTTATTTGGAAAAGGTTTCACTTTTTTGAAAAATCGGGAACATTTTTGCATTTTCATCGTATGTATAAGTAAAGAATGACTTGGTGCGAGTTAGTTCATAAATCGTTTATAAATTTATTTTTGCATTTTTGAAGAATTTTGCTCAAAAAAATGACTTTATATAAATAGGGGGATGAAAAATGGGGGTATAAAACGTTTACAAAAATTGCGCTCCCTTTGGTCGCAGCAACGTAACATAGAAGCCGTCCCCACGGTTACACGCTTGCTTGTGCTGCGGGAGCAAGCAAGCGCCCTACGTCCCAAAAGCAAAACAATACTATGACGCGCTCGGGATCGCGTGTAACCGGGGACGGAGCATTGTTACGCGCAACACGCAAAACCCCTTACGGTATAAGGAAAATTAATGTAATAGAGAATTCCGTCCACTGTTGCAGTATTACGTCCGCAATGATATTTTAATTGAAATAGTTAAAGGAGTATAATTTTATGAAAAAATATGTGTTGTTTTTATTGACGGTGTTACTTCTGGCATTATCCGCATGTAATACGCAAGGATCAACGCCCGGAACAACCGAAGAGAGCTCGAATTTAACGGAGGATTCCGTGTCAGAATCTGAAGCAATTCAGTATTTTGATGATTTTTCGGTATTGGTTGTTGGCGGAGACATAGAATCCGAATGCGGTGTTTCCGGACACGGTGAGATTGAATTGGGGGCATCTTCTTGGATAGATGAACAAGCATTAAAGGAACGAACGATTTCATGGAATGGCGAAAGCGTAATACTCTCATATGTGGAAACCTGTTCGGAATATTTGTACCAAGAAACGTATCATGTATATGAAAATCGAGAAAAACGTGTGAGGATTCGAGTTAATACATTTAATGATGAAATCACTTTTTTCACTACTTCTTCACCGATTCCTGTAAATCCCGAGCATCCGGTATATACCGAGCAAGAGTTGTATGAAGTAGCATATGCGTTTTTATGTGATAAGGTGAGCGATCCTGAAAATTATCAGATAACAGATCGCGAGTTGTTTGTGGAAGACGGGCTATCCGACGAGTTAATGATTGAATTTTCAAGAGTAGTTGAGGGAATCCCCACCTCTGACAGTATCTTAGTATATGCTTCAAACGGACAGGTCAGCTTTTATAAGATGCAATGCCTGGAACTTATGGATAAAATCCCGCCATTGACAGCAGAACAACTCTCCAAAATAGAAAACGCCGTAATTGCAAAGGTGGAGCACCTTTACCAAAGTATTGAGTCCAAATATGAGTATACACACCTTGATACAACATATAAGATTTTGCGTATGAGCGATGGACGAATGGCAATCAGATGCTATCCCGTAGTAGAAGTCGTGAACTCTGAGACTGAGACGTCTGTTAAAGACATCTTGGATATGATTGTCTATTTAAATTAGTTTTTCCTAATACCCCCGCGGCAATTTGCCGCGGGGAATTTTTACTGAAAACCCAAAATACAAAAAAATCAAAAAAATAATAAAATTTCAAAAACACCTTGACAACGGGCATAATATATGATATAATATCTCCGCTTGTGAATCCGATGTCAAAGAACATCGAGAAAATTTATGCGAGGTATGAAAAAATGAAAAGCGGAATCCATCCCAATTACGTAGAGTGTGTCGTTAAGTGCGCTTGCGGCGAAACTGTCGTTACCCGTTCCACCAAGGGCAGCGAAATGAGAGTTGAAATTTGCTCCAAGTGCCATCCCTTCTTCACCGGTAAGCAGAAGTTCGTTGATGCCGGCGGTCGTGTTGACAAGTTCAAGAAGAGACTGGAAGCTGTAAGAAAGTAATTTTTGCGACATTGATGATAAACGGGCAGACTCTACGCTGATAAGGTGGAGTCTGCCCGTTTTCGTTTTTTTTATGAGCGTTTATCTCGCACCAAGGCACGATTTACTTCGGAGCCAAGGGGAAAGAAGGACAGATATGGAAATGCTGGACGTTTATACGCATGATGGGATCAGAACGGGCAAGCTGGTTGAGCGAGGCCGCCGTTATCGTCTTGGCGAGGATGAATATACCATGGTGGTACACGCCTTTATTTATCACAGGGATCATGGCTTTCTGATTCAAAAAAGATCTGCCACCAAAAGAGTGCTGCCCGGTGCATGGTGCATGACCATGGGCGTGGTGCAGGCAGGCGAGGACAGCGAAACGGGTATGCGCCGCGAGGTGCGCGAGGAGCTGGGTCTTGAGATCGGGGAAGGACAGATCCGTAACTGCGTCCGTACCTATAACGGGCATAAGATCGTGGATATTTATCTGGTCTATACCGATGCCGAGATCGAGGATATGGTGCTGCAAGAGGAAGAGGTCGAGCAGGTATGCTGGATCAGCGGACGTGAGGTGCTTGCCAGATTCGGTGGCAAAAACACGCGCTTGCATGAGGATTACGTGTCTTGTATGCAGCGCTACGTGCACGTGACGCATAAGGCGGAGAAGAGAAGGAGAAGAAGACAGAATGCAAGAATTGCAAAACAAGGAAATACAGAATGAGGCTCAAACACGCGCGGTGCTGATTGGCATTGTGACAAGAGAAGCTGATGCACAAGCAGTGGAATCCGGGCTTGACGAGCTGGAAAGGCTTTTGGACACTGCGGGCGGTGTTGCTTTTGCGCGTGTGGTGCAAAGCAAGGATACGCCCGATCCCAGAACGCTGATCGGTTCGGGCAAGGTGCAGGAGATCGCAGAGCTTTGTAAGAATAACGATATCGATCTGGTTGTGACAGACGAGGATCTCTCACCTGCGCAGATCAGAAATTTAGAGGATGACATTGGCAACGACGTTCGCGTGATCGACCGTTCCATGCTCATCCTTGATATTTTCGCGCGTCATGCCGTGACGGGCGAGGGAAAGCTGCAGGTGGAGCTTGCGCAGCTGCGCTATACGGCACCCAGATTGATCGGTAAGGGAACGCAGCTGTCCCGTCTGGGCGGCGGTATCGGTACGCGCGGTCCGGGTGAATCCAAGCTGGAAAGCGACCGCCGTCATATTCAGCGTCGCATTACTGCGCTGGAAGCACAGCTTTCGGAAATGGAAAAAAACCGCATGACCATGCGCGCTTCGCGCGACAAGAGCGGTCTTCCCAAGGTGGCCATCGTGGGATACACAAACGCAGGCAAGTCCACGCTGCTCAACCGCATGACCGATGCGGGTATCTTAGCGCAGGATAAGCTGTTTGCCACGCTGGATCCTACTACAAGAAAATTTGAGCTGCCGGGCGGCGAGAGCATTTTGCTGACCGATACGGTCGGTTTTATCCGCAAGCTGCCCCACCATCTGATCAAGGCCTTCCGCTCCACGCTGGACGAGGCGGTGTATGCGGATATCTTGGTCATTGTGATCGATGCAAGCGATCCCGAGCATGAGCAACAGTTGGAGGTGACCGAGCAGGTGCTTTGTGACCTGGGGGCTGCAGGAAAGCCCACGCTTTACGTGTTCAACAAGTGCGATCTGGTACAGGGCGCGTTGCCCACGGTCAACGGCAGAAACGCGGAGCATCAGGCGCACATCTCGGCTTTGACGGGACAGGGCTATGAAGAATTTGCCCAAGAGCTGGAGAGCATGATCCACGCGGGCAAGACGCGTGTGACGTTTGTCATTCCCAACGCAAAGCAAGGCGCTTTGAATACGCTGTACCGTTTTGCGACTGTAGAGGACGTGGAATACGGTGCAGACGCAGTCAAGGTCACGGCCGTGGTGGATGCCAAGGTGCGCGGCATGCTGCGCGAATTTGATCCCACCGCATCCGCAAAAAAGCCCGATTGGGAGGAATAAGGCGGAATATCACAACGATTTGTGAGGAAGATATGGAAAAAAGAGATCTGTTTGACGCATCGGGCAAAAATCTCGGCACGACCATCGTGCGCGGTGATCCCATGCCCGAGGGCACTTACGTGCTCAGCGTCAGTATTTTTACGGTCAATGACAAAGGAGAACTTTTGTTGACGTTGCGTGCGCCCGAAAAACCCAATTTCCCGAACATGTGGGAGATCACGGCGGGCGGTGCGATTGCGGGGGAGAGCGGTATGGAGGCCGCCTTGCGCGAGCTGCGCGAAGAAACAGGGTTGAAGGCCAAGCGCGAGGAGCTGCAGCTGTTGCAGGTCATCCGTGAGCCCTCGGCCTTTGTCGAGTGCTATTTGTACAGAACCAACATCCCCGCGTCTGCCGTTGTGCTGCAGGATAAGGAAACGGTTGCGGCAAGATTTGTGTCGATCAAGCGCTTCGAGGAGCTTTTGCACACCGACAGCATTGCGCAGCCCGTGGCCTTCCGCTACGGGGTGATACGCAAGGATCTGTATTGCGCGGCAGGGCTTGGCGAGGTGTGAGTATGGCAAACGAACAGCTTTATATGACGCTGGAAAAAATGGCGTCTGCCGAATTTGAGGAGCGTAATTCACTCTTTATCGGCCATGCAGCTCCCATCAAAAACGAGCAGGAGGCTATGGCGTTCGTCAAGCAAAAGCAAAGAGAGTATGCGGATGCCACGCATAACGTTTGGGCGTATTTGCTCAACGGTGGGATTGTAGCACGCTATTCGGACGACGGTGAGCCGCAGGGAACCGCGGGCGTTCCCGTGCTGGAATGCATGCGCAAATCGGGGGCTACGGACATGGTTGTGGTGGTCACCCGTTATTTTGGAGGCATTTTGCTGGGTGCGGGCGGACTTGTGCGTGCGTATTCGCACGCGGCAAGGATCGCGCTGGATGCGGCGCATATCATTACGTATCATAAATACGGTGAGTACAGCATGAGATGCACCTACTCGGATTATCAGAAATTCAATTTGCTGCTGCCCAAGATGGGCGCTTTGGTGGATGACGTGGAGTACACCGACAGCGTGACGGTGCGCTTTGCGGTCAAGGATGAGCATAAGGACGCCTTGTGGCGTCGCATCTCGGAGATCAGCAACGGCAAATGCGAGCCCGAAAAGACGGGCGAGAGATACGATTACCATGAGATCGGGGAGTGACCGGGCGGTCACTCTTCGATTTTTTAATATTTCATAAACTTTCAAAAAATACTGCAAGAAAAAAAGGAAAATCGCAAAAAAATGCGTATATTATTAATGTAAGAATAAAAATGGGGAAAGTGAGGTAGCATCATGGTACAAAAAGAGGACAGCTTTGTCAATATTTTTCTGGAAAGAGAAGAGCAATCGCTCTCTCCGTATGCATTCCGCACCTCGCAGACGCGCGGACGCGAGCGGTATCAGCCCCCCTGTCAGCTGCGCACCGAGTTCCAGCGCGACCGCGATAAGATCACCCATTGCCAATCCTTCCGCCGCTTGATGAATAAGACGCAGGTGTTTCTGGCACCGGTCGGTGACCACTACCGCACCCGTCTGACGCACACATTGGAAGTCACGCAGATCGCGCGCATTATGGCGCGTGCCTTGCGCCTGAACGAGGACTTGACCGAGGCGGCTGCGCTTGGACATGACCTTGGACATACGCCGTTCGGTCATGCAGGCGAGCGTGCGCTGCAAAAATGTTATTCTCCCGATTTTTCTCACTACGTGCAAAGTCTGCGCGTGGTAGAGGTGTTGGAAAATGACGGGCAAGGTCTGAATCTGACATGGGAGGTCAGGGACGGCATTCTCAACCATTCAGGTTCACTGGATTTTTGCGGTGCAAGCACCCTTGAGGGTGTTTTGGTCAAATATGCCGATAAAATTGCTTACATCAATCACGATATAGACGATGCCTGCCGTGCAGGAATTCTTTCCCTTGAGGACATTCCCGCGCACCTGCGCGAATGCCTGGGACAGCGGCACAGCCAACGCATCAACACCATGGTTACCTCGGTCATCCGCGGCTCTGCCGATAAGGATCATATCTGCATGACGCCCGAGGTGCAGGCAGCGACCGATCAGCTGCGCGACTTTTTGTTTGAAAGCGTATATCTCAACCCCGTCGCAAAGGGCGAGGAGGGAAAGGCTGAGGAAATGCTGATCAAGCTTTACGAGTATTTCGTGGGGCACCCCGAAAAGCTGCCCGAGTCTTACCGCCGCAATCTTGAACGGGAGCCTGTGGAGCGTTGCGTTTGCGATTACGTTGCGGGCATGACCGACAGATACGCGATCCAGCTTTATAACGATCTGTTCATTCCGCAGGTCTGGAGGGGCAGATAAATGAGGATCCCAAAGGAAGTTGTGGAGGAGGTACGCCACCGCACGGATATTGTGGAGCTGATCGGCAGTTACGTCACGCTCAAGCGTGCGGGCTCCAATTACGGTGGGCTTTGTCCCTTCCACAGCGAAAAAACACCGTCCTTTACGGTGTTTCCGGACAGCGAAAGCTTTTATTGCTTTGGCTGCGGCGCGGGCGGTGACGCCATCACCTTCGTCATGAAAAACGACAATCTGGATTACCCCTCGGCAGTCGAGGTGCTTGCCGGACGCGCGGGGATTCAGATCGTCAGAGAGCAGGAGCAGAACACGGGCGGACTTACGCGCAAGCGCGTGCACGACATGAACCGTGATGCCGCCAAGTTCTTTCATCAGTGCTTGCTCGCTCCCATCGGTGCAGAGGGCTTGAAGTATCTGACCGAAAAGCGCGGATTGAGCATGGCTCTTATCAAGCATTTCGGCCTGGGGTTTGCCCCCGGATCATTCAATGCTCTGACCGATTATATGCACAAAAAGGGCTATACCGACGGGGAACTGGCGCAGGGCTTTCTCTGCGGCATCAGCCAAAAGAACGGAAGAGCCTACGACTATTTCCGTAATCGCGTGATGTTTCCCATTATAGATACGGCAGGCAACGTGATCGCTTTCGGCGGCCGCGTTATGGACGACTCCAAGCCCAAGTATCTCAATTCGTCCGATACTCCCGCGTTCCAAAAGCGCAAGAATTTGTTTGCGCTCAATTTTGCCAAGAATTATTGTTCCGAGCGTCTGATCCTTTGCGAAGGGTATATGGACGTGATCTCGCTGCATGCCTACGGCTTCGAAAACGCCGTGGCAACGCTGGGTACCGCCATCACACCCGAGCAAGCAAGGCTGATGACAAAGTATACAAAGCAGGTGGTCATTTGCTACGATGCCGACGAGGCAGGGCAACGTGCTGCCGTCAAGGCCATGGACGTGCTTGGACAGGTTGGCATGGACGTACGCGTGTTGCACGTCAACGATGCCAAGGATCCCGACGAATACTTGCGTAAATTCGGAAACGGGCGTTTCCGTCGACTCATCGAGGGCAGCCGCACCGAATTTTCGTATAAGTCCGAAAAGATCTTTGCAAAATACAGCATGGAGATCCCCGAGGAGCGCATCAAGGCCTCCGAGGAGCTGTGTGAGCTGATCTCGCAATCTCCGTCTAAGGTTGAACGAGAGATCTATGCGTCCATGGTTGCGGACAAGCTGGGCATCAGCGTCGACAGCCTGAAAAACGACGTAGAACGCGCCATCCATAAAAGGATCAAGGCCATGAAGCAAAAGCAAAGCAAGGAGGCAGGACTTTCCGCCAAGGGGTACGGTGACCGCGTCAATCCCGACGCGGCCAAAAACGTGCAGGCGGTTGCTGCAGAGGAAGCCATTCTCGGGCTTTTGATGATGTATCCCGAGCACAGAAAGCAGATCACCTCGGGAGATATCGCACTTTGCGAAGACGATTTCTTCTCGGCACTTGGCAAGCGTGCTTTTTCCTGCATCATGAGATTGGACAGGGAAGAGGGCGGTTTCTCGTACGCGCTGATGGGCGCGGAATTTTCTCCGGATGAGATGGGCAGGCTGCAGAGCATGATGCAAAGACGGCGCGCCCTTGCCGAAAACGGCATACCGGTGCTGCGCGCCAGCGTGCAAACGCTGATAGATCAAAAGAAAAAAAGCGATGCAAAGGCTTCGGGCGATACGGTCGATGCGATCAAGCAGCTGCTGGATGCGAAAAAGAAAAAATAAATAATATATAAATTATCCAAAACGTGAAAGGAACCCTGAAAAACTATGACTGATACCACTATTGTAAACGGTGAGCACGAAGAAAAAAAGCTCACAATGGATGAACTGATTGCCAAAGGAAAGAAAGGCAATCTTTCCAACGAGGATCTGGATGATGCGTTGGAAGAGATGGATTATGATCTTGACAGTATTGATAAGCTTTACGAAACTCTTGAAGATAACGGCATCCCGATCGGTGACGACATTTCTTCTGCTGAAATGGATGAGATCGAGAGTGAGGTCGAAAAGTTCAGCGACGGTGAGAATATGGAGAGATTGCTGGGGCAAGAGGGCTTGGCAATCGATGACCCTGTTCGTCTGTATCTCAAGGAGATCGGCCGCGTGCCGCTGCTGACCGCAGAAAAAGAGCGCGAACTGGCTGAGAGAATGGCAGCAGGGGATGAGGATGCCAAGATGGAGCTGGTGGAGGCCAACCTGCGTCTTGTCGTCAGTATCGCAAAGAGATACGTGGGCAGAGGCATGTTCTTCCTTGACTTGATCCAGGAGGGTAACCTCGGCTTGATGAAGGCGGTGGACAAGTTCGATTACACCAAGGGGTATAAGTTCTCTACGTATGCAACATGGTGGATCAGACAGGCCATCACCCGCGCTATTGCAGATCAGGCAAGAACGATTCGTATCCCTGTTCATATGGTGGAAACCATTCACAAGGTTTCCAGATATTCCAGACAGATGCTGCAAGAGCTGGGCAGAGAAGCGACCGCTGAGGAAATCGGTGAAAAGATGGGCATGAGTGCGGATAAGGTTCGCGAGATCCTTAAGATCGCGCAGGATCCCGTATCTCTTGAAACCCCTATCGGTGAGGAAGAGGACAGCCATCTTGGCGACTTTATTCCCGATGAAGATACTCCCGCTCCCTCCGAGGCTGCTTCTGCAACCATTCTGCGTGAGGTTATTGAGCGTGAGCTTCATACGCTTACTCCCAGAGAAGAACACGTCATCAAGCTGCGTTTCGGCCTTTACGATGGCAGAACCAGAACGCTTGAGGAAGTCGGACAGGAGTTCGAAATCACCAGAGAACGTATCCGTCAGATTGAGGCAAAAGCGCTGCGTAAGCTGCGTCATCCCAGCCGTGCACGCCATCTCAAGGGCTTTTTGGACTGATTTATTGTAAAAATTTTGTGAATTGTCAGGCCCTGATATGCACCGATCAGGGTGCAAAAAAGGCCGTAAGACCGAATTTTCTCGGCAATAGTTTACAAAGAAAGTGAAATGGATTTGTGATAAATGACGGGGATTTTCAGCGCTCGGAAATCCGGGGCGCAAAAGGTCAAAAAAGGTTTACAATCTCAGCCAAAATTATCCTTGACATTGGGATATTTTTAGTGTAAAATATAATAGTATGAAATAATATGCCGACGCTTTGCTTTGGCGCAAAGAGAAGGCGGTACGATTTGTAAGGAGGAATTCCAATGAGAACCAGATTTATCTGTCTGACGCTGTGCATGCTGATGCTGCTGAGTGTGCTCCTGACCGGTTGTAATCAGGACAAGGACGTAGCAGACGTTGAGCAGATCTCGGGTATTACGCTGACTATGTGGGTGATTTCCGATAAGGAAGTTGCCAATACCGATGCCGAGATGGCAGAGCTTAAGGCTGAGCTTCTCGAAAAGCATGGCCAGGGTGCAGCTTACGATCAGGCTGTTGCCGAGGCTGAGGCTACCAGAGCCGCTTACGAGGAGGTAGAGGCCGAGATCACCAAGATCACCAAGTCCAAGTTCAAGGTAAACCTTGATCTGTACTTCTATACCGAAGAACAGTATTACGGTGAGCAGGAGTTTGACCGCGAGGAATATGAGGATCTCAAGATGAACGCAACC
>JAFTLD010000100.1 GCA_017452945.1 Clostridia bacterium | reverse complement strand
GGGGTTAACTTGATAAGCCTTCCCCGCTGGGGAAGGTGGCGCGTAGCGCCGGATGAGGTCACCATGCGGACGCTCTTTCATCTTTTTGGATAACAGAAAGCAGAAGCCTTGATCAAGACTCCTGCCTTTTGTTTTTATTCAATTTCTCCGCTAATTTTGCAACCCCATCGGGCTGTTTTTTATTTCATGATCAATAAATCTGCTCAACCTTGATCAAGCTGGTATTGCCCGATACACCGGTGGTGTTACCGCCCGTGATCACGATGCTGTCACCCTTTTGCATAGGCAGCATCTTGGGCGCGAGCTTTGTTGCCGTGTAAAACAGTACGTCGGTCGAGGGGTACTTCTCGCACAGCGCGGGAGTGACACCCCAGGAAAGAGCCAGCTTGCGGTAGGTGTTCTCGTCGGTGGTCAGACCGATGATATCCACGGGACAGCGGAAACGCGAAACCATGCGCGCCGTCATACCCGACAGCGAGCATGCCACGATGGCCTTTGCATCAATATCAATCGCCACTGCGCAGGTCGCGTGCGAGATCGCGTCAACCGTATTCTTGATCTTGAACTCGGTGCCGTAGAAAATATCGGTGTAATCAATATTGTTTTCGGTGGTTTCCGCGATTTTGGACATGACCTGTACGGTCTGCACGGGATACTTGCCCATTGCGGTCTCACCGGACAGCATAATGGCACTTGTGCCGTCGTAAACAGCGTTCGCCACGTCAGAGATCTCTGCTCTGGTGGGTCTGGGATTGTAAATCATGCTCTCGAGCATTTCGGTAGCCGTAATCACGCGCTTACCAAGCATTCTGCACTTGGTGATCAAGGTCTTCTGCATAGCGGGCAGCTGCTCAAAAGGAACCTCCACGCCCATATCGCCGCGCGCGACCATAATACCGTCGCAAACCTCACAGATCTCCTCAATGTGATCATATCCCGACTGGTTTTCGATCTTGGCGATCAAATCCACCTTGCCCTCGCCGCCGATCTCGGCAAGATAATTGTGTACGTCGATCAGATCCTGCTTGCAGGAAACGAACGAGCAAGCAATAAAGTCCACACCGTTCTTGATGCCGAACGCGATATCCGCCTTGTCCTGCTCGGACAGGTACTTCTGCTTCATGACCTTGCCGGGGAAGCTCATACTCTTGCGGTTGGAAAGCTCACCGCCGCAAATGACGCGGCAATGGATCTTCTTGTCCTCGATCTCCTCGACGTGGAAAATCAGCAGGCCGTTGTTGAGCAGAATGGTATCGCCCGGTACCAGCTCGTGAACCAACTCAGCATAGCTGACCGAAACAATGCTCTCGTTGCCCTGCACCTCTTCTGTCGTAAAGGTGAATCGCTGGCCGTCCGTTAAGGTCACGCTGCCGCCCTCAAAGGTCTTGATACGGTACTCGGGGCCCTTGGTGTCCAGCATGATGGCAATCGGCATATCAAGCTCTGCTCTTACCTTTTTAATGCTGTCAATTCTCTTTTGGTGATCCTCGTGTGTGTTATGAGAAAAATTGAGTCTGGCTACGTTCATGCCTGCCTTACAAAGCCCCTTCAGGGTAGTCTCGTCTTGCGTTGCAGGTCCGATGGTACATATAATTTTTGTTTTACGCATATTGCGCCTCCGCGTTATATTTCTGATTTTATTATAACACATGTCAGATGCGTTTGCAAGTGCAATCATGATCTTTTTACTGTTTTTTTGCCGCAGCTTTTGGGGCATTTTGTCGTTTCCCTGTATATACTGCAATATAAAAGTCGGTGACTAAAAAGCCCCGGATGGGGTAACAATATCATTACACCAACATATACAAGGGAGGCATACCATGATAACCGTAAAACGCGGTGATATTTATTACGCAGATCTTTCGCCCGTGGTGGGCTCGGAGCAAGGGGGGCTTCGCCCTGTGCTGATCATTCAGAACGACGTGGGCAACAAGTACAGCCCGACCGTGATCGCCGCTGCGATCACCTCGCGCATGAGCAAAACGCGCCTGCCCACGCACATTGACATATATGCGGACAAGGCAGGACTTGCCAAGGATTCGGTGATCCTGCTTGAACAAATCCGTACGCTGGATAAACGCCGACTGAAGGAAAAAATGGGGCATTTGGATGAGGCCGTGATGCAGCGCGTAGACAACGCCATTGCCGTCAGCTTTGGACTTGGCACGCAGGATGGCGCCGCTGTGGCCTCCAAAGATCCGAACCACCGGGAAACGCTTGGCTAAAATCTTGCTAAAGACGTGATAAAAATTGCCAAATTCACGATTTACTATTGATTTTATATGCATTTTGTGATAGAATAACGGTAGTATTTTTTACCGGAGGAATTCCCAAATGGCACTTGTAACAACAACTGAAATGTTCAAAAAGGCTTACCGCGGCGGCTACGCTATCGGTGCTTTCAACATCAACAACATGGAGATCATCCAGGCAATCACCGAGGCTGCTAAGGAAGAGCAGTCCCCCGTTATCCTGCAGGTATCCGCAGGCGCACGTAAGTACGCAAAGCACGAATACCTGATGGGGCTTGCGCAGGCTGCGATCCGCGATACAGATATCGACCTGGCTCTGCACCTGGACCACGGCGCAGATTTTGAGATCTGCAAGGCTTGCATCGACGGTGGCTTTACTTCCGTTATGATCGACGGCTCTCACCACTCCTTTGAAGACAACATCGCCCTGACCCGCAAGGTTGTGGAATATGCACACGCACACGGTGTTGTGGTAGAGGGTGAGCTTGGCAAGCTGGCCGGTATTGAGGATGATGTCAAGGTTTCTGCTGAGGACGCTATGTTCACAAACCCCGACGAGGTCGAGGAATTCGTCAGCCGCACAGGCGTTGACTCTCTTGCTATCGCGATCGGCACCAGCCACGGTGCTTATAAGTTCAAGCCCGGCACCAAGCCCCAGCTCGCTTTTGACGTGCTGGAAGAGATCTCCAAGAGATTACCCGAATTCCCCATCGTTCTGCACGGTGCTTCTTCCGTTCCCCAGGAATACGTAGCGGAGATCAATGCTTTGGGCGGTCAGCTGCCCGACGCGATCGGTATTCCCGAGGAAATGCTGCGTCAAGCTGCATCCATGGCAGTTTGCAAAATCAACATTGACTCGGATATCCGCCTTGCCATGACCGCAGGCATTCGCCGCGTGTTCAACGAAAATCCCGAGATCTTTGATCCTCGCGGCTACCTGACCGTTGCGCGCGCAGAGGTCAAGAAGATGGTTCAGCACAAGATCAGAGACGTGCTGGGCTCCTCGAACACACTGTAATTAACCACTCCGGAGCTGTCTTTCCCATACAAGACAGCTCCTTTTTGGAGGTAAATCTATGAAATATACCGAACATTTTTTAACCAAATGGCATGATACCGATCCCGATCTGATCATCCGCCCCTCACAGGTGCTGATGTACATGCAGGAATGTGCCAACAGGCAATGCCGTTCTGTAGAATTGGATCTGGACGAGATCCATCAGCGCGACGGGATTGGCTTTATTATGAGCCGCATTCAGGTCAGCATTGACGCGCCGCTCCCTCCTTACATCCGCATCTGGGTCAATACCTGGTGTCCCCCCTCGCGCTCCTATACCTTTAACCGCTGCTTTGAGATCGAATACGACGGCAAAACCTATGCCCGCGCCTCATCCGAATGGGCCTTGGTCAACCTCAAGGAGCATACCTTTATCAAATCCGAGGATTTCCCCGCAGCCGCACTTTTCCCGGCAGACGAGCAGATCTATAAAAACGAGCTGCCCCGTCGCGCACGCATTCCTTCCTCCGCACAGCTTTGCGAGGTAGGCAAGCGCGAAGTGCGCTACTCGGATCTGGATTACAACATGCACATGAACAACACCAAGTACCCCGACATGCTGTGCGATTACGTACCCGATATGCTGGGCAAATTTGTCAGCGGATTTTCGCTCTCCTACTTACACGAGGCCGCCTATGGCGACATTCTGACCATTTACCGCGCAGAAAGCGAGAACGGTTATTGGTTCCGTCTGATCAATCAGGACGGCAAGACCTGCATGGAAGCAGAGCTGTATCTGAAGGATATGAGTGAATAATGAATAATTAAGGTAGAAAAACCGCCCCTGGGGGCGGTTTTTCTACCTTAATTATTCATTGTTCAATATTCATTATTCATTATTCATCATTCATTTTCTTATCCAACACGATCTGCGTCTGCTCGTCCTCGTACTGACGGGTATACAGGCGATAATAATATCCCTTTTCGGCCATCAGCTCGTCATGGTTGCCACGCTCGATGATCTTGCCATCCTTGACGGCCAAGATGATATCAGCCTGTCTGATGGTGGAAAGCCTGTGCGCAATGATAAAGCACGTGCGCCCTTGGCTGACTCTTTCGGTGGCTGCCTGGATCAACTGCTCGGTGTGGCTGTCCACAGACGAGGTAGCCTCGTCCAGCACCAAGATCGAGGGATTGGCCAGCATAACGCGCGCAAACGACAAAAGCTGCTTTTCACCTGTAGAGAGCAGATCACCGCCCTCACCCACGTCACTCTCAAGCCCCTTGCCCATGCGCTCCACAATTCTCCACGCGTCGATCTCGCGCAAAGCGGCCTCCATCTCCTGCTCGGTAGCGTTCGGATTGCCGTAGCGCAAATTCTCGGCAATAGAGCCTGAGAACAAATGCGGTGTTTGCAGCACGTATCCCAGCGAGGAATGCAGCCACAGCTGGCTCCTCTCTCTTGCATCCCTGCCGTCAATCAGCACCTGTCCCTTGGTGGGATCATAAAAGCGGCAGACCAAGTTGACAAGCGTGGATTTTCCCGCGCCCGTCTCTCCCACGATGGCTACGTTCGTACCCTTGGGTACGTGCAGATCAAAGTTTTCCAGCACCCATTCGTTGCCGTCCGGGTACATAAAGGATACGTCCTTGAAGGTAATATCACCGTGCAAGGGCTCCCAGTTCTCGCGCTTGGGATGGAAGGTGTCACCATACTTTCCGACCACCTCAGGGCTGTCCGGCACGTCCGACTCGGTTTCCAGAATCTTGGAAACGCGCTCCATGTTCACGCGCACAAAGATCATGTCCGCCATGGCGTTGACCACCCATTGCACCTGCTCCATCATATTCATGGCATACGTCATGAACACCGAGAGCTTGCCCAAAAATTCCACGTCCTTTTGCGCGATCAAGCCGCCGCGCCACAGCACCAAAGCCAGCGCCATGGAGGTGGAAAACGCGATCAGACAGATAAAGCTTGCGCGCACGCGTGCGGTCAGCACGGAGGTGCGGTTCATCTTGCCCGTCAGCGCGAAAAAGCTTGATTTCATCTTTTCTTCCGCGCCCAGCACGCGCACGGTGCGCGAGCCGGTAATGCTCTCGTTGAACTTGCCCGAGATCTGCGAATTCAGCTCTCTGACCTCCTTATTGAGTCCGCGCAGCTTGCGCTCAAACAGCGCAGCACCCAATGCAATGACGGGAACGATGACCATGACGCACAAGGCAAGCCGCCAATCCAGCACGAACATGACCACGGCCGCACCGATCAGGTACGACAAATTCCATATACCGCTCATGAAATCCCACGCGATCACGCCGCCGATACGGCCGGTATCGCTCATGATGCGCGAATGCAGATATCCCACGCTGTTTTGGTTAAAGAACGAAAATGACAGCGACTGCAGATGCTTAAAGCACGCACCGCGCATATCTCTTGCGATCAGCACCTCGATGCGTCCCGTCTGATACGACGAAATGAAATCGGCCACGATACGCGTCAGCAAAAACAGCGCGTAGCAAATGCAAAACAGTCCAAGTCCCGACACAGTATCGGGTGTAATAAAATTGTCAATGGCATACTGCTGGAACAGGGGCAGGCAGATATCCACCACGCCGCTGTAAACACCCAGCACCAAGATCACGCCAAATACCCACAAATAAGGCTTAAAAAATGCAATTACCTTAGGATAGGGCAGCTTGATACGGCTCTTTTTTCTGACTTCTTTGGTACTCATGCCGTCACCTCCCCACCGTTTGCAGCCTTGGCATCATCTCTTCCCTGCATTGCGCACACGCGGCTGTAAATACCGCCACGGGCCACCAGCTCTTCATGCGTACCCATCTCGGCCACGCGTCCCTCGTCCAGCACCACGATATTGTCCGCGTGCGAGAGCGTTGTGATGCGATGCGAGATCAGAATGACCGTGCAATTTTCAAATTCACGACGCAAAACGCGACGGATGGCAGCGTCGGTTTCGCTGTCCACCGCGGAAAGAGAATCGTCAAAGATCATAATATCCGGGCGCATTGCCAGCATTCTGGCAATCGAGCATCTCTGCTTCTGACCGCCCGAGAGCGTAACGCCACGCTCACCGACAAAGGTTTGGTATCCATCCTTGAACTCGGACACCGCACCGTCAAAGCAAGCCACGCGTGACGCGTATTTGACCTGCTCCATATCCACGCTCTCGGTACCCATGCAGATATTCTCCGCAATCGTTCCCGAGAACAAATACGTATCCTGCAGCACGTACCCCACATGGCGGTGCAATTCTGCGCGGTCGATCTGTTCGATCGGCACGCCGCCGATGGTAATGCTGCCATCCTGTAGCTCATAAAGTCGGTCGAGCAGGCCCATCAGGGTACTCTTTCCCGAGCCCGTACCGCCCATGATGCCGATCACGCTGCCACCCTTGACCGTAAAGGAAACGTCGCGCAAGATCTCCGCACCCTCGTTTTCATATCGGAAGCTGATATCCTTGAACGCAATGTCACCCTTGAAATCGGGCGTTCTAACCTGCTCAGTCTGCATTTCGGGGCTTGTATTGAGAATGTGGTTGATTCTGCCAAGCGCCACACCCGCTTTACTCATCTCGGACACGATTCTGCCAAGTGAACGCACGGGCCACAGCATCATGGCATTGTAAGTCACAAATGCCAGAAGATCGCCAAGCTCCATGCCCTGCGTGACGCACAAATACGTACCCACGCCAAGCACAGCCAGCACCTGCATGCCCGAGAAGAAGTCACCGATGATCCAGAACCAGGTAAACAACCAGGTCAGGCGCACGTTGCGATCTCCGTACTCTTTGTTTTTCTGATCGAACTTTTCGATCTCACTTCTCTCTCTGCCAAACGCACGCACCACGCGCACGCCTGTCAGATTTTCCTGCGTGATCGAGGAAAGCTCACCCTCGCACACGTCGCAAGCCTCGAAATGCTTGCTGATAAAGTGGCGGAAGACCAGCGAATAAGTCAGCACAATGGGGACAAAGGCCAAAGACACAAACGCAAGCTTATAATTCATGATGAACATGACGCTCAGCGATACGGTCAGCAAAATGATCACGCGGAACAAAGGCACCAACTGCTCGGCTACAAAGTTCTTGACCATTTCTACGTCCGAGGTGGAACGCTGGATCAGATCTCCCGTTTTATTCTGCGCATAAAAGCTCTGCGGCAGGCAGCCGATATGGGCAAACAGATCGTCACGGATGGTTTTGATCATGCTCTCGCCGCCCTTGTTGTTGAAATACATATTGCCAAAGCGGCAAAGCACCGAGGCAGCACCCGTTACCACCACGGCAACGGCCACGATCCACAGCCTATGCTGCAAATACGCGATCAGGGCTGCCACGTCAAGCTGCGGCACAAGCTGCAGCACCCATGCAGGCAGCTCCAACGCCTCACCGCCAAGCAAATTGTCCACGGTGAAGTTGACGATCTGCGGTGCGACCATTTCCAATCCTGTCATGGCAAAGGCGCACAAAATGCCCAGCGCAAACCACAGACGGCTCTTGCGCAAAAAATGCCACAACCTCGCGGCCTTGCCATAGGTTTTATGTTGTGTTTCCATCATATCACATCCTTTCTTTCATGAATGAGGATTTCGTTAGGTAAGCAAAATTGATAAATGTCCAAAAAGCTCCTTCACCCGGGCATTTTCACGCCTTGCACAGCTCCTTTGCATACGGGCAAATATCACTGAGCGGGCATTCTCCGCACCTAGGCGATCTTGCCGTGCAATAATCTCTGCCAAACTGCACAGCACGGTGGCAAAAATCACTCTGCTCCGCAGGCTCGACGTACATATCCAATATCTTTTCCACCTTATGCGGATCCTTCAGCTCCGTGGGATACGCGCCGAGTCTGCCGCCGATGCAGATGATGTGCGTATCGGCCACAATGCCGGGGATGCCGTACAGATCTCCCAGCAAAAGATTGGCGATCTTACGCCCCACGCCGGGGAAGGTCAGCAGCACCTCGCGGTCCGCGGGAACTCTGCCGTCAAATTCATTGACCAATCGCGCGCACGAGTCCTTGATATTGCGTGCCTTTGCCCTATAAAAGCCGCAGGAATGCACCAATCTTTCCAGCTCCTCAATGGGTGCTTCCGCTACGGCCTGTGCCGTGGGATACACTGCAAACAGATCGCGGCACACGATATTGACTCTTGCATCGGTGCATTGCGCTGACAGCCTGCCCATGATCAAAAGGCGCCAACCGTCGTCTGCGGGATCGGGAGTATCACTTCTCCACTCCAGCGCGCACTCCGCACCCGGATAGATTTCGGCAAGCCTTTGCGAAACGATGGCAAACCGCTCCTTGGTTTCTCTATATTGCTTTGTTCTTTTGAAATTTTTCATTTTCTTCCTTCAATAAAGCGTGGGAAAATCGACCTTGTCTTGCAAAGGTCAATTTTCCCCACTCTTTTTATATTATTTTCAAAGGATCAACCCTCGATCGGGTACTTTTCCTTATATTCCTGATATCTGCGGTCAAACTCGGGGTTGCCGTGCTTAAGATCATACAGATACTTATGCATATCCAGCGCCTTTTCCTCGGAAAGCTCAAGCATGCAGCCTGCGATATTGGAGCAATGGTCTGCAACTCTTTCGCAGTTTGTCAGAAGGTCGGACAGAATAAAGCCCATTTCCATGGTACACTCGTTGTTCTGCAGACGCACGATGTGGTGCAGCTTGATCGCATCGCGCAAATCGTCAATAACCTCCTCCAGAGGCTCAACCGAAGCGGCTATGTCAAAATCGTCGTTGATAAAGCCCTCACGCGCATTCCAAAGCACCTCACGCACAGCGGCGACCATGGTGTTGATCTCCTTTTGCGCGGCAGCCGAGAACTGCACGTTCTTATCCTTCATTTCCTCTGCCGATTCGGCAATATTGACCGCGTGGTCGGAAATGCGCTCCAAGTCCCCGATAATATGCAGCAGCTTGGTAATTTCACGGGATCCTTCACCCGAGCTGTTCTTTGCGGCCAGCTTGACCAGGTACGAACCGATCGTATCCTCCATCTTATCCACGTCATCCTCATACTTGCGTACAAGATCGGCAGATTTGGAATCATAATTGCTAAGCAGCATGAGCGCGCGATCCATCGCATCACACGAAACAACTGCCATCTTACGTGCTGCAACCTCAGCCTGCTCTACTGCAACGGCAGGGGTGATGAACAAACGCTCGTCCAGCACAATACCGTCCTCGTCCTTCTTTTTCTTGGACTTTTCGGGCACCGAGATGGTAGCCAGCTTGACGATCCAGTTGGTGAACGGGAACAGAATGGTGACCGCGATCAGCTTGAACACGGTGTGGATGATCGCGATATGCCACATGTTAGTGGTAGCGCCCAAAAGCGCACTGAAATCAAAGATTGCATCCAGGATATAGAAGCCGCTGAGCACGATGGTGACGGCAATAATATTGAAATACAGGTGTACGAGTGCTGCGCGCTTACCGTTTTTGGACGAGCTCATAGACGAAAGCATTGCGGTCACACAAGTACCGATGTTCTGACCCATGACGATCGGGATGGCAACACCAAACGAGATTGCGCCCGATGCGGTCAGCGCCTGCAAAATACCGACAGAAGCCGAAGAGGACTGCACGATTGCGGTCAGCACCGTACCTGCCAGCACGCCAAGGAAGGGATTTTCAAACATAACGAGGATCTGTCCGAATTCGGGAATGTTTTTCAGTACCGAAACAGCCTCGGACATGACGTTCATACCGGTCATCAGCACGCCAAAGCCCAGCAGAATGTTGCCAAGCTGCTTATATCTGTTTTTCTTTGCAAACATGGTAAAGCCTATACCGATCAAGGCAAGGATGGGCATCCAGAAATCAGGTTTGAGATACTGGAGTCCACTCATAATACCCTCAGCGCCCGCCATTTCCATACCTGTCATAGCGGTCAGCCATGCGGTGATTGCCGTACCCACGTTGGCACCCAGAATCACGCCCACAGCCTGTGCAAGCGTCATGGTTGCAGAGTTGACAAAGCCGACGACCATAACCGTCGTCGCGGACGAAGACTGAATGATCAGGGTTACGCCAAGGCCCAGCAAAAAGCCCTTAAACTTGTTGGAGGTCATTTTGCCCAGTATCGTCTTAAGCTTGTTGCCTGCGCTCTTTTTCAGGCCCTCACCCATAACGTCCATACCGAACAAGAACAGCGCAAGTCCGAGCACCAGATTGAGGATCATATAAATCGTTACGTCTTCATGTGTGATGACTGCATGAAAATTGTTCAAAAAGTTTTGCATTTTCTTTTTCCTTTCCCGATCTCAGAGATCGCCCGATCAGATCAGCATTTGTCCGTTTATATTCAATTTGAATTGCAATCCCAGCTTGTCCGCAGCCTTGCGGCACATGATCATACGGCCAAGAAATATTTCAAAATACGACATGACCGAGGCAACCGCGGTGTCAATGTCCAACGTCAGCGTCACGGTTTTGCGCTCGACATCCAGCAAAAGACGCGAATGCTCCACCGAATAATTCACGCGGTCGTGAATATCAAAGGTGGCAAAATCCTCGTTTCTCACGCGGCTGCGGCGCACGTCGGATTTATCGGCTAAGATCAAGGCAGCTGCAACACCGTTGACAGGTACGCCCGTCCCCTCGTCGTGGTTGCCGATAGCCGTCACCACCGTGGCGATATCCTCAGGCGGCATTTCCATATGGTCCAGAATTCTGAACGCCATAACCGCTCCGCTTTGCGAGTGATCCACGCGGTTGACCAGATTTCCGATATCGTGCAAATATCCTGCGATCCTTGCAAGCTCGATCTCGTGCGGATCATACCCCAGTTCACCAAGGATATACGCCGCCGTTTCCGCCACGCGCGTGACGTGCGCAAAGCTGTGCTCGGTAAATCCAAGGGCGCGCAGCGATTCATCCGCGCGCTCAATATAGGTTCTGATCTCCGGGCTGTGCCGAAGCTGATCATAGGTGATCATACAAATCCTCCGCGAAATGCCTATTTGACATTATTTTATCATATTATGGTACAAATGTCAACAATATTTTCGGTTGAGTGCAGAAATCAAAACAAAAAAACCGGGAGACATCAGGCTGATCAATTAGCGGTAAATGCAACATAAAGGAAAGCAGAGGTCTTT
>JAFTLD010000099.1 GCA_017452945.1 Clostridia bacterium | reverse complement strand
GACGCCCGTGGAGCTGCCTACCTGCCATTTGCCATTGCTGCTCCTGCAGCATATCTTGCAGCATTTGCGCTGACACGCGATCCGCTGCTGGCGCTGAGTGCGCTTTTACCCTCCTTCGGTGCGCTCGCTCTCGGCTTTTGCTTTAAGAAAAAATACTCCGTTATTGTATCGGTCGGCACGCTGACAGGTACGCTCGTGGCTGCTCTGCTGATTTTCACGATCATTGATTTGGCCGTTGCCGGTGTTCCTTTGAACATGCAAGGCATCAACGACACGGTCAAGGCCTTCCACGCCTCTTTTTCCTCCGCGTTTGCTCAAGCCCTGCAGCTTATGACCGAAACCGAGGAGATGGCTGTACAGGTAGAACAGATGCTGGGCGGTGAAATCACCCCCGAAAAGATCACGGAATTTTCCGATTCCATCGCCTCTGCCTTCATGGGACTTTTGCCCGGCATGACCGTCATGATGCTTTGGATTTTTGCTTTTATTGCTCACCGTGGGTTTACTGCCATTCTGATCGGAAAGCAGCCTCGCGAAGTGTGCCCTGCGCACATGAGCGCATACTCCCCCTCGGTACCCTCTGCGGTCCTCTTGCTTTTGTGCTATGCAGCCATGCTGATCTCTGCCATGTTCCCGCAGGGCGAGGTGGTGCTCTTTATCGCACTCAACCTGCTGTTTATTCTGATGCCCATGATCACGGTGCACGGCATTCTCGGCGTGATTGGAAACATCAAGCAGGCACCGATCAAATGGCCGCTCATTCTCACCTACGCTTTAGCCGTGATATTCCTTGGCATTGCGGTCGTACCCATGCTTGCATTCTTCGGTGCTTTTGGCATTATTCTCTCGGCCATTGCGAAAGCCCTGGAACAAAAAATGAACAGTTCACAAGGAGGTAGATGATATGAAAAACCATTCCGAGTATCGAAAAAACGGATATTATTACGGTAAAAAGGATGCAGTTTGCATGGATCTGCGCATTCCCTTTGCCGTATGTGCCTCGGTTGGATTGGTTTTGCTGGGCGCGTGTGCCGTGATCGGACACGTAGATCACCCGGCACTCCCACTTAGCTGGTTTGCTTTGAGCGCGGCAGTTGTCTTCGTCCTGACCTGCGCTATCATGTTTGTGGTTTACCTGTTCCGCCATTTGCGCTTCAAGGAGGCGGTCTTAGCTGCGGATCATATCAATACCGAGATCACCGACATGTTCCGTTACGTCATTGACGTGCCGTACGCCGTCATCGGCAATGACGGCGTGGTCCAGACCATCAACAGCGCACTGCAGGACATCCTTGGCTATAAGACCTCCGTTTGCAACATTCGCCTTTCCGAATTCTGTTCCGTTTCCATGGACACCATCTCCACCGCCGCACACGGTGGAAAGGTTTCCGAGGAAAAATCCATTACAAGACTCGGTAACGGCAAAAGATACAAGCTGGAAAGCTATTCCATGCGCATAGACAGCAAGGAATACTTTTTTACCGTGTTCCGTGACGTCAACAGCATCTTAGAGCTCAAGGAACGCGCAGAGCGCGAAAACCCCGTTGTGGCTTACATTGCCATCGATAACTTGCAGGAGCTGACGCAATTCGTTCGCGCAAGCTACCGCGAGACCGCCACCCGCATTGAAAAGATCCTTTCGGATTGGGTACTGAGCCTTGACGGTATGATCCGCGAGTACGACAGAGATAAATATATCGCCATTTTCTCGGAAGAGAAGCTGGAGAAATGTATTGCTGACCGATTCAGCATTCTGAACACGGTCATGGACATCAGAATCGGTGACAACACCTTCCCTGTTTCGGTTTCTATGGGCATTGCCTCGGTTGGCGGCTCCATGGGCGACAAGGAACGCGCTGCTTATGCGGCTCTCGAAGTGGCACTCTCCCGCGGCGGCAACCAAGTAGCGCTGCGTCGCGGTGCGCGCGGCGGTCTGGAATACTTTGGCGGCACGCACAAGATTCTGGAAAGTAACTCCTCGATCAACTCCCGCGTCAGCGCGGACGTACTTGCAGACAAAATCCGTGAATGCGGCAACGTGCTGATCATGGGACACGCCAATCCTGACTTTGACTCGGTCGGTGCTTGCGTCGGTGCAGCCAGATTCACCTTGAGCGTGTTGGAGACCAAAGCCCGACAAGAGGGACGCTCTGTTTCCTCGATTCCCGACGTTCACATCGTCATTGACCGCAAATGCGATACCTTCCGCACCTGCTTTGCACATCTTGCAGGGCTGGAGCAATACAGTGAAATGTTCATTGACCGCGAGGCGGGCATGAATGCCGTAACGTCGGACACCCTTCTGATCATCGTGGATGCCAACAACCGCTTCATTTTTGAAGCGCCCGATCTGCCGGGCAGCGTACCGCAGATCGCACTGATCGACCACCACCGATTGGTCAAGGAACCGGACTTTAACCCCTTCCTGAACTATATCGAGCCCACAAAATCCTCTGCCAGTGAGATCATTGCCGAAATGATGCAGCAGAGTGAATTTGCCGACTGCCTGCAGAAAGAGGAGGCCAATCTGCTTCTCTCCGGCATTATGCTGGATACTCACAACTTTACCCGTAACGCGGGTGCGCAAACCTTTGAGATCACGCACTACCTGTACTCCAGAGGCGCGCACACCAGCGTCACGCGTGAATTCTTCAATCAGGATCTGGAGGACATGCGCATTGCCAGCGCATTTGACTCCATGGCGCGTATCTATCGCGACATAGTGGCCATCACTTGGCTCAACACCGAAAAAGAGCCCTCCCCCGAGGATCGCGTGGCTGCCGCAAAGGCAGCGGACAGCCTGCTCTCTCTCAAGGGCATTGAGGCATCCTTTGCCATGGTGCTCATGGGAGATACCGTTGTCATCTCCGGCCGCTCCAAGGGTGAGATCAACGTGCAGCTGATTTTGGAAAAGCTGCAGGGCGGCGGACACTTTGACGTGGCAGGTGCACAAGTCAAAAACGCAACCATTCAGAGCGCTTACGAGCTGCTCAGATCCGCAATAGACGACTATTTTGAATACGATTACAAATCCGAGGACGGAAAATAACCGTCCCGCATGACCGCAAGGAGGTATATAACATGAAGGTTCTTCTTTTACAAGACGTGAAAGGACAAGGCAAAAAGGATCAGATCATCGACGTATCCGACGGATACGCACGCAACTTCCTTTTGCCCAAAAAGCTGGCCGTAGTTGCCGACAACAAGGCGCTCAATGAGGCCAAAAACAAGGAAGCATCCAAGCAATACAAGATCGAAACCGAAAAGGCAACGGCAAACGAGATCGCATCCAAGCTCTCGCAGGTGGTTGTAAAGTTCAACGTCAACGCAGGCGCTGACGGCAGACTGTACGGTTCGATCACGTCCAAGGACATTGCAGAGGCGCTTTCCAAGCAGCACGGCATTACCATTGATAAGCGCAAGATCGTCATGCCCGATCCCATCAAGGCCTACGGCACCTACAATTTTGACGTGCGCCTGTACACCGAGATCACCGGCAATATCAAGGTGACCGTTGGTGCATAAATCTCATCACGGACGATTTTCATGGAGGTCTATATGAGCGAGGAACTTGTACGCAAGCTACCCTTCTCCCTGATTGCCGAGCAATCCCTGCTTGGTTCTATCCTGATTGACCCCAAGGCGCTGGATGAAATTGCCGACCTGATCAAGCCGGACGACTTTTATCTGGAAGAGCATCAGCGCATCTACATGGCCTTTCAGGATCTTTTCGCACAAAACAACGAGATCGACCTGGTCACCCTGATCGATACCCTGGTATATAAGGGCATTTACGACAAATCGGGCGGTCAGGATTACATCCGCACCCTTGCCGAGGTCGTTCCCAACGCTCTCAACATCAAGGACTACGCCCGCATCGTCAAGGAAAAAAGCACGCTGCGCCGCCTGATCGAGGTGGCAAACGATATTTCCGAAGCCGCATACTCCGAGCAAGACTCGGTGGCAGGCATTCTGGAATCCGCACAAAACAGCATTTACGCCATCGCGCAGGGGCGCGACACCAAGAACTTCAAGCACATCCGCGAGGTCATCGGTGACGTTTACGCCCATCTGCACGAGCTCAAGGAAAACAAAAACGCATCGCAAGGCACGTCCACCGGATTTTCCGGTCTTGACCGCGTGCTGGCAGGCATGGGCAAATCCGACCTGATCTTGGTCGGTGCGCGTCCCGGTATGGGCAAGACCTCGTTCTGCTTGAATATCGCGACAAACGTTGCATCGCAGACGGGCAAAAAGGTTGCCATCTTCTCACTGGAAATGTCGGCAGACCAGCTTGTCAACCGTGTCATTTCCAGCGAAGCGTTGGTAGACAGCTACGCGCTGCGTACCGGTGAGCTGGCGCAGGACGACTGGCGCAAGATCGCCGAAGCCACCTCGCACCTTGCCAAATGCGACGTGCTGATCGACGACACGTCTGGTCAGTCGGTTACGGGCATGAAAGCAAAGCTGCGCCGCGTGGACAATCTCGGACTTGTGGTTATCGACTATTTGCAGCTCATGCAATCCGACCGCAAGATCGACAACCGCGTACAAGAGGTTTCCGAAATCTCCCGTGCACTCAAGATCATGGCCAAGGAGCTGATGGTTCCCGTCATCTGCTGCGCACAGCTCTCGCGCGGACCCGAGGGCAGAACCGACAAAAAGCCCATGCTTTCCGACCTGCGTGACTCGGGTGCGATCGAGCAGGACGCGGACGTGGTCATCTTCCTGTACCGCGATGAATACTACAAGGTAGGCGAGGAGGCCCCCGAGGATTCCACCGCCGAGGTTATCGTGGCCAAAAACCGTCACGGCTCTACCAACACGGTCAAGATGGGCTGGGTGGGCCGTTACACCAAGTTCCGTACCATCACGGACGATCAGGGCCATGGATAAATTCACCCTGAGCCTGCCCGACACATACCAAAAGGACACTCCCGTTCTCGTTGCCTTTTCGGGCGGTGCGGATTCCATGCTTTTACTGCACCTTTTACACAAGCAGGCCAAGCAGTGCGGCAGTGCGCTTTACGCAGTACACGTGCATCACGGCATTCGCGGCGCAGAAGCCGATGCAGACCTGGATTTTTGCAGAAAGACCTGCAGACAGCTGAAAATTCCTCTGTTTGCCGTCAAGGTCAACGTCCCCGCTCTGGCAAAAAAGACGGGGCAGAGCCTTGAGGAGGCCGCAAGGCACGCGCGGTACCGCCACTTTGCACGCCTGATGCGCAAGCATCATATTCCCCTGCTTGCCACGGCACACCACGCCGACGACAACTTAGAAACTCTGCTCTTCCGCCTCTGCCGCGGTACGGGCACGCAAGGCTTGCGCGGCATTCCCGCCTATGCGCCGCTGCCCGGAACGGACGTGGACGATAACCTCTGCCTGTTCCGACCGCTTTTGCATCTGACCAAGCAAGAGATCTTGGACGCATGCGGACAAATGCACCTCTCTTACGTGACCGATGCGACCAACTCCTGCGACGACTATGCGCGAAACCGCATCCGCAACCGCGTCATCCCCGAGCTGGAGATCTTATTTCCCCATCCGCAGCACGCAGCCGCAAGGCTTTGCCGTGCGGCAAATGAGGATTGCGAGGCGTTGGACGGCATTGCAAACGCGCTGTATTGTGAGCACGCTGCGGCACATACCTTACCCATCGCGCTTTTGCGCACGCAGCCCGCTGCCATCGGCAAACGCCTGATCATGCGTCTTTACGGGGATTACGCCAAGGAATGCGGCCAAGAGCAGCATATGGCGGAGGCCGTGCATCTGGATGCGATCTATGCACAGATTTGCCAAAACACACACGGCAGTATCAGCCTTCCCGGCAGTATTGCCGCAGTGACAGACCGTCATGCCTTACGCATGACACAGGATCAAAAGCGTTCATCTCCCCCCGCCTATCTGCTGCCATTGCAGCAAGGTTTTACCGAAATTGCAGAAGCAGGGGTGGCAATATGGGCGACTTTCCCCGAAAATCAAAAAACGGACACGCGAATTGACACAAATGTTAACAATTTATATACAGAACTGCAAGTAAGATTTGATACAATAAAAGGACAGGTTTTTTTGCGCCCGATCCGCCAAGGGGACGTTATTCTCCACGGCGGCATGCACAAAAAGATCCGCAAGCTGTACGGCCGGGCCGGTGTACCGCTTGCCCTGCGGCCAAGACTTCCCTTGCTATGCGACGAGGACGGCGTGCTTGCCGTACCGGGCATTTGCATACGCGACGGTGCTGAAGTCAAAGCAGCGGAAAAATCCCTGAACGTGCACATCTGCTTACAAAATCATTTTGATACTTGAATGAAAAGGGGCATACCATGATAAAGAATGATATTGAGAAAATCCTGATCGACGAGCAAAAGCTCAGTTCCATCATCGACGACCTTGCACAACAGATCACAAACGATTACAAGGACTCCGAGCGCAAGCTTGTGTTCGTGGTCATTCTCAAGGGATCTATCCCCTTTGCTACCGAGCTGATGAAGCGCGTGACTCTGCCGCTTGAGATCGAGGTGATGAAGGTCTCCTCGTACGGCGCAGGTACCAAGAGCTCGGGAGAGATCCGCATCCACACCGATCTTTTGCGAGAGGATCTGCCCGATTGCGACCTTTTGATTATTGAGGACATTGTGGACAGCGGCAGAACGCTGCAAAGACTGACGCAGCTGTTCTCCAACAGACTTGCAGGAAGCGTCAAAACCTGCACTCTGCTTGACAAGCCCGAGCGCCGCGAGGTCGATTTTGTGCCCGACTACTGCGGCACGGTCATCCCCAACGAATTTGTCGTAGGCTTTGGTTTGGACTACGATGAAAAATACAGAAATCTGCCCTTTGTGGGTGTTTTGAAGCCGGAGATCTACTTATAATCGGCTTTCCAACGGAGGTTTTGAATGAAGAATAACTTAAAGGTGATCCTTTTTTACGTTGTTTTCGTTGCCCTGATCGCAGTGGTTGTGGTCATGCTGTTCAACGGAAACGGGAATAAGCAGGAGATCACCGACGTAACCGATTACAGCCAGGTGCTTGCCGATTTTGGCAATGCCCCCATCGACAGCGACGGGGATGGCAAATACGATCAGGGCGGTGTGCAGAGCTGCGTGATCAGCTTCCGCAACAAGACTCTGACCTATACCCAATACGACGGTAAGACCTATCGCTACGAGATCGCGGACATGGAATACTTCCAGCGCGATCTGGGTGACACCATCGTAAGACTCTCGGAAGAGGGCCTGATCGAGGAGGTCATCAACGAGGCAGTGGTGGTTCTGCCCGCTTGGGTTTCCTACCTTCCCTTCCTCTTGATCATCGTGGTCTTTATCGTGTTCTATTTCGTCGCGATGAAGCGCGCAAGCAGTGAGGGCAACAAAATCAATAACTTCGGCAAGGCGCGCGTGAAAACGCCCATGCCCGACGACAAGAACAAGGTTCGCTTCAAGGACGTGGCAGGTGCGGACGAGGAAAAGATGGAGCTGCAGGAGATCGTGGAATACCTCAAGGCTCCCGGTAAATTCTCCCGACTCGGCGCAAAGATTCCCCATGGCGTTTTGCTCATGGGCCCTCCCGGTACGGGTAAGACTCTGCTTGCCAAGGCTGTTGCGGGCGAGGCGGGCGTTCCCTTCTTCTCGATCTCCGGCTCGGACTTTGTGGAAATGTACGTCGGTGTCGGTGCTTCGCGTGTGCGTGACCTTTTCGAAAACGCACGTAAAGCCCCCGCATCCATCATCTTTATCGACGAAATCGACGCTGTCGGCCGTCACAGAGGTGCAGGTCTTGGCGGCGGTCACGACGAGCGTGAGCAAACGCTCAACCAGCTGCTGGTGGAAATGGACGGCTTTGGCTCTCACGAGGGCATCATCGTCATCGCGGCCACCAACCGCCCCGACATCCTTGACCCCGCCTTGCTGCGTCCCGGCCGTTTTGACCGTCAGATCACGGTCAACTACCCCGACATGAAGGGCAGAGAAGAAATTCTGCGCGTGCATGCCAAGGGCAAGCCGATGGAGGATTCGGTCGATTTCGCACAGATCTCCAAGCATACCCCCGGCTTTACCGGTGCTGACCTTGCAAACCTGCTCAATGAAGCAGCGCTGCTGGCCGCACGTAAGAACAAGTCCCTGATCGGTATGGAGGACATTGACGAGGCTTATCTCAAGGTCGTGCTCGGCCCGCAGAAAAAGAGCCACCTGCGTACCCCCGAGGACAACAAGCTTTGCGCATATCACGAGGCAGGCCACGCAGTCGTTTCCTACTTCTGCCCCAAGGCCAACCCCGTATCCTATATCACCATCATCCCCGCAGGCTCGGCAGGCGGTGTGACGCTCACGCCTCCCACCGAGGACAGAATGGGCAAAACCAAGGGCCAGATGCTGGACGACGTTGCAGTCGCGCTTGGCGGCAGAGCTGCAGAGCAGCTGGTGCTGGAGGATATCTCGACCGGTGCTTCCAGCGACATTCAGCACGCAACCTCCACCATTCGCAGCATGATCACCCGTTACGGTATGTCCGAGGCGCTGGGTACCGTACTGTACGGCACAGGCCACTCCGACTCGGTCTTCCTTGGCAGAGATTTCTCCTCCGGCAAGGACTACTCCGAAGAAACGGCTGCTGCCATTGACAGAGAAACCAGACAGATCATGGACGCGCAGTACAAGCGTGCGCTGGACATTCTGACCTTGCATATGGATAAGCTGGAATTCATTGCGCAGTACCTCCTCGATCACGAAAACATGGACGGCGACCAGTTCAAGGCTGCAATGGAAGGTTATCCCACGGTTGCAGAGCTTGAGCAGATGCTTGAAGAAAAGAAGCGCAAGAGCCGCGAGGCCAACGAGCAAAAGGAGCAGGCCGAGCAGGAGCGTGCGCGTCGTGAGGCTGAGGAGAAGGCAAACGAAAACCCCTTCCCCTACGCACAGTCCGGTGACAGTTCCGACAATCCCTTCCCCTATGCGCAATCCGAGGACGATAACAAAAAGGATTGATTACAGGTAGGATCACGACAAATCCTTTCGGGTATAAGTCGTCAACCATCCGAATATAATCATGTAGAGAACCCCCAAGGAACGTAAAAATTCCTTGGGGGTATTTTTCGCGGCTGATTTTTCGTGCCCGTGCAAGATCCTTCGCAGCGCTCCACTCCCCGTCATCCTTGAGCGAAGTGAAGGATCTTGGGAGTGGGGACTTGCCCGAGGATGACTTACTACCGTTTCCGCAGCGCGGTAATATCACATTCCCATAACATCCCACGCAAAAATTTCCAAAAATCTTCCCTTGGACATGTTGCAATATTTGTCTTGTTGTGATATACTAAAAACAGAAACTTACAGGAGGCATACTCTGTGAAGCATATAAATCAAATTTCGCCCGCATCCGTCGACAATCGCCGCGTGTGGGCTCATATCGACCTTGACGCACTGGTCAATAACTACATCGTTTCCCGTGATTACATTCACGCACATAATCCCAATACCCCCGCGATTGCCGTGATCAAGGCGGACGCATACGGACACGGCATTGAAGCCTGCGCCCGTGCGCTCTTTGACTGCGGCTGCCGCCATTTTGCCGTGGCGTGTGCCGAAGAAGGGATCGCTATCCGACAAGCGCTTTCCGAGACGCAAGGGGATCAGGCCGAAATTCTCATTCTCGGCTATACTAACCCCGCATATGCCTCGCTGTTGGATGAATACAAGCTGGTACAAACCGTATTTTCCCCCGAATATGCGCGGGATCTGCATGCAGCTGCCAAGGCAGCGGGCGTCAAAATCCCGGTGCACGTCAAGGTAGATACCGGCATGCACCGCATCGGCTATCCCGCCTTCTCGCCCGAAGAGGCAGCGCAAACCGTGGAGGATATCTGTACGCTGACGGATACGTGCGACGCCTTTGACGTCCGCGGCCTTTTCACCCATCTCTCCGATGCCGATTGCGGCAACTTCTGCACCGAGCAATGGCAACGCTTTCTGGCCATCAAGCAGGGGCTTGAGCAAAAGGGGAAATGTCCCCCCGCGTGCCATGCCTGCAACAGCCCGGGCTGCATGCGTTATCCCGAAACCTATCTCGACGGTGTGCGCGTCGGTGCGCTTTTATTCGGTGTAACTCCCCCCATTCCGCCCGAGGTCGACAGAGATCCGCGGTGCAATCTTTTTCCTGCCGAGCGGCTGCGCCCCGTGATGCAGTTGCAGACCAGGATCATTCAGACCCATAAGGTTGCCGCGGGTGAGCCGATCGGCTACGGAGCACTTTACCGTGCGGATCATGACCGCACCATTGCCACGCTCTCCGCAGGCTATGCGGACGGATGGCTGCGCGCCTATGCCGATACCACCGTTACGGTGCACACGGCGCAAGGCGATTTCACCGCCCCGATGGTGGGTAGGATCTGCATGGATCTTTGTATGATCGACGTGACTGATCTGCCTTGTACTCCGGGTGACACGGTCACGCTGTTCGGCAACGACGTGCAATCTCTATCTTCACTTGCTAAGCATGCAAACACAATTGCTTACGAGATACCCTGTCTGGTAACCGCTCGCGTTCCCAGAATTTATCATCCATAGAATTCAAAAAATCCGATTATGGAGGACGTTATGAAAAAATTATTGTCTGTACTCTGCCTTGCGCTGACTCTCATTCTGAGCATTGGCGTGCTGGTCGCTTGCGGTGATAAGGACGAGATTACCGAAAGCGTTGTTACCGACGTGACTGTCAACAAAAAAGGCACCGAAATCTCGGTCAAGGCTGTTCTGACCGAGGCTGATCTGGAAGCCTTCCAAAATTCGGGAATCTATACCCAAAGGCTATATCTGATGGCAATGGAGCCGGGCGACACTGCCGATGACCTCTCCGGCAAGCAGCCCGTGGCTGAGTGCAAAATGTCCACCTCGCCCAAATTCACGGTGGACGTTTATGATGAGGGCAACCTGCAGGCACATTCCCGCCTGCATTGCGCCTTTGCCGTGGCTATGTATAATAAAACACTGAATTCTTACGTGCTGCTGACCTCGCCCGTATACGTATCCAACGTATCGGATCTGGCAGAAAACACCGCTGAATTTCCCACATCCGCTTCGATCAAGGGACTGCACGTATCCATCTCCTCGGATGCCGCTTACCTTGGCGTGGCGCACACCGTAGTGGAGCTTGACCCCTCGGTGCTGATCCTGGACGGATACTCCGATAAGGCGATCTCTTACGTATACGACGGTCAGACCTATTATCTGGACCGCGGTGTGTTGGAGTCCTTGGACAAGCAGGTGATCGAGGCTACCGCACAGGGCAGCATCGTTTACTTCCGTTTGCGCATGCACACCGATCCCGCAAAGGCCAACAGCCTTGTTTCCTGCCTGTATGCGGAAGGGGCTGCCGCCAAATCCGGCCGCACCTACGCCATCTGGATGGATGACGATCAAAGTGCCTCGCTTATGGCAGGCTTTCTTGATTTCATCACCGCGCGCTACACCGATCCCGCAGGTACGTACGGCTTTTGCGGTGCTTTGATCATTGGCCGCAGCGTCAACGAATCCACGCAGAATAACAACGCGGGCTCGGTAGAATTTGCCCAATACGTAGGCCGTTACCACGCGCTTGTTCGTCTGGCGCACTCCACGCTCAAATCTCATTATGCAAACGGCCGCGTTTACGTATCGGTCAGCAATAATCTGGCAGATGCCAACGCCCTTTCCTCCAAGACCGACTGGACCACCAATTATTTCCTGGATCAGTTCAATCTTGAGGCTATATACAGCGGTAATTTTGATTGGTGTACCGCCATTTCTGCTTACAGCTACAAAAGCTCAGACCCCACCTGGTCTGACGATAACGCCAACGCGCTCAAGCTCTCCCCTGCGCACTTCTCGGATTTTGGCTGGATCGCTGACCCTGATCATTACTTCAACCAAGAGCGCCGTCACACCATCATCAGCGATTTTGAGGTCGCTCCCGGTGAAAGCGCAGAGATTCAGGCAGCATCCTACGTGTATGCCTACTATAAGGTGCTGGAAAACGGTCACGTGGACGCTCTGATCTACACAGCACACACCGACGCGCAAAGCCTG
>JAFTLD010000098.1 GCA_017452945.1 Clostridia bacterium | reverse complement strand
CTTCGCGCCCTCGACCTGCGCAAACTTTTGGAAAAGTTTGATCAAAACTCTCATCCGAGAAAACTCGTCCTCCCTGTAAAAGTCAAGCAATTTCCCATTCCTTGTTCTAACTTTGCCCTCTCCTTCATAAATTGTAGCGAAACAAAACAGGGGAGGACGTTTTATGCCTGAACATTCCATTTATCAAGATATTGCCGAGCGTACGGGCGGTGATGTCTATATCGGGGTCGTTGGCCCCGTACGTACCGGAAAATCCACCTTTATTAAGCGCTTTATGGAAGCCCTCGTGCTGCCCAATATCGGTGAGGGCTACTCGCGCGAGCGTGCGCGTGACGAAATGCCGCAGTCGGCTGCGGGCAAAACGGTCATGACTACCGAGCCCAAATTCATTCCGGATGAAGCTGTTCCCATTCAAATCGACGATTGCGCCTCGCTGCGCGTGAAAATGATCGACTGCGTGGGCTATATCGTGCCCGAAGCACTCGGCACCATCGAAAACGGGCAGCCCCGTATGGTGCGCACGCCCTGGCAGGAAGAGCCCATGCCGTTTGTCGAAGCGGCTGAGATGGGTACGCATAAGGTCATTACCGAGCATGCAACGATCGGTATGCTGATCACAACCGACGGCAGTATCGGTGATATTTCACGGCAGAGCTACGTTGAGGCAGAGGAGCGCATCGTCGGAGAGCTCAAAGCACTTGGCAAGCCGTTCGCCATGATCCTCAATTCGGTCAATCCCACCTCCGAGAGCGCTATGGAGCTTGCTTTTGAGCTGGAGAAAAAATACGGTGTTCCCGTTGCGCTTGTGTCGTGCCTTGAGCTGGATGCCGAGGATATCCGCCATATTCTGGAGCTTGTGCTGCATGAATTCCCGGTTGCCGAGATTGCGCTGCATCTGCCCGAATGGACGCGTGCCTTGGATGCCGAGCATCCCATTCGCCGTTCGCTTTTGTCTTCGATTCGTAAGTGCGCAGACCGCGTGGAAAAAATCGGGGATGTCAAGGACGCCTTTGCCGACCTTGGCGAAAACGAATATATCAAGTCTGCCGAGATCAACACCATCGATCTTGGTACGGGCAAGGTAAAAATATCGCTCTCTCCCATTGATGGGCTGTACTATCAGGTCATCAGCGAGCTGACCGGCTTTGAGATCGAAGGTGAGCAGGAGCTGATCTCGCTGTTGCGCCGCCTTGCCGTTGTGCAACAGGAATACAACAAGATCGAGGGAGCCTTACGTGATGCCGAGCAGAAGGGTTACGGCATCGTCATGCCCGATATTGAGGATATGACCTTGGAGGAGCCGCGCATTGTCAAGCAGGCGGGCGGTTATGGCGTCAAGCTGCGTGCGGGGGCGCAATCGATCCACATGATCCGCGCAAATATCTCAGCCGAGGTCAGCCCCATGGTGGGCAGCGAGCAGCAATCCGAGGATCTTGTCAAGTACATGCTGCGCGAGTTTGAGGAGGATCCCAAAAAGATCTGGGAATCCAATATGTTTGGCAAGAGCCTGTACGAATTGGTCAACGAGGGCTTGCACGCAAAGCTTGCGCACATGCCCGAGGCATCTCGCGCCAAGATCGGGGATACACTCGAAAAGATCATCAACGAGGGCAGTAACGGGTTGATTTGCATTATTTTGTAATGAAAAAGGGGCGCAAGCCCCTTTTTGTGTTGCGACGGGCAAAATTTCCGTCTATAGAATCATAACGACTCCGGCCCCGCAGCGCCCCTGTGTCTGTCATTCTTGAGCGCAGCGAAGAATCTTGACACAGGGGCTTTTTCAACCTACAATACAAGAGGCCTCCCGCGAAAAAGTTGAAAAATTATCCACAATTTTGTCAACTCTGCGTCTTATTACGGTATTATTTGTTCTTGGCGCTGCGCAAGGCTTTGTATCCCGATATGGATCTGCGTTTTTCGGAGCTGCCTGTGTATCCGCTGTCGCTGTATCACCGCCAGGACTCCATATACGTAAGTCGGGGGACTCAGCACAAGGATCAGGAGGCGTATCGTTTGTGGATTCCCGAGGAGCGGGACGGTCTGCCCGTGAATTATATCATGGCGGAAGGCTTTCAATATTCATTCGAGCTGGTTGTCGCAGAGATTCCGGGATCGATCAAGGTGATCGACTATTGGGCTTTTGCGGAGTGTACTGCTTTGGAAAAGGTGATTGTGGAGCATGGTGTGAAGGAGATTGGCCCCGCTGCCTTTGCCGGTTGTACGGCGCTGAAGGAGGTAACCTTGCCCAACAGCCTGACGTATTTCTCATACGGTGTGTTCAGCGGTTGTACATCCTTGACCGAGATCACCTATATGGGTACGATGGATGAGTGGAATGCTCTTGAAAAAGACGGAGAGCCGGATTACCCGTGGTATGCAGGCTCTGCCATCAAGGTCGTGCATTGCACCGATGGGGATATTTATGTCGGAGAATGATCCATATACTAAAAAAGGGGGCTGCCGAACATGGCAGCCCTTGTGCGTTGTGTTTAATTCAAAAGTGCGCGGTCGTTTGCAAATTCCTGTCCACTGGTTTGGGAGAACTTCTGGATAAGTGCATCTACGGTCAGCGCCTTTTTTTCCTCGCCCGAAACGTCGTAAATGATACGACCCTCGTGCATCATGATCAAGCGATTGCCGTATGCAATGGCGTCCTTCATGTTGTGCGTGACCATCATGGCGGTCAGATGGTTTTCCTTGATCAGCTTTTCCGAGATCTCCAGCACCTTGGCGGCCGTTTTGGGGTCAAGCGCAGCGGTATGCTCATCAAGCAAGAGCAGCTTGGGCTTTTTGATAGAGGCCATCAGCAGCGTCAGCGCCTGTCGCTGTCCGCCCGAAAGCAAGCCGACCTTGGCGGTCAGTCTTTCTTCCAATCCGAGATCGAGAATTTTCAAAAGCTCCTTGTAGTCCTTACGCTCCTTGGAGGTAATTCCGGCGCGCAGCGTCCTTCTTGCGCCTCTGCGTGCGGCAAGGGCAAGGTTTTCTTCAATCTGCATATCAGCGGCCGTGCCTGTCATGGGATCCTGAAATACGCGTCCCAGATATTTGGCGCGTTTATGCTCGGGGAGTCTTGTGACGTTGATGCCGTCTATGACAATGCTGCCGCAATCGACGGGGTATACGCCCGCGATCATATTCAGCATGGTGGATTTTCCTGCACCGTTACCGCCGATGACCGTAACGAAGTCCCCCTCGTTAAGATGCAGGTTCAGACCGTTAAGTGCCTTTTTTTCATTGACCGTTCCGGGGTTGAACGTTTTTTCTACGCCTACAATGTCAAGCATGCTTCTTACCCCCTTTGGATTTTCTCATGTGCGATTGGGTATACTGTCTTTTCCAATACGGAATGGCAAGGAAGATGGCCACGATCACGGCAGAGAGCAGCTTGAGAAGGTTCGCGTCAAAGCCCAGCGTGATCACCGTTTGGATGACGATGTAGTAAATGATCGATCCGAATGCAACTGCCAGAAGACGCAGCGCAAAGTTCTTGAAGATCTTGCCAAACAGCGCTTCACCAATGATGACGGCTGCAAGGCCGATGACGATGGCGCCCTGACCCATCTTGACGTCCGCAAAGCCTTGGTACTGCGCCAAGAACGCGCCCGAAAACGCAACCAAACCGTTGGAGAGCATGATGCCCAGCACCTTGTTGAAGTTGACGTTGATGCCCTGTGCACGGCTCATGTTGGGGTTGATACCCGTAGCGCGGATGGAGCTGCCCATTTCGGTACCGAAGAACCAATACAGCAAGCCGACAAGAACCAACAGCACAAGCCCCACCGTGATGATGGGGTTATGGAAGGCAAAATCCTTGACCCAACGCAAGGAGATCAGCAGATCGGTTTGGTTGACGTTGACCGATTGGTTTGCCTTTCCCATAATTTTGAGATTGATAGAGTAAAGAGAGAGCTGTGTGAGAATGCCCGCCAGAATAGGGGGAATGCCCATAAACGTGTGCAAAAGACCTGTCACGGCACCTGCAATCAAGCCTGCTGCAAATGCCGCAAGCATTGCAAGCCACAAATTGCAGCCGTTCAGGATGAGTACGACCGCGACAGCACCGCCCGTGGCGAACGATCCGTCCACGGTCAGGTCAGCCACGTCAAGAATGCGGTACGTAATATAAACACCGATCGCCATAATGGCCCATATCAGACCTTGTGATACGGAACCCGGCAAAGCACCGAGCAGTTGTTCGAGTATTTGCATGATTTTACCTCTTTATCGTCAGTATTCAAAACAGGCGGCAGCCGGAGTGAAGATTTCTTCGCTCCGGCTATCTGCCTTGATTCGGTTTTTAGTCTTCGATTGCTACGTAGCCTTCCAGAGGCGTAATGCCCAGGGCTTCGCAGATCTGCTTGTTGTACTTGGGAGTCTGCGTTTCGGCATAACCGATTGCCATGGTGGAGATATCTGCTTCTCCCTTCAGGATCTTGGCAGCCATCTTACCGGTTGCATAGCCCAGATCATAGTAGCTGATCGAAAGGGTTGCAACGCCGCAGCCCTTGCAGATGCCTTCCTCGCCTGCAATGACGGGAACCTTCTTGGGTGCGCAGATGTTGTCAATGATGCCGGTGTTTTCGGCTACGGTGTTATCGGTGGGAACGTAGATGACGTCGCAGTTATCGGAAGCGGTGGTGCAGATCTGCGCCAGGTCATTGGAATCGGTGAAGGGGTAGAGGGTGGCGGTCAGGCCCTTGCTTTCAAGCTCTGCCTTGACAACGTCAACCTGATACTGGCTGTTTGCTTCCTTGGAGCAGTAGATCAAGCCCACGCTCTGTGCTTCGGGGAACCATTCGGTGATCATGGCTGCCTGCTTGTCCAAGGGGGCGAGGTCGGAGGTGCCCGAGATGTTGCCGCCTACCGTACCGTTGAAGTTCTTGATCTCAAGAGCCACACCGTATTCGGTAACCGACGTGCCAAGGATCGGGATCTCTGCCGTAGCAGCAGCCGCAGCCTGCAGCGCGGGAGTTGCGTTTGCCATGATCAGGTCAACCTTGTTGGAAACAAACTGGTTGACGATGGTCGAGCAGGTGTTGGCGTCGTTCTGTGCGTTCTGGTAATCAAATTCTACGTTGTCCGCGCCAAGCTCGTCGATGACTGCTTGCTTAAAGCCTTCGGTTGCTGCGTCAAGAGCGGGATGCTCTACCAGCTGTACGATACCAATCTTGTATTTGCCGTCGTCCTTGGTCGTGTCGCAGGACGAGATAACGATGCAAGTGCCTATACAAAGAATGAGGGCTAAGATGAGAGATACTGTCTTTTTCATGATGAAGCTCCTTGTGTTTTTGAATTAGCAAAATATCTGCTTGACTTTTCTGTGCCTATAGTATATAATACTACATATCATTAGTCAAGCGAATGGTTTTGATGATTACCATCGAAAATATCGATGCACGGGAGGCTTGCATGGAACTCAGGAATCTGATCACTTTTATTCACGTAGCCGAGCTTGGCAGCTTTACCAAAGCAGCCGAGGCTCTGGATTATTCACAATCCACCATTTCTTTTCAGATCAAGCAGCTTGAGGATGAGCTGGGGTGTTTGTTGTTCGAGCGCATCAACCACACCATCATGCTGACCGAGCGGGGGCTTGAGTTGGTGTCCTACGCGCACAAGATCCGTTCTTTGACCGAAGACTTCAAGGAAAGTCTGATCAAAGAGGAGGAATGCAGAGGGAGCATTCATATCGTCACACCGGATTCGGTATGTGAAGAGATGATCTCCATGCATTATTCGGATTTTCACAGCAAGTATCCCGGCATTTCGGTCAGATTCACAACCGGAGATACGGGTAATATGCTGTATATGCTTGACCACAACGAGGCGGATGTGATCATTACACTGGACCGCCGCATATATCATAAGGATTATATGATTGCCAACGAGCAAAAGCTGCCCATGCACTTTGTGGCGGCATCGACCTCGAAATTTGCGGGTGTCAAGGGGCTTTCGATCAGGGATATCATAGGCGAGCCTTTCGTGCTGACCGAGTATGGGCAGGGCTATCGAGGCGTGTTTGACCGCGAGCTTGCAAAAAAATCCTTGGAGATCACACCCGTGCTGGAGATCGGACGTACGGATATTATTACCTCGGTGCTTGTAGAAAACGACATGATCTCCTATCTGCCGGATTTTGTCACGAGGCCGTTGATCGAGTCGGGAAAGCTTTGCTATCTGGACGTGTGCGATCTCAATATCGACGTATGGAAGCAACTTATCTACCATAAAAATAAATGGATGTCCAAGAGTCTGAAGACCTTTATTGAGTACATCAAGGTGCATGAGTTTTCAAACTGACTGAAAAATATATGGGGCTGCCTCAAACAAGGCAGCCCCTTTTCGCAGGGATGTTCGAACTTTATGTAAAAGCGGCATTTATTGCTCCAGCGCTGCGTCAAAGAAATCGGCAATTTCGGCCATGAGCGCCATGTCGTGCTTGCCGTCCGTACCGCGCATAACGTCGTGATCGCGGTCTGCGTATTTTTTGAAGGTGAAGCGGGGATCGTCGGCATATTTTTTATAGTAGGTATCGTAGCCGTAGGCGATCGGAATGGTGTCGTCCTGCTCACCGTGTACGATAAAAACGTCACAGTCGCTGTTTGCCAAGCCCTTCATGCCGGTGGAAAAGGCGTAGGAGCCGTAGGAGAAGAATTCATAAGCCGAGGCAAAGGGGAGCAGCAGCTTGGCCACGGGGCCGACCATTTCACAACCGCGGTGATCGATCATGTTCATGGATTTGTTCCAGCCCGCAAGTGAAGCAACCGCCTCTACCTCGGGATGATAATTGAGCGCGTTGACCACCGAAAGGCCGCCCCAGCTGTAGCCCATGAGCAAAAAGGGCAGATCCTTGATCTCGGGGATCGTTTGCGCGTAAGAAACGGCGTAGTCTAAATCGATAAAGCCCTGCGGCAGGCCGCCCATTTCCTCGCCCTCGCTTTCATCGTTGGCGGTGGCGTCGTAAGCGAACACGCAGTAGCCGCGCGAGCAGAAATAATCAAAAATATCCATGTAACCGCGCTGGCCGCCCGCACCCATGCCGTGCGCGAATACGATCACGCCCTTGGGAGAGGAGCCCGTATGCGTGTAAAGATAACCCACCAACGTATGTCCCTGCTTGGTGGCAAAGGTGTGTCGGGTGCGCTCCAGAGAGGAGAATTCGGAAATGTCAAAGGCTGCATCCTCGCTTGTTTCGCAGCGGTAATTAAAGCTGCCCGAATAGATCGAAACGGCCAGGGAATATAGTCCGATCGAGCCGCCCAGTACAATCACAGCCAGCACGGCAGCCGTGATTGCAATGATGATTTTTTTGGTTTTGGGTTGCATAAAAGCCTCCGATGATTGGATTTGTGTGACCATTGTAACATATTTTCCTGTAAAATGCAAGAAAAACAGGAAAAGAAGATCATATCAGAGCACGGGAAATTGATTTGCGGAATTCTTTTTTATCAGAAACGTTCCCTTTGCATATCATGTGCGAATTTTACAGCACCTCACCGTTCTTTTTGCACTTTTTGAAAAAGCGAACGGTGCAAAGCAGCACGGCGATGCCCAGAATGGGGAACAGGGAGCATACAAGCATGCCCGCCTTCAGGCCGATCTGCTCGGGGGAGAGGCCTTGCTGTGCGGCAAGGCGTATGCCAAGCTCGCTTTGGCTGACCGCGTCGGTTACGATGCCCATCAGCTGCGGCGCAACCGATGCGCCGAGGTCACCGCCCGATGCCATGAGCGCGTAGGCTGCCACGCCGACACCGGTGACGTTCTCCTCCATCATGATCAAAGCGCCCGGCCACAGCATCGAGGTGAAAATACCCGTCAGCACGCAGGCAACCAGCGCGGGGATAGGATGCCCCGAAAAGGCAACCACCAAATAGCAGACCGCTGCGCCGATCATGCCGACTATGAGCATGCGGAAGATGTTTTTGCCGAATTTGGCGTAGGTGATGCGCGTCAGTCCCAGCAGCACGGCAAAGGCGGCCATGCCCACAAGGTCTCCCACGGCCTTGTCGATGTGCAGCGCGTTTTCCATATAGCCCGAGATCCAGTTGGACATGGTGTTCTCTGCACAGCTGCCGAAAAAGATGCAGGCCACGCAAAGGGCAAGGCCGAGCGTGCGTTTGCCCGTGCGCTTGGTGCGCTCCTGCTCTGCGCCCTTTTGCAGATCGGGCATGGGGGAGAGGAAGAACATCACGGCCGCAATGATCGGGAGTGCTGCGAAAAACAGCGTCAGATACATCCAATTCTGCGCACCGAACAAGGCAAAAAAGACGGTGCTGAGTACGATGACGAACAAAATGCCGAAGGCATAAAGAGAGTGCAGCATGCTCATGTCACGCTGCGGGTTATCCGAGGGAAGCGCGGCAATGGTGGGCGAGAGCATGACTTCGGAGAGCCCCGATGCAATCGAAAAGACGATCGTACCGACAAGCAAGCCCACGTATGCGAATTGCGGTAAAAACGTGGGAACCAGCGCGTAGATCACAAGTCCCAGCGAGGTGATCAGGGGTGTTACGCGTACCAGAAGTCCTGCGTTGAATTTCTTGGCAAAAAGCGAAAAAAGCAGATCGACGATCATTTGCGTGCAGAAATTGGTCAGCACCAGTGTGCCAAGCAGCGTATAGGAAATGCCGTAGGTATCCTGCAGCGTGGCAAACAGCAGCGGCGGCAGGATAAAGATGGACGACATGGTGAAATATGCCGAGTAGCAGGCAAGCTTTGTGCGTTTGTAATTCGGGCTCATTGGAATACCTCGTAAAAAACGGATCGAATGCTTTCGGTGTTGTCTTCTGAGTATTCGATCTCTTCGGAAATGATGCGCGCTGCATCAAGGGCATCATGCCCCGCAGCGATCAAGGATGCAAGCAGCCGCTCCAAGAATAAGGCAAGGCCCAGGGAAACGGCAAAATCCGACTCGTCCGTTGTGTCCGAGCAATGGCGGTAGACGAAGTAGGCCAAGGCACGTGCAAGCAAGTGTTCTTTGGCGGGCAGGACTTCTGCATCCGTATTGTAAAGCATGAAAAGTGCGCGGTGTTGCTCGTTTAAGTATTCAAGCTCGCAAAGCATCTTGCACCGTGCGTTGTCGGAATATTTGTCCGCCGATACGCCAAATTCGGCAGAGATCTGCGCAAGACGTGCAATATAGGGGAGCGCAGGATCCTGCAGCAAGGCGAATATGCGTGCGCGCAAGGGCGTTGCATCAAAGGCTTCGGTGTCGGGCTCGCCTTCAAGGTCTTCGATCTCGACCATCTGCGCAAACGCGTCCGAGCCAAGCACCACGCGGCAGGCCGCCTCACACGAAAGCCCCAAGCCTACCTCCATACCGTGCGGCGTTTGGTGGTAAAAGCGCGGATGCTCGCGGCAAATGTCGCAAAGGGCCTCGTGGCCGTAGTTTGAAATAATGCGGCAAAGGCCGCGATTGTCCAGATGCGGGCAGCGGTCATGGGCGCTGAGGGAAAAGTGCGGCACGTCCGTGCGGTCAATGCTGCGTCGTATCGTATCTGCATAGTCGCCCTCCAAGTCCTCATAAAAGGACAGGGAGTCCTCGTCCACGTCAATTTCCCAGCCAATGCAGCAGGAGTGTCGGCAGCGGTCGGCAATACAGGAGAATTCCTGATAATAAGCAGGTGCGTAAAGCTTCATGTTTGTTCCTCTTTGGTAGAGCATTGCTTTTATTATAGCACATTGTCATGTCCGATGCAAGAGTGATACGCATAACTTTCGCTTGACACATTGGTGAACTTGTGATAGAATGATGGTGATATCAATGATAACTGACAAGGAGGTTATTATGACAAAACGTACACTTTTTTGCCTGATGCTTGCAGCGCTGCTGCTTTGTTCTCTGATTCCCACGGCTGTCCTTCCGGCTGCCGCCGAGGAAACCATTGAAATGCAGCCCTGCTATACAGATCCTTTCCAACCCGAAGGCACGACCTACGGGCAGATCAGCTTCCGTGTACCCGCAGGTACGCAGGGGCTTACCAAGGACGGTTGGGACAATGCTCTTGAGCACAATACAGACCTGATTCTGGTTTCGTTTGTCAAGGACGGTGTAGCGTATGACAATATGACTGTTCCTGCGGTTAAGGAAATGCTGGGCGATCTGCCGCTCAAGCGTACCTGCTATACCTATGAAAGCGGTCCGGACGGCTCTTTGTACCTCAATCTGAGATTCCACATGGATGATCATTCGGTGCTCAAGCCCGCGGATTTTACTGCCATTACGATCAAGGCAGGTTTTGTTTGGTGCGTAGGCTCCCCTTCGGGTATCTCGGGTGAGCTTTCTGCTCTGACGCTGGATCACGACGTATATTTCCCTGTCAATGCCGAGGCAGGCATTACGGCTGTGCAGACCGGCCCCATGCCGGGGATTGACGGTGCTTTGCGCATCAATTTTGAGCGCAAGGACAGCGCAAGCCTCAAGGCGATCTCCGCTACCGACCTGTGCCCCTCTGCCATTCCCGGCAAGACCCTGGGGGATCTTGTCACCATCAACGGTGAAACTGTAACCGACCTTGTAAAAAAGGGGAACGTGGCACGCTTCAATTTCTATGGCAACACCATGATCTTCCATATCGATGACCCCGCATACCTTGCCGCGCTCAAGGAAGAGCAATATGAGATCGTCATCCTCCCCGGTTTCCGCTGGTTCACATGGGATAAGGACGACTGGGGTAACTGGGCAGGCAGTAATAAGGATAAGTATACGCCCGTGGACGGTACGCTGGTACTGGAGCCCATTTCCTTTACCGTTAACACTGCGGATGAGGTCTGTGTCAAGACCAACGGTATTTCTATCGTGGACGGGTACAAGGACACTTATTACGTGGGTGAGCGCATTGACATGACCACGTTGGTGATCAGTATCAATTATGCAAGCGGTGACAGCATGGAAATGATGATTATAGAAGACATGGTTACTTATGACTTCTCCAAAGCAGGCACTGCTACCGTTACCGTCAATTACGATGGCATGACAGCCTCTTTCGAGGTGACCGTGCTGCCGGTTCCCGAAACAGAGCCCGAAACTCAAACGCAGCCCGAAACCGAAGCGGATTCCGAGCAGACCACCGAGAGCACGACCGCTGCACCCGAGCAGACCACCGAAGCCGAGAGCGTAACCGATCCCGCGTCTGAGTCTGTTGACGACCTCGTTTCCGAGCCGGCTATTGATAATGAGGGCTGTGGAGCTGTGCTGGTGCCTGCATCGGTGCTGATGCTTGCGTTTGCAGCCATTGCATTGAGAAAAAAGGAGGACTGACATGCAAAGATCCGTAAAGCTGATCGCGCTTTTACTGTCTGTCCTTTCGTTGTCGGCTGTGTTTGCAGCATGCACGCCCGACCAACCCACCGAGCAAACCACCGAGACAATGACGGCTGAGCCTGCACCCGAGCAGACTACCGAAGCCCAAACCGAGCCCGAACCACAGCCCACCGTGCAGCGTGTGCCGGATGAGCGCGAGCTGACCGATGCAGAATATTCGGTGCTCAATATCGTGGGAACGGACGATTTCGGACGCGTCATTTTACCTGTGGACGGCAAGGTGAATACCGACCGATACGTTGGTATGTTTTATTTTCTGACGCTTGGTCAGCATACCAATCACACAGGGATTTACGATATCAATAAGATTACATACGAAGGCACCTTCAATAAAGCGTTCACGCATTATAATACACCTCTTACCCCCCTTGGTTCAGCGCATTTCTGGGGCGAGCCGGTTTGGGGTTACTATAACAGCTGCGATCCTTGGGTGATGCGCAAGCAGATCGAAATGCTGACTATGGCAGGGATAGACTTCTTGGTGCTGGATACCTCCAATAACGTGCTTTACGAAAATGTGACCGCTGTTCTGTTCGAGCTGCTGCTGGAGTATCAGAACGCAGGCTGGGACGTGCCGAGGGTGGTATATTATCTTGGCAAGCATGATGTGAATGCGGATACAAATGTGTTCAAGCAAGTGTACAGTATTTTTTATGCAAATGATACGTACAAGAGTCTGTGGTTCTGTCCCAACGATCCGGAGAAGCCCATGATCATCGCACCGGATAACGTGATCGCGCGCTTCAAGGAGTCCTCAAACACGCAGGAAAAGATGTTTGCCGAGTTCTTTGACTACCGCGTGACACAGTGGCCCACTGCAGCACCCGTCAACGAGCCCGTGTACGAATAC
>JAFTLD010000097.1 GCA_017452945.1 Clostridia bacterium | reverse complement strand
ACCGCTAAGTGCGCACGCATCATCACCGGTGAATACGTCAAGCAGCGTGAGCAGGCTGAGGCTTCCATGACCGGCAACAAGGAGACCGACAAGCCCCTGAACACCCTGATCGACAAGGAAGTCAGAGATGAAAAGGCAGTCAAGATCGCCATCGGCCGCATCCACAAGGGCGAATATAAGATCGTCAGAGAAGCACCGGTTGAAGAGGAGCAGGTTTAATACCCTTCTCTTTCTAAAGGAGTGAATTTTTGTGAACCGTAACGAAGGCGCACCCGAATACGCAGGGATCTTTATATTGGATAACCCCTATTGCATCGATGCCTCCTACGATTACTATATCCCCCAAGACTTACGCGCCGCGGTATCCCCCGGCGTGTTTGTCACTGTGCCGTTCGGACACGGAAACCGCAAGCAGATCGGTGTGGTTGCCAAGGTACACAGCTGTGCCACGGCCAAGCGCATCAAAAGCATTGCGGGACTGTGCTCCGAGCGGATTTCCTTATCTGCGGAAATGCTGTCCCTTTGCCTTTGGCTGCACGAGCAAACGCTTTGCACCGTGGGCGAGGCTGTGCGCTGCGTGCTCCCCTCGGCCTCCATGTCACACATCGTGGATTATTTCAGTCCTGCGCCGGGTGTTGAGCCCCCGGATCTTGACAAAAAGCTCGATGCCGCGCACCTTTTAGTATTCAACTACATCATCGCACGCGGCAGTGTGAGCATGCACGCCCTGCGCGCACGCTTTGGCGCAGGCGTTGGAGAGATTGTATCCGAATTGACAGACAAAGGCTTTGTGCTCAAGCAAGCCGAGGAAAAGCATGGCTCGGACGGTGTTTTTGCAACACTTTACACACTGAACATCCCGCGCGACCAAGCACAGCGTATTGCTGACGGTGACAAGACCGCTGCCGTGCGCCTGACCTCGCAAAAGCAAAAAGCATTACTTGCCCGCGCGATCCTGCTTGACCGCTCTGCAGACAAGGACGAGCTTTGTCAAGGCACAGATGCAGGCTCCGCACAGCTCAAGGCGCTGGTGGAAAAGGGCTTGCTGTCAACCGAGAAAAAGCAAATATACCGCAATCCTTACGCCATCCCCGCAGACTTTACTCCCGCACCGGATCCTGTACTGAACGAGCAACAAGCAGCAGCCGTCAACACGCTGATCTCACTTGCAGACAGCGGCGAGGCGCGCGCTGCGCTCCTGTTCGGCGTGACGGGCAGCGGCAAAACCTACGTGATGGCAAAGCTGCTTGACAAGCTCCTGGCCGACGGCAAGGGTGCAATACTCATGCTGCCCGAGATCTCGCTGACACCGCAATCGGTAGCCCTGTTCTGTGCAAGATACGGCGACACGGTTGCCGTGATCCACTCGGGGCTTTCGGCAGGCGAGAGGCAGGATGCTTACGCCCGCATCAGCTCAGGACAAGCCAGACTTGTGATCGGTACGCGCTCGGCCGTCTTTGCCCCCGTTCCAAACCTGGGTCTGATCATCATGGACGAGGAACAGGAGCACACTTATAAATCCGATCAGGATCCCAAATATCATGCACGCGACGTGGCACGCTGGAGATGCGCATACAACAAAGCGCTTTTGCTGCTGGCCTCCGCAACACCTTCCCTTGAAAGCTACGCCAAGGCGCAGGCAGGGACTTACACCCTCCTTTCGCTGACCGAGCGTTATAATAAGACCAATCTGCCCGAGGTCACGGTAGCCGATATGCGCGAGGGCGCAGCCAAAGGGTTGACCTCACCGCTCGGCACGCTTTTGACCGACGCGTTGAGTGAAACGGTGGAATCGGGCAGACAAGCCGTGCTGTTTCTCAACAGACGCGGTTATCACCGCTTTATTTCCTGCGCCTCTTGCGGCACGGCCGTTACCTGCCCGCATTGCTCGGTGGCCATGACTTACCACGTCAAAAACGGCACGTACACCGAGGGCGAGCTGATCTGCCACTGGTGCGGCACGCGCATGCAAGTTCCGCAAAAATGTCCGTCCTGTGACTCGCAGCACCTGCGGCATACGGGCTTTGGCACGCAGCGCGTACAGCAGGAGCTGGAAATGCTTCTTCCCGACGCGCGCGTCATGCGCTTGGACGCGGACACCACCTCAGCCAAATTCTCCATGGACAAGCTGTTGGGCGAATTCCGTGACGGCAAGGCTGACGTCATGATCGGCACGCAGATGGTGACTAAGGGACACAACTTCCCCGACGTCACGCTGGTAGGCGTATTGCTGGCGGACGCTTCGCTTTACGTGGATGATTACCGTGCAGCCGAGCGCACCTTTGCCATGCTGACACAGGTCATCGGACGCGCGGGACGCGGTGATGTGCAAGGTCACGCCATCATTCAGACCAACAATCCCGACAGCGACGTGATCACGCTTGCCTGCGCACAGGATTACCACACCTTTTATGAGCGCGAGATCAAGCTGCGCCGCCTTCTGACCTTTCCGCCCTATTGCGACATCGTACTGCTGACGCTGACTGCTGCCGATGAAAAGGAGCTGATGATTCATGCCGTGCGCTTGCGCGAGGAGCTGGACCGCCTTGGCTCGGGCGACTTTTGCGACGTACCCATGCTGATCTTCGGGCCGTTTGAAGCCCCCGTTTACCGCGTGGAGGAAAAATACCGTATGCGTTTGGTCATCAAATGCAGACTCAACAAGCGCTCCCGCGAGCTTTTTTCCAAAATTTTGGTCCGTTTTGGCAAGGACGGTGCAAAAAAGTCTGTCCTGGGTATAGATTTCAACCCATCTTCACTATAATAATACATAAAGGAGACTCCTTTCATGGCTAAATTGAGAATTGTAAAATACGGTGACGACGTTTTGCGCAAGACCTGCCGTCCCGTGGATACCATCACCCCCCGCATTCTGACCTTACTTGACGATATGGTGGAAACCATGCACGCAGCCGACGGCTGCGGTCTGGCTGCTCCCCAGGTGGGCGTTTTGCGCCGCATTGCTGTGGTTGAGGTAGAGCCCGGTGAGGTTTATGAGATGATCAACCCCAAGATCATTGCGCGCGCAGGCACACAGGAGGAGAGCGAGGGCTGTCTTTCCCTGCCCGGCAAGTGGGGTACGACGCGCAGACCCATGCACGTGACCGTGCGCTATACCAACCGCAACGGTGAGATCGTCGAGGTTTCGGGCAGCGGCCTTTTGGCTCGTGCTTTCTGCCACGAGATCGACCACCTCGACGGTGTTCTGTTTATTGACAACGCATTGGAAGTCGTTGAAGAATAAGAGGTGGCAACTGTGAAGATACTCTTTATGGGCACACCCGATTTTGCGGTGTTTACGCTCCGGGCGCTGGTTGAGCGCGGAGAGAACGTGATCGGTGTGGTCACGCAGACCGACAAGCCCCGCGGACGCGGCTACGAGCTTTTGCCCACACCCGTCAAAAAGTATGCGCTGGAGCATAACATTCCGGTCTATCAGCCAAAGACGCTGCGAGGCGAGGAATTTGCCACACAGCTTGCAGAAATCGATCCCGAGCTGATCGTGGTCGTGGCTTACGGAAAAATTCTGCCCGTCAACGTGCTGGAATACCCCAAATACGGCTGCATCAACGTACACGGCTCGCTGCTCCCCGCCTATCGCGGTGCCGCTCCCATGCAACGCGCCATTATGGATGGCTGTGCCGAGACCGGTGTGACCACCATGTACATGGCAGAGGGACTTGACACGGGCGATATGCTGCTCAAGGCTTCGCTGCCGATTACCGACACCGACAATTTTGAAACCATACACGACAAGCTGGGCGCACTTGGCGCACAGACCATGCTTCAGACGCTGGACGCGCTGCGCCAAGGCACGCTGGTTGCCGAGGTGCAGGACGACAGCCTTGCAAATTACGCTGAAAAAATCCAGAAGAGTGATCTGCTTCTCGACTTTTCGCTTGACGCACGCACGCTGCACAACCACATTCGCGGCACCTCGCCCATTCCCCTTTCCTTTACCCATCTGCCAAACGGCTCCTTGCTCAAGGTGTACGCTGCACGCGTATACGATGAGGACAAGGTACACAGCGCAGTTCCCGGTACGGTTGTCGGCCTTGACGGTGAGATCCTTGTTGCATGCGGCAAGGGTACGCTTGCCCTGACGCAGGTCATTCCCGAGGGCAAAAAGCGCATGGCCGCTGCCGACTACATTCGCGGCAGAAAGCTGAATTTAGGCGATCTGCTCTCATAAAAGGAGATTTTTATGTTCTTTTATCCTATTTTTGATTTGACACTGCTCATTCTCGTTCCCGCGTTGCTCTTTTCCCTGATCGCACAATACCGCGTCAAACGCGCATTTGACTGGGGAAGCCGCATTGCAACTCACGGCATCACGGGCGTAGCGGCTGCGCGCAAGATTTTGGACGATAACGGACTCTACGATATTTCCATTGAGCGCGTACCCGGTCATCTGACCGACCACTACGATCCCAAGCAGGGTGTGATCTATCTTTCCGAGAGCGTTTACGACAGCGCAAATGCCGCAGCGGTTGGCGTTGCAGCCCACGAGGCGGGACATGCCGTACAGTATGCGACCGATTATTTTCCCATCCGCATCCGCGCTGCCGTCATTCCCCTGACACGTATCAGCGCAGGCTTTGCCATGCCCCTGTTTTTGATCGGTCTGTTTATTTCGTATTTCTATTTCCAGGCTGCCTCCCCCTTATCCGACTTTTTGATGGTGGGCGGTATTTTGCTCTATTCGTTCAGCACCCTGTTCCAGCTTATTACGCTGCCCGTGGAGTTTAACGCATCCCGCCGTGCGCTGGCCATTCTGGACGACTGGGGAACACTGAGCAAGCAGGAGCACCGAGCCGCAGGCCAAGTGCTCAGTGCAGCCGCCATGACCTACGTGGCAGCGCTTGCCACCTCGCTGCTCTCGCTTTTGCGTTTGATTTTGATCTTTGGCGGAAGAAGAGGGCGTCGCTGATGGAGCAGATGCAAAATCCCGCGCGCGCTCTTGCGCTGCAAATTCTGAACCGCACCGACTCGCAAGGTCAGTACACCAACTTGGCGCTTGATGCTGCGCTCAAAAAGAGCACGCTTTCCGCGCCAGACAAAGCGCTTGTGACCGTGCTCGTTTACGGTGTAACCGAGCGCAGACTGACCCTTGACTATATCGCAGACGCACTTTCCTCGCGCCCGACCGAATCGCTGGACGGCACGGTGCGCAACCTTTTGCGCATGGGGCTTTACCAGCTGCGCTATCTGGATCGCGTTCCCGCGCATGCGGCCATCAACGAAACCGTTGCCCTTGCCCCCAAACGCGCACGCGGCTTTGTCAATGCCGTTTTGCGCGAATACACCCGCCGCGGTGACGATGTAGCTTTTCCCGACAGGCAGACAGACCTGTACCGTTACCTGTCGGTTACTTACTCCGTCCCCGTCCCGCTTTGCAAAAAACTGACAGAGATATTCGGCACGGAGCGCGGAGAAACTATACTTGAAGCCTTTGGACACGCACCGCCCGTGACGCTGCGCGTCAACACGCTCAAAACCTCACCCGAGCAAATGACAAGCGAGCTTTGCGAGCTTGGTTATCGCATTCAGGCATCCGACGTGTTACCCACAGCCCTGCGCGTGGCAGACTTTGTTCCCTCCGGCTCACCGCAGCTGACCGAGGGGCGCGTATTCGTGCAGGATCTTGCCTCACAGATCTGCGTAGAGGCACTTGGCGCATGCCCCGGGGAGCGCGTGATCGATGCTTGCGCCTGCCCCGGCTCCAAAACCTTTGGCACAGCCATCCGCATGCAGAACGAGGGGCAGATATTGGCTTACGACCTGCACAAGAGCAAGCTTTCGCTGATCGAAAGCGGTGCGGACAGATTGGGCATTGACATCATCGAGGTGCGCGAACATGATGCACGGTTGCACGATCCCGATCTGCAAAATTGGGCAGACCGCGTGCTTTGTGACGTGCCTTGCTCCGGCTTTGGTGTGCTTGGAAAGAAGCCCGAGATCCGCTACAAGGATCTTGCCGATGCGGCTGCCTTACCCGATATTCAGCTTGCCATTTTACAGAATTGCTGCCGCTACGTCAAGGACGGCGGCGTGTTGGTCTATTCCACCTGCACCATTTTCCCCGAGGAAAACGAGCAAAACGTGGCACGCTTTCTTGCAGAAAACCCCGAATTTGCGCCCGAGGATTTCAGCGTAGGTGACATTTGCTCCAAGGACGGCATGCTGACGCTCACCCCCGACGAGCACGGCACCGACGGATTCTTTATTGCGAAAATGCGCAAAACAAGATAACCAATATCCTATGCACGGTAGGGGCGACGTCCTCGACGCCCCGGACAGGCGCAATGTAAAATTCGCTTTGTCACAACATTAGTTTACGTAAGGCGGGGCGTCGAGGACGTCGCTCCCTACGATTGTTGAAATATCGCAAGTAATGACTTCAACAGTCAGAATGGATAATCATATGCAAAACATTCTCTCCCTGCTCCCCGAGGAGCTTGAGGCCTTAATGGCACAGATCGGGGAGCCCAAATACCGCGCACGTCAGCTTTTTGAAGGGCTGCACAAGGGGCTTGCCCCCCAAGAGATCTCCAACGTGGGCAAAAAAACGGTGGCAAAATTGGCCGAGGTCACCGAATACCACCTGCCCGTGGCGCGCCGCCGCTTGGTTTCTGCCATTGACGGCACGATCAAATATCTCTTCGAGCTCTCGGACGGCAACTGCGTGGAGGCCGTCGTCATGCACTATAAGCACGGCTCCACCATCTGCATCTCATCACAGGTCGGCTGCCGCATGGGCTGCCGCTTCTGCGCCTCTACCATTGGCGGACGCGTACGCGATCTGAGTCCTGCCGAGCTGATCGGCCAGGTGATTGCGGCACAAAAGGACATGAACGCCCACGATCCAAACGCCCGTATCGGCGGCATCGTCATGATGGGTATCGGTGAGCCCTTGGACAACTTTGATAACGTGATCAAGTTTTTGAAGCTGGTCAATGCCGAGGGTGGCATTTGCATCGGCTACCGTCACATCTCGCTTTCCACCTGCGGCCTTGTGGACAAGATATACGAGCTGGCGAAATACGACCTGCCCATCACGCTCTCGATCTCACTGCACGCCTCGGACGACGTCACGCGCTCCTCCATCATGCCCATCAACAACAAATGGGGCGTGGACGAGCTGCTCTCGGCTTGCAAGGACTACTTTGCCGCCACGGGACGCCGCATTTCCTTTGAATACACACTCATACGCGGGAAAAACGACTCGGTTGCCGCTGCAGAGCAGCTTGCAAACGTGCTCAACTCGCGTCTGCGCTCCCGCAACGATACCATGCCCATTCACGTCAACCTCATCCCCGTCAACCCCGTCGAGGAAACGGGCTTTGACCGCTCGGACGACAAGGCCATCAAGGCGTTTGCCGCAACACTTGAGAAAAAAGGCGTGCGTGCCACGGTGCGCAGAAAACTGGGCGCAGATATCAATGCCTCTTGCGGTCAGCTGCGCCGCGCTGAGCAGAACAAATCATAAAAATCCGTTTCGCTACATATTTTTGCACAAGGAGCAAACCATGAAGCGAAACACACCGTTTTGGATCTATATTTTTCTCGCGATCCTTTCCCTTTTGATACTATTTGGAACACTGCTGATCTGCTACGGTAAATTATTTGGCGGTGAGCGCCCCCGATACGTAACACTGCAGATTCCCACACTTGTGGGGACGCGATGGGACGACTCGCTGCTTTCGGACGATTTTTATACGCGCGTGACTTACACGTACGACAAGGACAGTCCTGCAGGGACGGTGCTTTCCCAATCCCCTGCGGCAAACACCGAGCGCACAACGCCCAAGGGCAAGCCCGTGCTTTTGCGCGTGGTGGTCAGCCTTGGCAAGCAGACGGTCACCATGCCCGATCTGCACGGCCGTGACGTGCGGCAGGCAAAGCAGCAGCTGCTGGCTATGGGGCTTTGCGTCAGCTGCCGCGAGAGCTTGACGTCAAATCAGCAGGCATACAGCGTGCTTGGGCAATCCGCAGCAGCCGGCACTTTGCTGCCCGAGGGCAGCGAGGTGATTTTGACTTATGCTGCCCCCGGCGCCACAAAAAACGCACGCGTGCCCGACCTTTACGGTCTTTCGCCCGCAGAAGCCAACGTGGCTTTGATGCGCGCAGGGCTTTTGCCCGGCAACGTCATCTATGCAGACGATGCGACCGAGCAGGACACTTGTACGGTTTCCATGCAGCAAACACCGGCCGGCAGCCTTGTGCCGATCGGTACAAAAATTCACTATACTCTTTCAAGGATGGTTACACTATGGAAATCCCCCATTGCGGAAGAATCATCAAAGGAGTCGGCGGACTTTACACAGTAAAGCTGCTTGACCATGCTTCCCTGCCCACAGGGCTTGACAGAAACACCCCCATCGCCTGCCGCGCAAAGGGGGCCTTTCGTCATGACAATCTGACCCCTTTGGTGGGAGATATCGTTTCCCTGGAATTTGAGGAAACAGGGCAGAGCACGCGCGATGCGGGCGCTTTGATCAGCGAAATCGCTCCGCGCAAGAATGCCTTGATCCGTCCTCCACTTGCCAATCTGGACATCATGTTCGTCACGCCGGCTGCAGCCAAGCCCGCACCCGTGCTTGAAACGGTGGACAAGCTGATCTGCATTTTGGAGCATCACCACATCACACCCGTGGTGGTGATCACCAAATACGATGCCGATCCCAAATACGCGCAAGAGATCTGCAATATCTACCGCACCGCAGGCTTTGATACCTTTGTGACAAGCAGCAAAGACGAATACGGCATTGATGCGCTCAAAGCTTACGTCAAGGCCAACTGCGAGGACAAGATCTCTGCCTTTGCAGGCGCTTCAGGCGTGGGCAAATCCACGCTGCTCAACGCGCTTTTCCCCTCGCTTGCACTAAGCACGGGGGAGATCAGCCGCAAGATCGAACGCGGCAAGCATACCACGCGCACCGTCGAGCTTTTTGCCATGCCCGACACAGAGCGAGGCTTTATTGCGGACACCCCCGGCTTTTCCATGCTGGATTTTGCCAGATTTGATTTCTTCAAAAAAGAGGATCTGCCCTTGACCATGCGCGAGTTTGCCCCTTATCTGGGCAACTGCCGCTTTACCAAATGCTCGCACACCAAGGAGCAGGGCTGTGCCATCTTAGAGGCGGTCAAGCGCGGTGACATCCCGCCCTCACGCCACCAAAGCTTTGTGGCCATTTACGACGTGCTGAAAAACAAGCACGATTGGGATAACTGATACATACAAAGAGGAACAGATTATGCGCGCATTTATTTACGTAGGCGGGAGCATTTATCCCGAAAATATTACCGAACACCCCAAGGGTGAGGATCTGCGCATCGCAGCCGACGGCGGCTATGCCAATGCCAAGCTGCTTGGTGAGCGCATCGATATTGCCGTCGGGGATTTCGATTCCTTTTCAAGACAAAAGATCGACGAAGGCGTGGAGCTCGTAGAGCTGCCCGCAGAGAAGGATCTGACCGATTCGCAGGTCTGCATTGAAACCGCCATCTCGCGCGGGGCAGACGAGATCATTCTGATCGGCGGTCTTTCGGGCAGACTGGACCACACCTTGGCCAACTTGGCCATCCTGCAGGACTTGCACGCGCGACACATTCACGGCTATATCACAGACGGACAGAACCGCGCACACTACATCCGCTCGACCTCACACCTGATCGCGCGCAGCGCATACAAGTACCTCTCGCTGATTGCCGTGGACGAAACCTGCAAGGGCGTAAGCATCAAAGGCTGCAAGTACGAGCTGAAAAATCAGCCCATACACCGCAGGCTGCAGTTTGCTGTGTCCAACGAGATCACGAGCAACTGTGCGCTGATCTCTGTCAAAAAGGGCGGTCTTTACGTCATAGAATCAAGAGAGCAGTAGCCGAACGGGAGCCGAACCGAATTGCCCGACGACGATGCATTTTCGCATCTTTTGCCAAAGCTCACCTCGCAAGATAGTAACCATCTCGCTCCCCGTGGCATATGCTGTTAGCAAAAATGCCGAAAGGAGAAAGATATGAAGATCGTTACCCTGAAAACACCTCGCATTATTTCCGCGATCATTCGCTTTTTCACAAAAAATAAAAACCGATAGGATTACATAAATGACAGATAAGGATTTCAAAAACGGTGGATTTCTGCCGCTGACCGCAAAAGAAATGGCCGACCTTGAATGGGACGCCCCCGACTTTGTATACGTGACGGGTGACGCTTACGTGGATCACCCCTCGTTTGGCGTGTCCATTATCTCGCGCGTACTGGAGGATGCGGGATTTCGCGTAGCCATTCTCTCGCAGCCCGATTATAAAAGTGCCGACGCCTTTCGCACCTTTGGCAAGCCCAGGCTTGGATTTTTGGTCACGGCGGGCAACATTGACTCCATGGTGGCGCACTATACCGTTTCCAAGAAAAAGCGCACCTACGACTACTATTCCCCCGGTGGCAAGATGGGATTGCGCCCCGATCGCGCGACCATCGTGTACTCCAACCGTATCCGCGAGGCGTACGGGGATATCCCGATCATTCTCGGCGGTCTGGAGGCATCCTTGCGCCGCTTTGCGCACTACGACTATTGGGAGGATCGCGTACGCCGTTCCCTTTTGGTGGACAGCCGTGCCGACATTCTGACCTACGGCATGGGCGAAAAGATTCTTGTGCGCCTGGCGCAGCTTTTGGATCGCGGTGTACCGATCAAAAAGATCCGTGACGTGCGCGGCACGGTATGGTTAGGTAAACCCGAGGATACGGTACACTTCCCCGTGGCTGCGACCTTTGACTACAACGAGCTTAAGACCGACAAGGCCGCATATGCCAAGGCCTTTGGCGTGCAATACAAAAACCAGGACAGCATTACCGGCAAAGCGATCTGCGAGATGTACGACGGGAAAATGCTGGTGCAAAATCCTCCCATGCCTCCGCTTGAGCGCGAGGAGCTGGATGCCGTTTACGCACTCCCCTACACGCGCACCTATCATCCGTCCTATCAGAAAGACGGCGGTGTGCCGGGTATTGAGGAAGTACGCTTCTCGGTAACGCACAACCGCGGCTGCTTTGGCAGCTGTAACTTCTGCGCGCTTGCATTCCATCAGGGACGCACGGTGCGCTCGCGCAGCATTGAGAGCTGCGTGGCAGAGGCCAAAAAGATTACCGAAATGCCCGATTTCAAGGGCTACATTCACGACGTAGGGGGACCTACCGCCAATTTCCGCGCCCCCGCCTGCCAAAAGCAGTTCTCGGACGGTGTTTGCCCCGGCAGAAAATGCTTGGCACCCAAGCCTTGCCCCAATCTGCAGGTGGATCACACTGAGTACATCGAATTGCTCAAGAGCATCGAATCTCTTCCCCGCGTCAAAAAGGTGTTTATCCGCTCGGGCATCCGCTTTGACTATCTGATGCTCGACAAGGACGACGCGTTTTTCCAAAAGCTTGTCAAGGATCACGTATCGGGGCAGCTTAAGGTTGCTCCCGAGCATTGCTCCTCGCCCGTTTTGCGTGCGATGGGTAAGCCCGACTTCTCGGTTTACGAGCAATTCCGCGACAAATATTTTGATCTTTGCGCTGCCTGCGGCAAGGAGCAATATCTCGTTCCCTATCTGATGTCCAGCCATCCCGGCTCGACGCTTTCCGATGCAATCGAGCTTGCGCTCTGCCTCAAGCGCCACCACTACGCGCCCGAGCAGGTGCAGGACTATTATCCCACCCCCGGCACGGCTTCGACCGTCATGTACTACACAGGCATCAACCCCTTGGACGGCAAGAGTGTTTACGTGGCCACCGATTACCGTGAAAAGCAGCTGCAGCGCGCGCTGCTCCAATACAATCGCCCCGAAAACGCGCCTATGGTACGCGAAGCTTTGCAAAAAGCGGGCAGAGAGGACTTGATCGGCTACAGCGCAGATTGTCTGGTACGCCCCGCAGGAGGCGGTGCGAATCAGAGCCGCTCCTCCAAGCCGCAAGGCAAACCGCAAGGTAAACCCACGACAGGGAAAAAGCCCGCTGCGAAAGCAAAGCCCACCGCGAAGTCTGCGACAAAAGCAACCGCTTCTGCGCCCTTGGCAAAGAAAAAGCCCACCTACAAGGAAGGCTGGGCCAAGCCAAAGAAAAAGAAATAATGCATATACGCAGCATACATTCTTGAGCACAGCAAAGAATCTTGGCGGGAGCAAAGTGTTTTCTTTGTGCAAGGGCGCGAAGCATAATCTTAAAATCCTCATCATCAAACAAGGCTGAGTCAAACGCTGACTCAGCCTTGTTTTTTTGTTTTATATTCTGATTTTCTTGATTCTTTATCCGTACTGAATGATCACGTCGTACAGCACGTACTTGATCGGGGAATCACCGCGGTTGCTGTATACCAATGCACCGCTCTCATCCGTGATCTCAATATAGCACTCACCGCTCTCGCCGTACTCGGCAAACATGCTGTGCCCTGCTACCAGACTTCCCTGAACGGGCTCAATGCTGTCCGCGCTCTGGCCATACACATACACGGTCAGGGTTCTTGGCAGAACCGTCAGCTTGGCAGGATTGATCTTCAGATTACACAGATCGGTCACGTCGTTTCCGTTTGCATCATATACGCGTACGCTCTCGATCTCCACGTCCTTACTGCCGGTTACAGTCAGGCCTTCGCCAAAGGTGACGTCTACCGTAAAGCCCTCCGGCAAGCCCTGCGTCCAGAAGTCGTCATCCTCGCAGTTTTTCTCGGTGCCGTCATACGTAAAGGTCTTTTCAAATGCCGTGACCGTAATATCCAGAGTCACCTCCAGAATACCGTATTCACAAACCACCGTCAGCTCTTCCCCCGCCTCGTTATACGCCCTTGCGGTAAAGGTGTTTGCGCTGCTGCCGATCTCGGTCTGCTCACCTGTGAACACCACGTCCAGCACAAAGCCATCAGGCAATTCGTATGGCTCAAGCTCATGGCATATCAGCGCGCTGCCGTTATACGTCTGCTTTGCACTCTGGGAACGCAGCGTCAGCACGTAATCGGACGCACGCTCCAGCACCTTGAGCGTGCCGTACTTCTTGATTACGGCAAAGCTTGCGGTCACGTCGTTGCCCTCGGCATCGTAAATGACCACTTCAAAGGTATTCTCCGACTCTCCGGGCTCAATTCTCTCACCCGTAAAGATCACTTCCATGGAGTATCCGTCGGGCAGCTTGTACTTGGACAACTCGTGACATACCAAGGCAGTCCCATCAAAGATCTTGGTCGCACTGCCCGAAGACAGCTTCAGCTTGATCTGATCCCAGACCTCCAGCGTTCCGTAGCTCTTGCTGATATTGCAATAATCGGTAACGTCATTCCCCTCTGCGTCAAACACTCTGACCTCAAAGGTATTGGGGCTGCTGCCCACCTCGGTCTGTGAGCCCGTGAACACAACGTCCAACGTGTATCCGCCCGAAAGCGTATACTTCTTGAGCTCATGACAAGTCAGCGGCTGTCCATTATAGTGACGGGACGCGCTCTCGGAGGTCAGCTTGATATACTTATTATAGATATTGACAGTGCAGGAATGCACCGTTACCGTATAGTTGTCCGTCACGTCCTCGCCGCTTTGGTCATAGACCGTGTACCGCAAGAACTCCAGCGTATACAGTCCGGGATGCGCGTCGGTTTCAGTGGCTTCATACACCACCGAATGTCCCTGCGCAAGGCCAATGGCACGGTATCCTGCGTCCTCTACCGTAACGCCCTTACCGTCATACTCCTTGGTAAATCGATCGGGCAGATAAAGCGTCAAGGGCGCGGGCACGACCGTTACACTCAGATGATCCGCATTGACCGTGATCTCGTAGCAATCGGTCACGTCAGTGCCCGATGCGTTATAAATGCGCGGCCATTGGAGCTCAAAATCAGTCTTTTCTCCGATTTCGGGAGAATCCACCCGCACGATTTGCATGATGCGTTCGCCGGGAATCAATCCCTGATACTCCAACTGATCCTGCGGAATACTCAAAGACGGCGTTCCGTTATAATACGGCTCCACATGTCCGATCGTGATGGAAAGCTGTGCAGGGGTGATCAACAGCTCACCGCACATACCCTCTTCATAAACAAATTTATAATTGCGGCTGACGTCGCTGCCGTTCTCATCCAGAATGACCAAAGTCAAACGGTTTTGTGCAGAGCCCGCAAGCGTCAGCTCAACAACGTTCACATCCTTGATCTTATGACCGGGCAGCAGCTCGCCAAGCAGCTCGTACGCTCCCTGCCGCAACGGCTTGCCGTCATAAACCTTTTGCGCACTCTCGGATTTCAAGGACAGCTCATACGGTTTGGCGATCTCCAAAATTCCCGCATCCACAGTAAATTCATACATGTAGCTGACGTCACGGCCATTCTCATCGGTCACGCGAAGCAAGGCAAACTCATTCTTCCACTTCCCGACGTCGCTGACGCCATCCGCATATCTGAGCGTGCCGTGCAAGGAATGCCCTTCCAGGAAGTACCCTTTGGTCACCTCGTATTCAAGAGAAGCAATAGGCAGACCATCATACACCTCTTTATATTGGCTGCCCGTTTTCAACGTAACCTCAATGGGTCTGACGCGCAGCGTGCCCGACTGCAGTGATATCGAATAATATTCACTCACGTCGCGGCCGTTTTGGTCTTCCACCCAAACACTCTCAAGCGTATTGGAGGTTGAACCGATCTCAAAAATTCCCTCGGGATACGTAAAGGTTGCACGAACGTTGTGCCCCTCGAGCAGCCCAGAGCCGCCCACGGAAATATCGGTATTGACAGCAGGTGCATTCTCATAGCTGACCATGCTGCTGCCCGTGACCACCGTGATTTTGCGCGGTACGATCAAAAGCTCACCGTCGGTATAAGTCACGTTGTAGTTGGCACTCTTATCCTCACCCCGCGTACTTACGATGCGGCAGCCCGTAATCTGCATGTCGTGTCGGCCAAGCTCTACACCGCTTGATTTCACGTACAGCTCCACACGCTGTCCTTGTGCAAGCCCCTGGGCATGCGCGGTACCGTCACACGTACCAACGTACGGCTCACCCGTATATTCGCCCTCAACCAAGGGGGCTTCGATATGCAGATCTGCGGGAGTTACCGTATATTTTCCGGGCTTGAGCTCGATCAGATAATTGCGCGAGACATCCTGCCCCGTCGCGGTATACACCTTGGGTGTTACTCTGTCGTTCTCATACGTGCCCACGTCGGTTATATAATCGGTATTTACTGCCCCGCCAAGCACGTGGCCCGCAACAAGATTGCCGGAAAGCAGCGTCATTTGCGTAGCATTTTCCAACGGCTTGCCGTCATATACCTTGCTGCCGCTTGACGATTGCGCCTTGATGGAGATGGGTGTAATCGTCAGCTTGCCGGGAACGGTTTTGACGTCAAAATTAGGGGTAACGTTGCGTCCAAGCGAATCTGTAATGACGATATCGGTAAATCCGACAGGGCTTGTGCCCGCGTCGGTGCGTGAGCCTGTCAGTGTATAGCTGACGCGATAACCGCCTGCACCCCACTTGACGCCGACCTCATCCAAGGAAAACTGCTCGGCAGAGAGCGGTGTGGCGTCATATTGCTTGGTGGCACTCGGAGCGGTCAGCTGCAGGCTGATCCCCTCGATCTTTATGGTGTTCCCTTCGTATCTGAAGTCATAATTCTGCGTTCTGTCCGCACCGCTTCCATCGTTGAGCACGACCGAGATCTTATTCTCGGGAATGGTATACGTGTACGTGCCAACCTCAACCGGCACAGATACGGCCTGCCCGTTTTTGGTATAAACGATGGAGCTCATGACGTCCTGTGCGAACCTTACCACATGTCCCTTACCCTCATAATTCTCAATCAGTTGGTTATACCCATCCGGACGCGGTGCTGTGACCGCTTGGCCGCTGTATTGACAGGTAATGGGATCAAACGAGATAATTACCGTGCGCTTGGCAACGGTCAGCGTTCCTTCTCCCAAAAGGCTGCTTGCATACCAATCGGTTGCATCCACCGCTGCGCCAATGCCCTCCTTATGCATGATGCGATACTGCACGCTGTACGTGCTCTCTCCCGCATCGGTACGAGAACCCTGCGTGCTCACGATCTCAATATAATCATTGGAATATAGCTTGCCGCCGACCACATTGAACAGCACGTCCGCACTGTATTGGCTCGGATCCAACGGCTTGGCATCGTAAGTCTTATACAAAGGCTCAAGCTCCAATTGCAAAACCGCGCCTTTTTCAATCGTCAAGGTACCGTAAGACACCTGCAGATCATAGTTTTTGGTCACGTTTTTGCCGTTTGCCGAAACGATCTCGTACTCCACCTCGTTGACGCAGCTGCCGGGAACGGTCAGCGACGCAGCCTTTTTGACCTTGACACTATGTCCGGGGCCCAGACTTCCGCTCATGATCCGATACTCCGAAAAGCTTTGCGCAGCACCATTATATACCAATCCTTGGCTGTCGCGGCTGCGCAGGTGCAGCACTCGCGGCTTGACAACCAAAGAGCCGAAATCATACGTGATGTCATAATTTTTGGTCACGTCCTTGTCCCCTGCCAGAATCTGCAGCTGAACCTTATTCTCCACAGGGCGGTTTGTGACCTCACTGACGCCTGTTTTTGCATTATACACAAGCTTGACCAACTGTCCCGTGGCAATACTGCCGCTTGTGATTTTGTACTGATCGGTATACTGCGTTTGTCCCGAATACTCCAAGGTCACGTCGGGCGTGGTGACAGACAGCGGGCGAGGCTCAATCACGATCTTGCACACGTCAAGCTTGATATCGTAATACGAGGTGCGATCCTGCCCCGCACTTGACTGCACGGTGACGCGCACGTTATTGTTATGTCTGCCCACGTCGCTTGGCGCGTTGACAGCTGTGACAAAGATCCTATCCTGCTCAAGCAGCGAGCCGGACGTGATCTGATACGAGGAGGTACTGATGCTCTTGCCGTCATACGTTTTGGTGATATTGACAGGCTTGCCGTTTTTGATCTCGTTTGCAACCACGACGGTCAACTGCTTTGCCTTGACCTTGACGGTTCCTCCGCCTCCCTGCAGCACGTACCCCGCAGTGACGTCGTTGCCCTTGCGGTCGCGAATGACCACAGAGTTCACATCCACGTACAAGGTCATACCGCCTCTGCCGTCATATTCATATGACAGGGCTCCCGCTGCATCCACCGAATGTCCCTTGGCCAGCACCGAGGATGGGATCTCCCAGTGCTTTCCGTACACGGGTGCTTCCCCATACGGCACGGATGCACCGAACTTGGCGCTTGGCTGCAAGGTCACGTTACGGCGGTAAAGCGTGACGGTTCCTTCCTCGCTATAGATCTGTTTTCCGAAAAAGCCCTTGGTGATGACTGCGCGAACGCGGTACTCACCCGGCGTCGTGGGCTGCACATCCGTCCAGCTGTCACTGCCCGGGCGCGCATACTCACACCGATACGTACCGAACAGCACGAAGCAATCGTATTCCGGCTTGTCGCCAAAGGCGACCGTTTCGCTTTTGAGTGAATATTCTCCGAAGTAAATACCGCGCAACGAGAGATAGCCAAGCAACGCGACCGCTGCCAAGATCAGCAGCACGATCGCGCACTTGACGCATATTTTGAATATTTTGGCCGCAGGGAGATACCCTCTGACCTTTTTCTCATATGCCTCGTAGATCATAAACTTTCTCCGGATGATTTTGTAAAAATTATGGTGCCAGGACGCTCAAGGTTCCGGCTTCTATGGTAATCTGATAATTGGCAGTGGTGTCACGGCCCTGGCTATCCACGATCTGAATAGCGGTGACCATGGCTTCGCTGACGCCCACGTTGGTCTGGCTGCCCAGAATCTGATAGGCAGCAATGCGCTCTCCCTCAATGGGTGCGCCCGCGGTTATGGTAAAGCTTTCCACGTGCAAAGCCGTTCCGTCATAGAGCTTTGATGCGCTGTCCGTGACGATGGTCATGCGAACAGGCTGCACACGCAGCACACCAGCGCTGATACGAATATCGTACAGGGACGTCACATCGTTGCCTTCGCCATCCAGCACGGTGCAGGTGGGCTGATTGGTAATTGCACCCACATTTGTGATCGAGGGCATGGTATATTCCAGCCGATGTCCGCGGTCAGCAAGCGCAGCCTCGTCATACGACAGGTCAGGCGCGCTGAGATAATGCCCATCATAGGTTTTTGTTGCGCTCTCGGTGCTCAATGAAAGCTCGTACATATACACCTTA
>JAFTLD010000096.1 GCA_017452945.1 Clostridia bacterium | reverse complement strand
GGGTCTTTCAAAAGAGCAATACGGTAGCGATAACCCAAAATCTTTCACCCAAACAGAAAAACAAGCCCAAACGGTTGTGTAAATGAGCCTTCCCCGCTGGGGAAGGTGGCGCCGTAGGCGACGGATGAGGTCACCATATGGACGCTCTTTCGCGTTTTACTTCTACAAAAAACAGCAGGAATCTGTTCGTGCTTGAACAAATTCCTGCTGTTTTATCGCTAATTCACCAGCCAGATTGGGCATCTCTTTTGCTTTATAGAGTTACTGATTGGTTGGAATCCAGGAAACAAACAAGGATTTTTCGCTCCAATCATTTCCTGCGGACGCGTAGTCGATCAGCGTTAAGACCTCGCGTTCTGTCTGTATCTCGGCACGTAGATACCCGCCGCAATCCGAAGGCATGACGCGGTAGTCGGTAACGGTCGTGCTGCTGATGGGGGCAAGTGGATTTTCATCGTAGCGATTGTCACGCGAAAGCAATATCGCACCGTAAGTAAAGGCGCAGAAATCGTCGCCTGCGCGGTTGTCGCCCTTGGGTGCGGGATGGCATATAAGCGGAATGTCAAAGGCAACCGTAACGCTGTCGCCCTTTTGCCAAGTGCGTTTGATTTCAAGGTAGGTGCCGGGTGTGCCTGCATGCATCTTACCGTCGCAAATGGCGTAAAAATCCTGCGCAAATCCGGGAACGCGCAGCCCAAGCGTCACAGGCGCATCCGAGGCTGCATCGGTTACGGTCAGCACAGCGGAACCAAGCAAAGGATAACGCGACTGTACGGCAAACGTTACGCCATCTGCGCAAAAGCTGCCGTTTTCATAAAGATTGAGCACACAACCGCTTTGGGTTTTCATAGCGTACAGATAGGGCGCCATGGCAAGCCCTGTCGGGCCGTTTGCGGTGCAACAGGAAAGGTCAAAGCCCTTTATATTAAAGGAAAAATTGACGCGCGGATTGCGAGAACCGTTGAATTTGGGGAAGTATTCAAAGAATTGCCCGTCGGGACGCAAAGCACCCACGATGGCATTGTACAGGCTGACCTCCAACGCGTCCGCGTATTTCACCTCGCCTGTGAGAGCCAGCAAGCGGTAGCAAAGGCGCATCCAGTAAACGGTCACGCAGGTTTCCATCATCAGATCAATGTCGGGATTGGTCTGGTTTTGGCGCGTCAGATTCCATTGCTCTCCCGTACCCGGGCCAAGATTGCGCGGTGCGTCCGCACCGCCCGAGCCAAGCAGCGTGATCTCTTGCTCGTACACCTTATTCCAAAAGGTGAAGGCCGTTTCAAAAGCAACCGTGTTGCCCGTGCAGGCGTAGAAGCCAAGCAGCCCTTCAAAGCAGGACATCATTTCGTAGGCCTTGGCGATGGATTCTTTGGGATTGCCGTTATTGCCGATCTCCCACGGGGATTTGCCATCTCGGATTGCGTCAAACATATGCTCACGCTTGCAGCAGCCCACGTCCACAATGTGCTGTGCCAGCTCCATAGCGGCAGGCTCTGCGCAAATCGCGTAAAGCTGCATAAGCGGATCGAGAATGGAAGAGGACTCAATCCCGCAAAACGCCCAGCCTGTTTCGGTGATGGGGGTCTTTGGGGCAGCTCCTACTTGGTCGTTGGTGTATCTGACTACGCGGCAACAAGCCTTGAGCGCACGCTCGTCACCGAATACGCGGTAGTATTCAAGCAAGCCCATCAGCGCATATTTGCGCTCCCACAAATCGCTGCCGCAAGCCCCTTTGGGTTGGGTGTCCTTCTTGGTGGTGCTGATGTCCCCGTCTGCGTCCTGCAAGGAAAGCAGATCGTCCACGGCGGTCCTGATCACGCACGCCAGCTCCTCGTCGCGCGTATAGGCATATGTCATGCAGGCCGCGCGCATCAGCTTGCCCCAGAATTCACCCGTGGCAAAAGCGTCGGTGCGATAGCGGAAATAATCCGCAAGCGCGTGCATGTCGATCTTTTTGAGTGTCTGCTCACAAACAAGCCGCAGCTTGTCGTCTATAATGCCGTGCATTTGTACGCTCGACGCATCAAGCGCACAGAGCTTGTCGGAAACGATAACGGGCATGGGAAATACCTCCGTTTGTTTGATGCTTTCAGTATATCATAATCAAGGGGAAAAGTAAAGAGCAAGATGCAAAAAGTGATTGGTCCAAGTGATTCCGCCCGGGGGTTTGTCATTCTAACAGCCGAATGGGGCGACCATCGGTCGTCCCATTCGTACATAAGGGACGTGCAATGCACGTCCCTACGTTTTCTAAAAGATGATGCGTGAAATTCGTCTTGGCTGAATCTTATTCTTCAAAATACTCCCTGATCTCCTCAAACGATTCTCCATAGCAAATAATGCTGCTGCCGTCCTTGAAATCGACCACGTGCATACCGACTAAAACTTTTTCAATATCGCAGACCAGATCTACGCTGAGATACGTGTTGGAACGCCCGTTTTGGAGCCTTTGCCCTTGCGTGAAGGCGTACGCGCGATCTTGCTCGGGAGAAACGATAATGTACGTGTTGGAATAATTCTCTTCGCCTTCCTCGTACATCACGGAAGGATGGAATTGGTATCCGTCTGCCTCCATCTTGGCGCGCACGGCCTCAATATCCACGCTCTTGGGGCTTTTGATGGATTGATGCGTCACGTTTTCAAATGCTTGCAGAGAGCGTATCTCTCCGAGATCAAGCATGTCAAACAGCATTACGTGTGCGTTTCTGATCGTCATGATAACGCAGTTGGATATGCGCAGTTCCATTTGATACATGGAATGATCAAGGGGAAATTCTCCCGCAAAAACGGTAAGTGTCAAGTTTTCCAGATAGACAGCCTCGGCTTGCTCGGCGTTTTCAAATTCGTGAATGATGATCAATCTTCTTTGATCCGCCTGTTCTTCGCCCGTGTGATACGAATAGATCTTGCTGTTTTCATACAGCGGCTTGTCCTCATCCTCGTCCGATTCTGGCTGCACGCGTACCCAACCCTCTTTATCCAAAAGGTCACGGATCGCCTTGCCGTCGACGCCCTCTACGTCTTGGTTAAAATAGCAGGGATAAACGATGTACTCCTCGCCCCGAAGGATTCTTGCACAGCCGCACAGGGCAGAAGTCAGCATCAGGCAGAGCAGTACGGTGCAAATAATGCGAATATGATTGTGTAGTTTTTTCATATGCAAAGCCTCCTTGATTCTTGTCTTTATTATGATTATACCATGACACGCGCGTGCTGTCAAATACCGTTTATCCCAAATTTTGACCGTTTATCCCGGAAAGTGACCAAAAATCGGGTCGGAACCACAGTTGCGTTATCCTTTCACTTATATCGACGCATTTTTTTTGCAAAAAGTCCATGGTTTTTTGAAAAAAGATGAAAATATTTTGTATTTTCATTTTAGCTTTTTTCAAAGGGTGTCAAGAGGGCATGGACCATCCCCCGAGTGTCATCCTGAGCGGAGGGAATTTCGCAGTGGGATCTGTGATGGCTTCTCTCAATGTCTGCTGAGACTTGGTTACATTTTTTACGGACAGTCGGGGATACCGGTTTTATCACTATGCCCGCGACAATAAAAAATGTAGGGGAAGGTATTACCTTCCCGCCCGCGATGGGGAGGTTGGCGTTCGGGATGATCCGTTCGTAAACTGTTTACGGGCGGGAAGATAATATCTTCCCCTACACAATGATCTTTGTGCCCACGTTCATCCTGCAATTTCGTACTTTCACTTGACAAAAATATTATTTTGGAGTATAATGCTAAGCAGAAAAATAGGCTTTTTAAGGAGGTTATTATGAAAAAAGTATTCAAAATGGAAGATTTGGATTGCGCACATTGCGCTGCCAAGATGGAAGAGGGCATCAAGAAGATCGAGGGCGTGACCTACGCAAGCGTCAGCTTTATGGCGCAGAGATTGACTGTCGAAGCAGACGAGGACAAGTTTGACGAGATCATTCCCCAGATCGTCAAGGCAGTCAAGAAGGTCGATTCCGATTGCAAGGTGATCATTAAGTAATGAAGCTCAAAAAAAGTCAGAAAAAAGTGCTTGTCCGCATCATCCTGTCTGCAGCGTTATTGGTGCTTTGCCACGTGCTGATCGGCGGACACAGCCATTTCGGTGAAAATCACGGACATATCCATCTGCCTGATTGGGCAGCGGCTCTGTGTTATCTCGTGCCATATTTTATCATCGGCTACGATATCCTTTGGAAGGCCATTCGCGGGATTTTCCACGGACAGGTATTCGACGAAAACTTCCTGATGGCAGTTGCGACGGTGGGCGTGCTTTCGATCGGTCTTTTCCCCGATCAGGAGCCCGAATACATGGAAGCGGTCATGGTCATGCTGCTTTACCAGACGGGTGAGCTGTTCCAAAGCATTGCGGTAGGCAAGAGCAGAAACGCGATTGCCGCGCTGATGGAGATCTGCCCCGATACCGCTAACCTTGAGCGCGACGGCAAGGTAGAGGAAGTCGCACCCGACGAGGTTGCGGTGGGCGACGTCATTGTCATCAAGCCGGGAGAGAAGGTGCCGCTGGACGGTACTGTCATCGAAGGTGCAAGCAGCCTGAACACGGTTGCCCTGACCGGTGAATCCAATCCGCGTGACGTTGGAGTCGGGGACGGTGTGATCAGCGGATGCATCAACATGAACGGTGTTTTGCGCGTGCGTGTGGAAAAGGAATTCGGAGAGTCCACGGTTTCCAAAATTTTGGAATTGGTTGAAACTTCAGGAGATAAAAAGTCCAAGAGCGAGGCGTACATTACCCGTTTTGCCCGTTGGTACACACCCATCGTGGTCTGCTCGGCAGCCGCGCTGGCGGTGCTGCCGCCCGTGATCATAGGCTTGATCGGTGGCTTTGAGAGTGCACCGTGGAGCGAATGGATCTTACGTGCGATCAATTTTCTGATCATTTCCTGTCCCTGTGCGCTGGTTATCTCGGTGCCTATGTCCTTCTTTGGCGGTATCGGAGGAGCTTCTCGTGTGGGCATTCTGATCAAGGGTTCGAATTATTTGGAGGCACTTGCCAAAGCCGAAACCGTTGTTTACGATAAGACAGGTACGCTGACCAAGGGTAATTTCAAGGTCACGGCAATCCATCCCGAAAGGATCGACGAGCATGCGCTCTTGGATCTGGCAGCCACGGCTGAGAGCTATTCGGATCATCCGATCTCCCGCTCGCTCAAGCAGGCATACGCCAAGGAAGTGGACAACAGCCGCGTAGGCGAGGTGCGCGAGATTGCAGGTCACGGCATCAAGGCCATGATCGACGGCAAGCAGGTATGCGTGGGCAACCGCAAGTTCATGCGCAGCATCGGTGCGCAGTGGCACGAATGTGACGCTGTGGGAACCGTGGTGCACGTTGCGGTGGACGGTGAATACGAGGGACACATCATCGTGTCCGACGAGATCAAGCCGGATGCCAAAGCGGGTATTGAAAAGCTGCACCGTTTGGGCATCAAAAAGACGGTCATGCTGACAGGGGACGCATCGGCAACGGGAAAAGCGATTGGCGCGGCTCTCGGTGTGGACGAGGTGCACAGTGAACTGTTACCTGAGGGGAAGGTTGCTAAGCTCGAACAGCTTTTGGCAGAGAAATCAGACAAGCGAAAGGTTGTGTACGTGGGCGACGGTATCAACGATGCTCCCGTGCTTGCACGAGGCGACATCGGTATTGCCATGGGTGCGCTCGGGTCGGATGCCGCGATTGAAGCGGCCGACGTGGTGCTCATGGACGATAAGCCCTCCAAGGTTGCAACCGCCATTCAGATCAGCCGCAGAACGCTTCGCATAGTAAAACAGAACATCGTATTCGCTATTGGTGTCAAGCTGGTAGTGCTTGTGTGGAGTTTGTTGCCCTTTGTGGGTACGTTGCCTGCCATTGTTGCTATCTTTGCCGACGTGGGCGTGATGATCCTGGCGGTGCTGAACGCTATGCGTGCGTTATATGTTCCAAAAAAGTAATCGAATATTTGTACAAGTATCCAAAAACACCGAAATGCTCTTGCATTTCGGTGTAATTTTTGCTATAATGTAATGTATCAATGTGCCTTTACGGTGCATAACTTTCAGGAAAAGAAAGGAACGTAACATGAAAAAAAGAGTATTGCTTTTGAGCGCGGCTTTGTTGCTGTGTGTTGCTTTTGTTGCAGGCGCAGTTGTGATGAGCCGTGAGTCCTCGGCCGATTCGGACGTGGTTACCTCGCTGACCAATCTTTCCACAGCGAATTCCACTGCAACCACCGGCAACAAACTGACCATGACCGATCTTTCGGTCAGCGCGTCCGATTCCACCGTGTTTGAAACCTCCAAGCCGAGTTTGCTATATGATTTCAGCTTGTCGGATACCTCGAATGGTTTCCAGAACGGTCACGACACGCTGCACAGCGAGAAGGACGGTTATTATTCCTTCGTGATCACGGGCAACGACCCCTACTTGTGGCTCAGCCAGCCCAATACCAAGTGCTCGGACGCACAGTATGTGTTGTTCTATTTCCGTACCGATTGCAAAGCACAGGGTGAGCTTTTCATACAGAGAAGTGACGGAGTGCAGATGGGTCAGAACGGCTCTCACAAGAGCTGGGCTTGGAATGCAACAGGCGAATGGGAAAAGCAGATCATCTATATCGACTCTTGGGCAACCTCAAATGCTTCGATCAACATCATGCGTCTTGACCCTTTGGCGAACGGCTCGTTTGTCAATGGCGAGACCACCATTGATATTGCCTACATTGCTTTCTTTGCAACCGAAGAGGATGCAAACAACTTCAATATTGAAGAGTATAAGAAGTACTTAGCGTATGAGGAGCAGCTTAAGGCAGAGGAGGAATCCAAACGCCAGGAAGAGGAAGAAGCGAACAAGGAAGTGGAATGGAGCGATCCTACCCCCTCCGAGCTGCCTACTTTCTCGGTAGATACCCAGGCTGGCAGCGTGCAGTATGCAGTTTCTGCTGACGGTACCGAGGTGACCATTTCTTATCTGCTCAATGGCGAAACTGTCAGCTACACCGTTCCCAATAACGTCAATTACGTATTTGGCGGTTATGCAGGTACCGATGACCTTGGCAGAAGCCTGTATACGCAGTATTCCCAGTATACCACCACAAACCACAAGCAGTCTACCTCCAAACCTAAGACGGTCGGTGTTTACGGTGAAAACGGTGAGCACTACGTGGGTATTTTCTACTTCTTGTGGATGGGTGAGCACCAGGATACGGGTGTATGGGACATGACGCATATCGTAGAAAAATACGGTAAGGATGCGTTTAATACCAAAACCTGCAATGCATGGGGCCCCGTTGGACAGATGCACTACTTCGCAGAGCCCCTGTACGGTTATTATTATTCCAGCGACCAGTGGGTCATGCGTAAGCATATGGAGCTGCTCTCCAATGCAAACGTTGACTTCCTTTACATTGACGTAACCAACGGCTATGAATATTACAACAATGCCATCAAGCTCATGGAGGTTTGCCATGAAATGAACGAGCAGGGCTATGATGCACCCCAGATCGTGTTCTACACCCACTCCAGCAGTAAAGACGTTGTTAACAGACTGTATAACAAGATCTACGCCAAGAACCAGTATCCCGATACTTGGCTGTACGTGGATGGCAAGCCTCTGATCATTGCTGAAGAGAGCGACAACGTCAACGACTTCTTTACGATCCGTTTGCCTCAGTGGCCCAACGAAAATACTAAGAATAATGCATGGCCTTGGATGGACTTCACGTGGCCGCAGAGAATTTTCAAGACCAATGACGGTGAGAGAGAAGCCATCAGCGTTTCCATGGCACAGCATGCAGGTACTGTTCGTTTCAGTGACTCTGCATTCTACGGGGACCGCACAAACCGCGGCCGTTCCTATAACGGTACTTATGATCTGTTGACAGAGGATTCCTACAAGCTGGGTATCAACTTCCAGTATCAGTTTGACAGAGCGCTGATCCAGGATGCCAAGTACGTGCTGGTTACCGGCTGGAACGAATGGGTGGCACAGCGTCAGGGTACCAATGACGGCTCAATCTGTTTTATTGATACCTCTTCGCTGGAGTTCTCCCGCGACGTGGAAATGACCATTACCGACTACTACTTCGATAATTACTATATGCAGCTGATCTTCAACGTACAGGCACTCAAGGGTGCAGCACCCGTGATCGTACAGGATGCACGTAATCCTATCAACGTGACCGGTGATTTTGCACAGTGGGATAACGTGGCCGTTACCTACTATGACGTTGAGGGTGATACCGTTGACCGTAACGGTATGGCGTTTGGCAAGCAAACCATGACCAATACCACCGGCAGAAACGATATCGTTTCCTCCAAGGTGACTCAGGATACCACATACCTGTACTTCTACGTACAGTGCGCAAACGATATTTCCAAGCCTGTTGCAGGCACCTCCTGGATGCAGCTGTTCCTGGATGTGGACGGCAACGTTGAAACCGGCTGGTATGGCTATGATTACGTTGTGAACTACAATGCAAACGAAGACTTTACCACCAGCGTTGCCAAGTATTCCGGTACGGACGGTGCGTACGGCTTTACCGATTGCGGTACCGTTTCCTACCGTGTCAAGGACAATCAGATGATGATTGCTGTTCCCATGGAAATGATCGGTGTGACCTACTACAACCAGCTGTGCATGCAGTTCAAGTGGGCTGACAGTGACACACTGCTTGACGAAATGGCTGATTTCTACATCGACGGTGATATGGCGCCTCTTGGCAGACTTAACTACGTATATCAGAACTATATTCCCGGTGTTACCACCGATATCACCCCCGCAAAGGTGATCACCATGGCTGAAAAGGCTGCAGGGGAAGATAACTACGATTTCGGTAACGAAACCACCGATACCGAGGCTGTGACCGATCCCGAAACCGTTGTAACCACAGATACCGAGACCGATCCTGAAACAGAAACCGAGACCGAGGCAGAAGAAGGCTGTAAGACAATTGCAGGCGGCATGATGATGCTTGCGCTGATCGGTATGTGTGCGATCGCACTTGGCAAAAAGAAGGACTGATGCAAGCGTCTTTGCAACGATTGTATCCTACGTCGGATGGTAAAGATTTTATTTACTTGGGCTACCCCTTAAGGCTGACGCCCACGGAAGTGCGCATTCTCGGATATATCACCGAGCATGGCACAGCTGACGTCGACGCGTTGCTGGCACATTGTTATGCGGGCAGAGAGCCGAATGCGTCCAACGTATCGGTGCGCATCAGCTCTATCAACCAAAAAGCGCGCACAATTGGCGGCAGGCGTCTGTTGCATTTGGTGCAGGGGCGCGGATACAGACTGTGTGACGATATTTGATCCCGGAAGGGCGACTGCTTTTGCAGTTGCCCTTCATTTTTTAGTTGACGAAAGCCAAAAAATTTGGTATAATAAAGAAAATGACCAAGAAAGGAGAGGGGACCGTGCAGGACGTCAGAGATATTCCGATCAAAGCGCTGCGTGGCGTAGGACCTGCCAAGGAGGCGGCGTACGCAAGACTGGGCGTGTACACCGTGGGAGATCTGTTGTATCATTTTCCGCGCGCGTATGAAAATCGCGGCAACGTCAAGCGCCTTTGCGAGAGTGACGGGCAGAGCAAAATGTCGGTGGTCATGACGGTGGGAACGCAACCGCGCCGCGCCATGATCCGTCGCGGTATGACGCTGGTTAAGTTCCGCGCGTATGACGACAGCGGGGATTGCGAGATCGTGTATATCAATCAGGACTACGTGCAAAGCATGTTTCCCGTGGGGGCGCTGTTCCGCTTTTATGGGAAGGCGGAGCGCGATAAAGGGCGCTGGCGCATGACCTCTCCCGTGGCTGAGCCTGTGGTCGAGAGCAAGCCGCTTCCACCGCTGTATCCCGTGTATCCGCTGACCGAGGGACTCTCCTCCAAGCAGATCGGGCAGCATATGGAAATGGCACTCGTGTTGGCAGCACAGGGGCTGGAGGATCCCATTCCAGAATCTATCCGCGTGCGCGAGGGGCTGTGCACTTTGTCGTTTGCACTGCGTGCCATGCATACGCCTACCGATCTTGCAAGCGTGGAGATCGCCAAGCGCAGGCTGATGTTTGAGGAGCTTTTCTTGTTTGGTGTGGGACTGCGCAGTGCGCGGCATACTACCGAGCTGATCCCCGCACCTGCTTGCCAAAACAACGATCTGCGTGCGTTTTTGTCGCTCTTGCCTTATGAGCTGACAGAGGCACAACGACGCACGGTGGAACAGATCAAAGCCGATATGGAAAAGCCATATGCCATGACGCGTATGGTCGTGGGTGACGTTGGCTGTGGAAAAACGGTTTGCGCAGCTGCGGCTGCCATCATAGCCGTGCAAAGCGGCAGACAGGCTGCCATCATGGTGCCGACGGAGATCCTTGCAAGACAGCACTTTGCCGATCTTGCACCCTACTTTGAAAAATTGGGCATGCGCTGCTCCTTGCTGATCGGAGCCATGACCCCCGCGCAAAAGAAAAAGGTGCATGCAGCCATGGCCGAGCAGGATCCGGATAAGCGCGTGCAGATCGTGATCGGAACGCAAGCGCTGCTTTCCGAAGGCGTTGCATTTGCCGCACCGGGGCTTGTGATCACGGATGAGCAGCATCGCTTTGGTGTCGCGCAGCGCGCTAAGCTTTCGGATAAAAATGCGCATGCGCATCTGCTTTGCATGAGTGCAACGCCCATTCCGCGCTCACTTGCCTTGGTGATGTATGGGGATCTTGCTGTTTCACGCATTGATACCATGCCTCCCGGCAGGCAGCGCGTGGATACCTTTGCGGTCAATCAGAGCTATCGCGAGAGGCTGGATGCCTTTATTCGTAAGAACGTGGACGAGGGGGGGCAAGTTTACGTGGTTTGTCCCGCGGTTGAAGAGCAAGAGGATGATGAGGATCTTTTGCTTGAAGAGATCGGTGTTGCAAGAGAAAATAAGCCGCCCTTGCAGGCGGCGGTGCAATATGCCGAGCAGCTTGCCGAGCGGCTTCAAGGATACCGTGTTGCATTCGTGCATGGCAAAATGAAGCCCAAAGAGAAGGATGCGGTCATGAATCGCTTTGCTGCCGGAGAAACAGACATTTTGGTGTCGACTACGGTGATCGAGGTGGGTGTCAACGTACCCAATGCATGCCTTATGATCGTAGAAAACGCTGAACGCTTTGGCCTTTCGCAGCTACACCAGCTGCGCGGACGCGTGGGGCGCGGTACGCGCAAGTCGTATTGCGTGCTGGTTGCGGGTGCTATGACCGACCGTGAGATCGGTGAGGTTGCGCAAAGACGTTTACAGACCATGAAAACCACCTATGACGGCTTTGCCATTGCCGAGCAGGATTTGGCGCAAAGAGGCCCCGGAGATTTCTTTGCCAAGAATTCGGGCGGTGCCATTCGTCAAAGCGGAGGTGTGGAATTCCGCCTTGCCTCGCAGTGCGGCGATGGGGACCTGCTCACAAGGGCTTTTGCAGCAGCCGATGAGGCTGTGGCAAATGAGGTACTGTCTGCACATCCCGCTCTGCAGGATGCTGTCGGACGTATGTTTGCCGATACCGCCAATCATGACATTCTGAACTAAAAAACACCTGCGACCGCGGTCGCAGGTGTTTTTTCATAAAATATCAGTCATCAATATCAAACTTTGCAAGTGTTTTGCTCATTTGCTTCTGGAAAGAGTTGGGCTTGATGGAAGCCACGTTGGTCTTACCGGTGACGAACAGGTTTGCAATCTTGCTTACGTGTCCGCCCCATGCTGCGTCAAATACGTAGCCGAGGTCGTAGATACGGTTTTCCAGGATCAGCTCGATCATAGGTCTGGATTCTTCGTCTCTGGTGGATTTGGAGATCAGAGAAATATCGTAGTAAGCGGGGGTCAAGGTATCAACAGAGTAAGCTGCCATGGTTTCGATGATGGCACCAACCTCTTCAAGGTTCTGCTCAACTACGCTGGTGGGGATGGAAACCATGCCGCCAACCTCGTTCATGTGTGCGTAGTACTGACCCTGTGCTTCATTGTACATCGGGAAGGGAACAACGCCAAACTCTACGTCGTAGCTGCGCAGACGGATTACGCACTGCATGCACTCTGCAAAGAACAGCGCATGGCCATCACCAAAGCACTCCTTACCGCTTTCTACAACGTTGATGCTACCGCTTGAGCTGGTGACAGCGTCCATGGACAGAGCCATATTCTTATCACCGATAATCTGATAGGAAAGCGGAATTGCCTCAACTGCACGTTCTTTATCCAGCACGTATTCGGGAACGTCATTGTCGTTCTTGGCAGTGATCACAACGCCAGCTGCGTACATCATGCAAAATCCTGCGTTACCGGTTACGGCAGCACCCAAGACATCCTGGTCGTGCTCCATTTTACCGTTACCGTTCAGATCCTTAGCAGCGATGTCTGCCATTTCATACATCTTCTGGAAGGTCCATTCCTTGTTGTTTACAAGCTCATAGATGTTTTCCAGGCTGTTGTCCTCTGCGATGGTCTTGTTGAACATAACGATAAATGTACCGTCGTTGTCACTGGTCAAAAGGTCACCGGTTGCAAAGTATACCTTGTTACCGATTGAAAGACCTTCAAGAGCCTTCTGATCCCACCAGGACTGGTCAAAGTCCATATAGGGAACGTCCACCAGATTTTGCAGGTAGCCCTTGGTGGAAATGGTTGCGCAGTCGCCAAGCTTCTGAACGATGGCGTGATACTCACCGCCGCCGCCCTTGACATCCTTTTCGATGTCGGCAGAGGCATTCTGCGTTTGGGTTTCCAAAATGACAATGTCATATTTGCTCTGGATAGCGTCATTTCTGCGGTAAACTGCATCGTTGATGGGGTCAGACGTCAGTTCTTCGGCAAAAATGTCAACCGTGGTCCACTCAGCAGCATCTCTGGTCAGGAACATGATCTCTTTGCCATCGTAAGTTTTGTCGGGGACGTTCAGGTTGTCCAGAACGTTGGTTTCTTGTTCTGCAACTGTGGTGGATTCTTCCTCGCCTTGGTCTGTGTCAGCACAGCCGACCAGTACCGAACCGAGCATCAGCACGGCGAGAAGCAGCGCTAAGATCTTTTTCATATAAACCTCCGTATTTGTTTGAAAATGGGATGCGTATCTACAATATTATACTGCCATTTTGAAGAAAAGTCAAGGTTGAAAGTACATATATCAGCAGTTTTGTGAATTCTATACAATTTTCATGTGCAGGAATTGTGCTTGACAGAGAGAGCGGAATGTACTATAATAGTGGTAGTAATATTTTTCGAGGTGTTTTATGAAGGAATACGTAAGTGTATCGATTACATCCGAGCGCAGTGCGGTCAAAGCGGATTTGTTTGATACTGTATATGATAAGGAGATCGCGGAGCTGACCGAGGATATCAGCATCATGGTTCCCGACGAGATCGAGGGCGAAGAGGAAAGAGAAACGCTGGAAATGATCACCGAAGGCTTTGTGCGCGTGCGTGATGGCCGCGTGGAGGTGGTGTACGACGAGGGTGAACTGAGCGGTATGGAAGGCTCACGCACGGTGGTGTCGTATGTAAAGGGAGAGCCCGAAACGGTTTCCATGATCCGCACGGGGACGGTCAGCACAGCCCTTGTATTTGAGCGTTGCGTGCGCCATCTTTGCACCTATGAAACGCCCTATATGCCTTTCCAGATCGGTGTGTTTGCTCTGCAGGTGGACAACCGCCTGGAAAGCGACGGTGTGATCTGCTTGGATTACCTGATCGAGATCCGCGGCGCGCAAGCCGAGCGGTGTAAGATGACGCTTAAAGTTAAAAAGGTTGGAGAATGAAAAAATTCAGCCCCATGGAGCAATGAATTAGCGGTGAAATAAGCAAAAGCAGAAGTCTTGAGGGCTTCTGCTTTTTGGTGTCATAAGACGTGAAGGAGCGTCCGTGTGATGTATCTCACCCACCACAACCGCGTCTCTCTTTTTGGTTCGTGCCTCACCAAAAATCGATCCGCTGCGGTCCCCCCTCTCCTGCGGAGAGGGCTTATGTTGCGCATCTGTCTTGTTCATGATCCAAAAGACAGCAAAAAAGAGCCCTCTCCGCTGGAGAGGGGGGACCGCAGCGTCAGACAATCGCGAATACTTGGAGCGATTGCCTGACGCGGTTGCGGTGGGTGAGATTCATCCTACGGACGCTCTTTCACCGAAACAAGTTTATTATGCTAATTTATAATGAAAATGTAGGTTAAACATCTTACACGTTTTTACTCATCCACGCAACGGATTTTTTCAATCCTTCTATCGTTTTTGTTTCCAAAACCACAGTGCAATTTTGCTTTCGAGCCAAAGTTAAATATTTCTGCACGTCTAATTCACCACTTCCAAGTGCAAGGTGATTTTTCTTTCCTATGGCATCATGCAAGTGCATATGGTGCAGATGGTTTTCATTTTTGAGTATGTAAGGTTCATCTATGCCATTGCATCCGTGATTATGTCCGACGTCAAAGGTCAATCCAAACACAGGTGAATCCAAAAGGATATCCAATCCTTGCTTTTGAAAATCAGGGTAACCGTTACAGTTTTCAATACAGATTTTGATATCAGACGATCCTATGGCTTTCTTGCACATGTCGCGGAAATCATAAACGCTTTTTTGGTAGCGGTCATTGTAAACGGCGTATAGATCCACTTTTATGTCCGGCAGTGTAAAGTGTTCACCGCGATGAAAATGCATGTTGACGGTTGAGATGTGCAGTTGCTTACACAGTGCAATCGTATTTGCAATATACCGTTTGCTTGCATCTGCTATGTAGGTATTGAAATCACTGAAATTTACGTTTTCGTCAAGGTGGATGGTATAGAAGATTCCGTATTGTTCGGCAATCTCACGAGTTCGTGTTATATCAATCGAATCAAGAGTATATTGCGGCAAGCTCATGCTGATTTCAATGAAATCAAGTCCTAACTCTTGACAAAGTGTAGCGCATTCTTCCAAGTCGTTTGTTTCTATGAGTGTTGGCATTCCAAAGAACATGTCGGCTCCTCGCTTTCTCACAGTTTCCTGCCATTATTATAACAATTGCCAATATGTTTGTCAAGAATATTCAACTAACAATAACGGCTGCCGAATGGCAGCCGTAGTTGTGTTTATTGAATCTCTTCAATGTTATACGGAGTTGTCTGATAGACCAGATAATTGAGCCAGTTGGAATACAGCAGGTTGGCACAGGAGCGCCAGGTGACCACGGGGTCGCGCGTTTCATCGTCATCGGGGAAATAATTCTTGGGCAGCTCGATGGGCAGCCCCGCGTTCTTGTCGCGCAGGTATTCCTTTTTGAGCGTGTCCGCATCGTATTCCGAGTGTCCGGTGATGAATACCTGTCTGCCTCTCTCGGTCATGCAGGCGAACACGCCTGCCTCGGGGGAGCTTGCCAGAATTCTGATCTCAGGTACCTTTTCGATGTCCTCTCTCTTGCAGGTGGTGTGGCGCGAGTGGGGAACCAAGAAGGTATCGTCAAAACCGCGGAACAAAATCGAGCGCTTATAGTCCAGCGTATGCTTGTAAACACCGAAAAGCTTTTTATCCAAGGGGTACTTGGGCACACCGTAATGGTAGTAAAGTCCTGCCTGCGCCCCCCAGCAGATGTGAAAGGTGCTGGTAACGTGGGTCTTACTCCATTCCATGATCTCGCAAAGCTCGGGCCAATAATCCACCTCTTCAAAGGGCAGCTGCTCAACAGGCGCACCCGTGATGATCATGCCGTCATATCTTTTGTCCTTGATCTGGTCAAAGGTTTTATAGAAGGCCAGCATATGATCGCCCGAGGTGTGGGTTGCCTTGTGCGTAGCGGTCTGTAAAAGCTCTAATTCAACCTGCAAGGGCGTGTTGCCGATCAGGCGTGCGATCTGCGTTTCGGTCACGATCTTTTGCGGCATGAGATTGAGCATGAGTACGCGCAAAGGACGAATATCCTGCGTAATCGCGCGCGTTTCGGTCATGACAAAGATATTTTCCTCCAGCAGCGTGGTGGTGGCGGGAAGCCTGTTGGGAATTTTGATGGGCATTCGGGAATACTCCTTATACTCAGATTAGACCTGTTCGAGCGCCTGCTCCAGGTCTGCGATAATATCAGCGGGATTTTCAATGCCGACAGAGAAGCGCACCAGCTCAGGGCGTACGCCTGCAGCGATCAGCTGCTCGTCGGTCAGCTGTCTGTGGGTAGCACTTGCGGGGTGCAGAGCACTGGTGCGTGCGTCTGCCACGTGGACAACGATAGCAGCCAGCTTGAGGCTGTCCATGAGTCTGACGGACGCTTCGCGTCCACCCTTCACGCCAAAGGAAATAACACCGCAGCAGCCTTCGGGCAGGTACTTCTGCGCCAGCTCATACTGGGAGTCACCGGGCAGGGAGGGATAGGAAACCCAATCGATCTTGGGGTGATTTTGCAGATAAGTGGCAACCTTGAGTGCATTGGAGCAGTGCTTTTCCATACGGACTGCCAGTGTTTCCAGACCCAGATTGAGAATGAATGCGGGCAGGGCAGCCATGGTGCAGCCAAGGTCACGAAGCAGCTGTACGCGCACCTTGGTGATATATGCCATCTCGTTGCCAAACTGCTTGGTATAGATGACACCGTGGTAGGATTCGTCGGGGGTGTTCATTTCGGGGTACTTGTCAGAGCCGGCCCAATCAAACTTACCGCTGTCTACGATCACACCGCCAACCACGGTGGCATGTCCGTCCATATACTTGGTGGTGGAGTGTACCACAATGTCAGCACCGTGCTCAAAGGGACGGCACAGGACGGGGGTGGCAAAGGTGTTGTCCACGATCAGCGGAATGCCGTGCTTGTGGGCAAGGTTGGCGTATCTTTCAATGTCAAAAACTACAAGAGCAGGGTTTGCGACCGTCTCACCGAAGAACAGACGGGTATTTTCGTCGATCTTAGCCTCAATTTCCTCGTCGGTCATATCGGGCGTGACAAAGCGCACCTCGATACCAAGACGCTGCAGCGTTACGGCAAAGAGATTGATGGTGCCGCCGTAGATCGAGGACATGGAAATAAAGTTCTGACCTGCAGAGGTGATATTCAGAATAGAGAGCAGACTTGCGGACTGACCCGAGGACACGAGCATAGCGCCGACACCGCCCTCCATGTCTGCGATCTTAGCCTCTACGCATGCGAGCGTGGGGTTGGAAATACGGGAGTACATGTGGCCGTCAGCCTTGAGATCAAACAGGTCGCCAACGTGGTCAACGTCGGAATATTTGTAGGTGGTGCTTTGCACGATAGGGAGCACGCGGGGCTCACCGTTTTGGGGCTCGTAGCCGGATTGTACGCATTTTGTGTCGATCTTGTAAGAAGACATAGAAAATCCCTCCTTGGGAATGTATTACTAAAACATTATTATATCACGATTTTGCCATGATTGCAAGAGCTTTTGGGGATTTTTTGTGCCGTGCTGCGCACGATTGCGTGACAAGCAGGGAAACGCACAAATTTTTATCTGTCATTTCCCCGAAATTAAAGAAAACTCTTGCAATTATGCTTGCGTTGTGGTATAATATAATGTATTTTAGTGCGATGCTATAGCCGAAGAGAGCCGAACTCATATGCCCTGCGGCGAGAATTTTTCGCGTCTTCTGCCAAATCTCGCCTTGCAAGATGCGTATCTTGCTTCGACTCGCTTTGACAAAATCCATCAAAAAATTCAACGCCGGAGGGTGCTGCGCAGTTTTGCGCGAACAAATATTTGCCGCTCAAAACCGTGTGAGTTCAGTTCTCTTCGGCTATAGAAAGGAATTGCTTTTATGAAGCGTTTGGAGAATTTCCTTGGAAAAATAGCAGGCCTGATATTCCGCTGCCTGTGCGTGATTCTTGTTTACGTGGGCTTTCGACCCAAGGTGATATATGCAAATCCCGAAAGAAAGAAAAAGGGCTTTGATAAGCCTGTGGTGTTTACCTGCAACCACCTCTCTCATAAGGATGGCCTTGTAATCGCTACCGTGCTTTGGAAGTACCGCGTGCACATCCTGTCCGCAAAGGATCAAATGGAAAAAAGCAAGCTGTATTATCACGTGCTGTCCAACAACCGCGCCATTCCCGTCAACCGCTTTGGCCTTGACACCGGTTGGATCAAGGAAAGCATCCGCGTGATGAAGGAAGGGAACAGCATGATCATCTTCCCCGAGGGGCATACCTCCAAAACGGGGCAGATGGATAAGTTCCGTCCCGGCTTTGCCTTGCTTGCCACTATGGCGGGCAGTGAGGTTGTCCCTGTTGTGATCGATGGCAACTATCACTTCCTGTTCGGTAAGCGCCTGCGCGTGGTGATCGGTGAACCGCAGCCTCTGCGCGGGGCAGAAGAAGGCCAAAGAAGCTCTGCACATCTGCAGGCTGAAGCGGATCGGTTTCGCGAAATTTCCGAGGGGCTTTTGGAGTTGGCTCGACAAACAAAATGATTTTGGGAGGATTTTATGCTTCTTGAACTATTTTTGACACTGGGCGCACTTTGCTCGGTATTGACCGTGTTTTTGAACGCAACACTGGTAACATCTATTTTTGATATCTGGATCCCGCTGGTTTTGTGGATCGCTTATGCAGTAGGATTTTTCCTTGTTTACGTGCTGTTTTTCCTGTTTCTTTCCATTTTCGTGGACAAATCCAAGCCGCAGGAAAGACCCAACCGCTTTTATCTGGCCGTGCTGGTAGAAACAATTGCGCTGTATCTGCGCTTGGCACGCGTCGAGATTCGTACCCGCGGCAAGGATAAGGTACCCAAGGACAGCAATTTTTTACTGGTTTCCAACCACCTGTCCGATCACGACTTTATGTCTATGCTGACCGTACTGCGCGGCAGGAGCGTGGCGTTTGTTTCCAAGCCAGAAAACTTTAACTATCCCATCGCAGGCAAGTATCTGCACAAGGGCGGCTTTTTGCCCATCAACCGCCAGGAAGCACGTGAGGCGCTGACTACGATCCGTGAGGTGTCTGAGCGTATGAAGACTATGCCCATTTCCTACGGTGTGTTCCCCGAGGGAACCAGAAACCGTGAGGTCAAGGGGCTTCTGCCTTTCCGTGAAGGCGTTTTCCTGATGGCGAAGAAGGCAGGCGTACCTATCGTGGTCGTTCGTGTGACCGATACCGACAAGGTCAAAAAGCGCGCACCTTGGAAAAAGACCCGCGTTTACGTGGATTTTGTGGACGTGATCGACGCTGAAACGGTCAAAGCAACCAGATCCCATGAGCTTTCCGAAATGGTCAGAGAGCGCATGGAGGTGGCTGAGGGCTTGCCTGAGGTTCCCGAGATCCGTCGCACCTTCAAATACGGAAATAACTAATTTACTACGGAGACCGCTATGTTAGAACTGCAACACGTTTCTTATTCTGTTACCGATGAGGTGACCGGTAAGAAAACCGATATACTCTGCGACGTCAATCTGACCATCCGGGACAGATTCGTCGCCATCACCGGCCCCAACGGCTCGGGTAAATCCACCCTTGCCAAGGTCATTGCCGGCATCATTACTCCCACCTCGGGCAAGATTTTGTTCCGTGGTGAGGATATTACCAATATGGGCATTACCGAACGTGCAAATCTTGGCATCAGTTATGCTTTCCAGCAGCCCGTCCGCTTCAAGGGAATTACAGTCAAGGATCTGATCTCAATCGCTGCGGGAAAGGATATTTCGGTCGCCCAGGCTTGCGCATATCTGTCCGAGGTAGGGCTTTGCGCCAAGGAATACGTCAATCGTGAGGTCAACGGCTCTTTGTCGGGCGGTGAGCTCAAGAGAATTGAGATTGCGATGATCAACGCCAGAAACACGCCCTTTGCCGTGTTTGACGAGCCCGAGGCAGGTATTGACCTGTGGAGCTTTGGATCTTTGATCACGGTGTTTGAGCGTATGTATGAAAAGAACAAGGGCAGCATTCTGATCATTACTCACCAGGAGCGCATCTTAGATATTGCGGATACCGTGATCGTGCTGGCTGAGGGTAAGGTGACCGCACAGGGCAGCAAGGAAGAGATTTTGCCCAGCCTGTTCGGCACGCAAAAGCCCTGCAGAGTGATCGTGGGAGGTGAGGGCTGATGGCTAAGACCATGGATGCAATTCAGAAGAACCTGCTTTCCGAGATCATGGATCTGGAAATCGTGCCCGAGGGCGCGTATAATATCCGCGCAAACGGTGAGAGTGCGGACAGACATACAACTGCCAATATTGATATCGTCAGCAAGACGGATAAGCCCGGCATTGATATCATCATCAAGCCCGGCACGCAAAACGAGCGTGTGGATATTCCCGTGCTGTTGACCAAAACAGGTCTGAAAGATCTGGTTTATAACGATTTCTATATCGGTGAGGGTGCGGACGTGCTGATCGTTGCGGGCTGCGGTATTCATAACGCAGGCGACGAGCAGACTGCGCACGACGGTATTCACAGCTTCCACGTGGGCAAGAACGCCAAGCTGAAGTACGTGGAAAAGCATTACGGAGAGGGCGAAGGCCTTGGTGAAAAGGTGCTTAACCCCACCACCGAGATCGAAATTGACGAGGGCGGATACATGGAAATGGAATCCGCACAGCTGGGCGGCGTGGACTCCACGGTGCGCGTGACCAAGGCAAAGTTGGCTGACCGCGCAACGCTGGTCATTCACGAAAAGATCATGACGCACGGCAAGCAGAGTGCTGTGACCGACTTTACGGTTGACCTTGACGGCCAGGACTGCGGTGCGCACGTCGTTTCCCGTTCTGTTGCCAAGGATGAATCCCGTCAGACCTTCCTTTCCTGCATCAACGGCAACAATTGCTGCTCGGGACATACCGAGTGCGACGCGATCATTATGGACAGCGCGCGCGTAGATGCGATCCCGAAGGTGTCGGCAAATCACGTGCAGGCATCGCTTATCCACGAGGCTGCCATTGGTAAGATTGCCGGTGAACAACTGATCAAGCTGATGACGCTGGGCCTTTCCGAAAAGCAAGCGGAGGAGCAGATCATCAACGGCTTCTTGCGCTGATATGGCACATCCCATCAAGCATTTTGTCACCATCACCAAGCATCGCCATAAAGTGATCGCGCATTGCTTTCGCGCAGGGATCGGGTGGCAGGGGCTGTTTCACGACCTGTCTAAATATAGCCCGACCGAGTTTATTCCGGGGGCTAAGTATTATCAGGGCAACCGCAGCCCGGGTGAGGCGCAGCGCGAGGACGTTGGCTATTCCGAGATGTGGATGCACCATCAGGGAAGAAACAAGCACCATTATGAATACTGGTTTGATTACGTGCCCGCAGCACGCGCTTACGGGCCTGTCAAAATGCCTGTTCGGTACGTAGCGGAAATGTTCTGCGACAGAATGGCGGCATGCAAGACCTATCAAAAGGAAAAATATACCGATCGCAGTGCGTTGGATTATTTTATGCGCGGACAGGCGAGGACGCGCATGCATCCCGAAACTGCCGCATTGTTGGAGGGCTGGCTGCGCACGCTTGCCGAGCAGGGCGAGCGCGAGGCGTTTGCCGCGGTGCGTCGGGCGGTAAAGCTTGGAAAGTATTGATTGTACCAAAAAACACGGTTGGAGGCAATTGCCATGAAATTCAAATTGATCTATTTGGCAATCATGTTGATATGCTTGCTCTCTGCAGTATCTGCAGGGCTTTTGTCGGTGCATCGAAGCGAGGGAAGGATTATCTCTCCCGAAATGCAGGCGCAAATCGAGGCGTTTTTGGATGAGCATGATATCCAGATCCCCGAATTACCGGAGATTTTTCAATAATAAAGCATGCGCAATTATATCAAAAAGCAGAAGTCACAAGGCTTCTGCTTTCTGTTGTATAAGACGTGGAAGAGCGACCATACGGTGACCTCATCCGGCGCTACGCGCCACCTTCCCCAGCGGGGAAGGCTTCTTTAGCGCATCCGTTTTGCTCAATTATCCGCTGAGGGGTTAACTTTATGAGCCTTCCCCGCTGGGGAAGGTGGCGCG
>JAFTLD010000095.1 GCA_017452945.1 Clostridia bacterium | reverse complement strand
TAACATATCTGATTGATAAAGCTATTATGTTGTCAGCCCCTTATGAAGAACAGATTGCAGGACGGGCTGCATTAGGAGATTATTTAACAGACGATATTGCTAATGAGTGGATTGATGAGGATGTTTATTTACTCAAAGATCTTGTGGAAAAAGGAATAGTTAATGAAAGTGTATTAGTTATGTACGTCAAAATCGTTGATAATTTTACATCCGCTTCCTTGGGCGAGAAAATGTATGACAATACAATATGGACATTAACCGGATTGGAATCTGCCCCTTTCTGGAAAAAACAACGCGAGTTGGCGTCCGAGTTGCTCAGTCAATTAAACGAACTCTTTTATTAAACAAATTCCCATTGTGATTGTCATGTGGAATATTTATATGTAAAAGATGCCGTTTCTCTTGGCTTACCGTACGCACAACACAAAAAACCTTGTCACTTAAAACAGCTTAACTCTTGACATTCGGGCTTTGAAAAGTTATAATAAACGTATAGAAAATTATGGAGGTATTTACCATGAGAAAATTCCCGATCGGCGTAATCGTCGAGTCTTTCAGAACAGATACTGCGACTGCGATCAAGACCGCGGCTGAAATGGGCGTGCAGGGTCTGCAGATGTACTGCACCTACGGTGAGCACGCTCCCGAAAATATGAGCAAGCAGCAAAGACGTGAGCTGCTTGATATGGTCAAGTCCTACGGTCTTTGCTTCTCCGCCATTTGCGGTGACCTTGGTATGGGCTTTGGCAACCCCGAAAAGAACCCCGAGTGCATTGAAAAATCCAAGCGCATTTTGGAGCTTGCCAAGGAGCTGGAGACCGATATCGTGACCACACACATCGGTGTTGTTCCCGAAGACCCCAACCACCCCAGATACGCTATCATGCAGGCAGCTTGCTCTGAGCTTGCCGCATTTGCCGACAGCATGGGCTCGCATTTCGCTATCGAAACAGGTCCCGAAACCAGTGCTGTGCTCAAAAAGTTCCTGGATTCTCTGGGCTCTCGCGGTGTTGCGGTCAACCTTGACCCCGCAAACCTTGTCATGGTATCTGCCGACGATCCCGTCGAGGCAGTGCATAACCTCAAGGACTATATCGTACATACCCACGCCAAGGACGGCGTTATGCTGCACCGCGGCAATCCCGAATACATTTACGGTGTCGTGCATCCCGTTCCTCAGGAGTTCCAGGGCATTCAGTATTTCGCTGAGGTTCCGCTTGGCACGGGCGGTGTGCATTTTGAAACCTACCTGCAGGCGCTGGACGACATCGGCTACAAGGGCTTTTTGACCATCGAGCGTGAGTGCGGTGATAACCCCAGAGGCGATATTCAGACTGCGATTGATCACCTGACCGGTATCATGATGGGCAAATAAGGAGCAGATATGAAAATTTCCGTTAGCTCGTATTCCTATTATCAAGCTGTTCGTGACGGCCGTCTGACGCTGGAGCAAACCATCGACAAGGCGCACGAAATGGGCTTTGACGCTATTGAATTTCTTGATATGCCCGGGGCTACTCAGGCAGAGAGATTGGCATTTGCGAAGGAACTCAAGAAGAGAGCCGATGCGCTTGGCATGACTATCAATGCCTATACCATTGGTGCAAATCTGTATCACGACACTGCCGCAGCCAATCAGGCTGAGGTGGACAGAATGCTGGCGCAGGTGGACGTGGCTGTGGAGCTTGGTTGCTCGGTCATGCGCCACGACGTTTGCTACGCAACGACCAAGCAGGGAAATGGCAGAAGCTTTGGGCTGATGCTGCCCACCATTGCGGATAATGCACGCAAGATTACCGAGTATGCAGCAGAGAGAGGGATTATCACCTGTACCGAAAACCACGGTTATATCGCACAGGATTCCTATCGCGTCGAGCAGCTGTTCAACGCTGTTGCGCACGATAACTACGGTCTTCTTGTGGATGTGGGTAACTTTGTCTGCGCTGACGAGGATAACGTGACCGCAGTTTCGCGCGTCGCGCCCTACGCAGTACACGTGCATGCCAAGGATATGTATAAGTCTTCCGAGCCCAAACCGGGGTATGGCAGAACGCGCGCTTGCAACTATTTTGCGGGTGCTGCCGTTGGTGAAGGCGATTGCAACGTGGAAAAATGCATCGAGATCATCAAAAATACCGGTTACGAAGGCTATTATTCCATCGAGTATGAGGGTGCAGAGGACTGCTATGCTGCCATTGCAAGAGGCTATGAAAACCTCAAGCGCTTTCTGTCTTAAGCTATGAGTAAGTTTGTCATCGACCACGATCTGCATCTGCACTCGCAGCTCTCGCTTTGCTCGAATGATCCTGAGCAGACAGCAGAGGCTTTGCTTGATTACGGGGTGCGCGAAAGGCTTTCCCATATCTGCGTGACCGATCACTATTGGGACGAAAACGTACCGGGTGCGAGTGGTTGGTATGCTGCGCAGAATTATGCGCACGTAGCAGAGATTCTGCCGTTGCCTGTGTCGGATCAGTGTGCGTTCCATTTTGGCTGTGAGATCGATATGGATCAATTCAGAACGGTCGGCATTTCGGATAAAATGCTGGATGCATTTGAGTTTATCATCATTCCCACAAGCCATCTGCACATGACGGGCTTTACCATTGATGCACAGGATACCTCGCCCACGCGCCGCGCACAGCTGTATCTGCAGCGCAACCATGCGCTTTTGGATATGGATCTGCCGTTTTCCAAGATCGGACTTGCGCACTTTACCTGCAGCCTGATGGCAAGAAACTGTGAGGGCAGCCGCGACGATATTCTGAACGCGATTACCGACGCGGAATATGCCGAGCTGTTTGCCCGTGTGGCCAAGTCCGGAATGGGTGTTGAACTCAATATGGCACTGACCGATCCGCAAAGTGCTCATACCATGCGTCCCTACCGCATAGCAAAAGAACAGGGATGCAAATTCTATCTTGGCTCGGATGCGCATCATCCCAAGGGCTTGGACGCCGCGCGTGCCCGCTTTGAGGCCGCCATCGACGCCCTTGCGCTCACCGAGGACGATAAATTCAATCCTTTTGCATAAAAATAAAACCCGCCTTGGCGCGATACTTTCATCAAAGTATTGCACCGGGCGGTTTTTTTGTTTTATTTTCCTTAAAAAAGGATTCATTTTCTCATAATATATTGACAATAAACTCGAATGGTTATATAATTAATATGGTTATTTATACATTATGCAATATTCGCATGACTTGGCAAAGATAAGGCTTATCGATGTGCTGTGTCATGCGAGTTCAGATATGATTCCGAAAAGAAAGAGGATAGGATATGACATTCAGCTTGTTTTCAGTCACGATTATAGTGATTTTTATCGTGATCCTGTCAATAGAGGTATATAACGGTGTGCAAAAGGGATTTCGCCGAGCCATGGTTTCATTGGGTTCGGTGCTTGCATCGGTCATTGCATCGGTCATGCTCTCACCGTTGCTTTCTATGCTGTTGACACAAATCGTCTTTAATCTGATCGTTTCCAAGATCTCGGTATACCGTCAGTTGATTGATGTGTTTCCTTCTGCGGACGAGCTGATCAGGGCAGTGTGCAGTGCGCTTGTCAGTACAGTTCTGTTTGTCGGCGTATTCCTCTTCTTGCGTGGCATGATCGATCTGGCCGTTGCCATCCTGTGTCGTGTCACGCAAAGATCCGATGCAAAGGATCCCGGTTACCGAGTGGAAAAGAATTCGTATTTTGATAAGAACAGCAAAGTGTTGGGTGGTATCACCGGAGGAATTTGTGCAATCGTGGTCGCAATGGTGATCACAAGCCCGATCATGGGATCGTTTGACGTTGCAAACAGAATCGTGGAATCAGTTGAGAAGGTTAACAGCAAAGCCGTTATCCGTGCGATCGGAGAAAAGAATACCCAATCCATTAAAACGTATTCTCATGACGTGTCCGGTAATGTTTTGTATCAGTTTGGCGGAAAGCTGATGTACCAAAGCGCTGCAAGCACGTATATGTACGGAGGCAAGGTATCCTTGCTTCATGAAATCGAAACCGCTGAGAAAACGGTGGAAGACGGTATGGCGCTGTATAAGGCCATGACAGATCCGCACAGCAATGCCAAAACGCGTGTGGCACTTCTTGATGCGCTGTGCGCTGACGTGGAGCAGTATCGCATGTGTCACGGTGTGGCTGCCGAAGTGATGTCGAAGGGTGCATCTGCCTGGAGGAACGGAGAAAAGTTCTTCGGTATATCCAAGCCTTCGGTCAATAAACTTGCAGCGCCTGCTATTGATGACGTGCTGGATGCTTGTGCCAAAACCGATATAGAAAGTGTCAAGCCTAATATCATCACCATGATCAAGATCGCTGCGGTCATGATCGATTGCGATTTCATTTTTTTGGATACGGATGATTACGAAGAGGTCATGGAAATTCTGGCGGACGGTGTTTTTGTGGACAAAGTGAACGCACTTTTGAAAGAAAACCCCAATATGAGCGATATCAGCGTATCGTCCCTGGCAATGACAGTGGTAGCAGACCATTTGCTGATCAGCGAATATGATGCAGAGAAATACAGTGTGCTGGTGAGCGGCCTTGCCGATGCGGTTAACACCGTGCACGTGAAGGGATATGGCTCCGACGATGAAAGAGCACAGGCGCTTGCAACACATGCTGTCAAGCAACTGGAGGAATACGGTATGCCGATCAGCCTTGATGTTGCGAAGATGACGGCGAAGCAGCTTTTGAGTGAGCTGCCTTTGGATCAGGGAAGCATCACGGAGGACCATGTACGCGAGATCTTTGACCGATATGCAAATCCATAATTGTTGACGTTTATATAGGAGATAACATGGTAGATACAGTAGTTGAAATCGTGGCGCACGCATGCATATTGCTGTGCAGCGCGGTATTGTATGTGTTTTTGGTAGCACGCATATTCCCGCACCTCTTACTCAAGCCCAAATACCGTTTGTCTGTGCTTCAGGACAGAGGGAGCCGGAAGTATGTTTTCAAAAACGGCAGAGCCATCGTATATGAGCCGTCCATTCAGGCTGCGCGGTACATCAAGCAGTATATTCTGTCGTGCAATGGCGGTGAGAAATACATAAAATGCAAGATCGATGAAAGGATCCGTACGATCAAGTATGACGTGATTGCCATGGATGCTGACGACAAGGAGATCGCCACCGTCCGCATCGCAGAGCCGATATACAACACCGGGGTCACGAAGGGTGCGCTGTTACCCCCCGACACCTCGTACGTATGCGTGATCGTCAAAGAGGTGAATGATCACATCGTGGAGCCTGTTACCAAGCTTCAGCTCCCCATGTGGAGGGCAGGCTTGTACGGATTGTTAACGGTGGTCTGCTCGGTGATCGAAGGAGCGCTTTGGAATGCCTCCATTCTGAAGTGGTTTGACATGGCACTGTATGATTTCGTCAGCACGGGTATAGAAGAATTTGTCAAAATGCTGTTGATATATGCATGCATTGGTTTGGTAGTATCGGCGGTAACGGTGCTTTTCCATTGTTCGAAAGACGTACAGATTAAAAAGTAATACAGTAATATGCGAAAAAGTCGCATTAAGGAGCGAATATATGGCATCAAATCAACAATATTTGTCCAAAGGTTTTTATCAATATGCGCAGATCGGGAACCCGGTATCTGTCAAAAACTATATTTTTATACGTCAGAACGGAAAGAAATGTTTGTTGATCCGTTTTTCCAATGATCTGGAGTATACGGTGGATGCCATGGATTTTACCGTGATTCAAATGGATTCTGCCGGGAAGGTGCTTGCCAATACCGAAATAGGGTATGATCAGATGCATTTCTCTCCGGGAAGCACCTATATTACCTCATCCGGGATCGTGGTGGATGAATACTGCACCGATTTCAGAGTGGTGTTTTCAACAGTCAGGTCCGGTCGGTATGTATATGATTCGCGTAGCGGTCACACGATTGTGCGCTATCTCAGAAAAGAAACCCAACTTGAGATCGGAAAGGCTTCAGGGAAAGTCATTTCGCAACCCGTGGTTCAGATCAGAAGATTCGGTAAACCGCAGCTTTCGGTTCTTTTGGTCACAGTAGGGCTTGCGGTGATGCTGGGCCTTAGTGTGTGTGACGCTTATGTAAGGTATTATGAATTCAAGCATCCAGCCCCCGAGGAACAAGAAACGCAAGTCGAAGATACGTGGGCTCCCGAAACAGACACTGCTGTGCAAGAGTGAAAGAGAGCTTGGGTAAGCGATAAAACGACTGTTATATGTAATATGTGGAGATCAGTATGTTGAAATACTACGATATAATTAAGAAATTGTCCGACAGCGAAAAAATTCATATGCTGTGTGATATCACGTGTCTGTCCGGCAAGAATTATCGCGCGCTGGGTATTCCGGAGCTCAATATCACAGCATTGGATGAGTTTTGCGGTAATGTATATCCGAGCCCGACAGCGCTTGCCAACACTTGGGACGTGGCGTTGACAGGACAGATAGCGGATGACCTTTTCCAAAAGGCATCTGTGAATAAAGCCGGACTTGTCAAGATCCCTTCTCCCAGAGTGAAAATCAATCCGTACAGGCAGGCACTTTCCGAGGATCCGTTGCTTGCATCTTCTGTGTCACAGGCATATCTTGATGCCGCGCAGAGAGCGGATACCGCTGTGGGACTTGCGGATTTCGGCTTGTTCAACGAAGAGCCCGAATGGTTGGATGAGAGCCCGGACGAACGGTTTATCCACGAGTTTTTAATCAAGCCGTACGCAGATGCAACGCAGAACAAAAAATGTGCAGCCATTTTAACAAAAGAGAACGTTGCAAATCAAGCTTACGGTGCTGTGAATGCAAAGCTGATGAATGCTGCTGCCACCGACGGTGCCTTAAAGAATGCCACGCCCATTTGTGCAAAAGTGTCGGCAGAAAATACCGTGACGTTTCTTGCAAACGGAGGTCTTTGCTTTGAGGGCTCTGCTTTGGCTGTGGAGTCTGCACTCTCAAGATATAAAAAGCTGACCGAGGACGTTGTGCGCGGACAAGCGACAACTGAGGAATTGAACAGTGAGATCACCAAAGGGAAGGCCATTTCCCCCGAAATGCTGGACAGCGCGGCCGATCGCATGCTGGACTTTGTGTTCAGCGTTAAGCGTAAGCCCAATATTTCCACGGTCAAGGTGAATGAAAACATTGCCTTGAAGGCTGCAGAGAGTGCAACGGTTCTTTTGAAGAATCAAGGAATCCTGCCTATAAAAAAGGGAACTAAGATCGGTATGATCGGTGATATCGGCCTTTGCGCGGATGATCCCGAGTCGAGCTTTATCCACACGCTGCAGGAGTATTTTTCCAAGGCGGGATTTGCGTGTGCGGGAGTCGAGAGAGGCTACGATATTGAAAAGGACAGGAGCGAGGAGATTATCAACGATGCCCTGACGCTTGCAAAAAAGTGTGACGCGGTGTTGCTGTTTTTGGGCTCTCCCGAAAAGCAACTCAAAAGAGCACATAAAACAAGGCAGCTGGCTATTCCCGCAAATCAGCAGGAGCTTTTGGATCGGCTGGGCGACCAACGGGAAAAGATCATTGCCGTACTCTCTGCGGATCATACCGAGGATATCTGCATTCCCGAACATTGTGCAGGCATCTTGCTTGCACCCACAAAAGCAAAATACGGTGCGCAGGCACTTGCCAATATTCTGCTTGGCAAAACCAGCCCCGGCGGCCGACTGGCAAGTACGGTATATTGCAACACCGATCTCTGCTATACCAAATATAAGACGTACCGCGAGCGCGACGGACTGAAGGTGGGCGGCTTTATCGGATATCGTTACTATGATATCGCCGAGGATGCACCGCTGTTTCCGTTCGGACACGGCTTGGGGTACGCCAAGATCGCGTATTCGACGCTGACGGTCAACGAGCGTACCGTTAAGGTGGAGCTGAAAAACCTGAGCAAAGTGCCTGCAGTCGAGATCGTGCAGGTCTACGTCGGAATTGACGGCTCTGCCGTGCTGCGTCCCCGAAAGGAGCTTGGTGGCTTTGCCCGCGTGGAGCTGAAGGCAGGGGAGAAACGCATTGTGGAGATCCCGTACAAGATTCCCCATGTGTATGATACGGAAAGTGCGAAATACGTCCGTGAAGCGGGCACGTATACGGTGTACGTCGGTGCATCGGTTGCGGATATCCGGCTGCAACAGAAAATTCCCATGGGTGGAGATATGCTTGCAGCGGATCATAAACATCTGAGCGATTATATTCATTCCCGAAGCAATATTTTTACGGACAATTATAAATTGGAGGCTAAAATCAAAGCTATGAGAAAATCTGTGTTTAATTTTATTGCCGGAGCAATGGCATTGGTGCTGGCAATTGCATTAAAGTTATTCTGTGTAACACAAGATCTGCAATATGCATTTTTGGATTGGTTTACGGTTGCATTGGGCGTAGCCGGTGTTGTGTTCTTTGTTGCGGAAGCAATTCGCAGAAACAGAATTCGTAACCAAGAGCAGAGTACGGTTGACAGGTTGAATGAGCAAGCCTTTGAAGAAGCTGAGCAGATTCCCGTTTATGCTGCTCAGAATATGTTCGTCGAAGAATTTGACACAGCAGAGAATATAGCAGAAAGCGAAACCGCCGATCAGGTAGAGGGTGTGGATTCGGAATATTTGCAGTATATTGAAAAAGAGCAGAATTTCGAAAATGCTGCTGCGGAATTTGAGCTTTATGCAGCACAAAGAGGCTGCAAGTTCCGTACCGACGTGACCAAAAAGATATTCTCCTCTCTTGCATCCTCCCGACTTGTGGTCGTGGATGGCATGGACGATAAAGAGCTGATGGTATTTATGAAGGTGCTGTGCGGCTATTTTGAGTCAGATCTGTTTATCGATCACGTCAACGAATCCTATACCGAGAGCGATAACGTGTTGTTCAAGGCAGATCAGCAGGGCTATAAGAGCAAGACCAACGTGCATTTGGCCTTGGATGCTGCCCGCAATGCCCGTCACGTTGTGCATCTGGCAACCTTGACAAATGTGAGATGTGAGAATCTGCCCGCATATTTCACGCCTTACGTAAATTACATCAAAAACCCGATTGCCAATAACCATGTCGTGGTTCTCAATGACCGAAACGTGGAAACCTCGTACTACATTCCGCAAAACGTTTGGTTTGTTTTGAATCTTGCCAAGGGTGAGCGCGCAGATTGTCTGCCCGAATTCATATCCGAGGTAGCCACGGTGAATTGCTTTGAGTTTGATAATTATACCGTTGCAGAACAGCCCGATGCCGTTCGCAAATTCAGTTATTATCAGATGGACTACCTTGCCGAAAGAGCATCCAACAGATTGTATGTCGATGAGGATGCCTGGAAAAAGATCGACCGTTTAGAGGAATACGTTGCCTCCTACACGCCTTTCCATATAGGAAACAAGCTTTGGCTGTGCCTGGAACGATTTGCATACGTGTATTTGGCTTGTGGCGGTGACAAGGTCATGGCTGTTGATGAGGCGGTTGCTGCCAAGCTGATGGTGCCCGTTCTTTCCAAACTGGAAGGAAAGCTTACGGCGGATGATCTCAGTTCCGTCGAAATGATCGAGTCTGTTTTAGGCGAAGACCGTGCAGAAGCATGCAAGCGCATTATTCACATGTGTTCGGATCGTAAAGCATAAATGCAATCTAAGGAGAATCATGATGTTATATAACATTTCAATGTCTGCAGGATTTGCTCTGGGACAAAATTTCCTTGCAAAAAGAATGTCGATTATCGAAATTTTTACTTCCGCGCCTGCAATCATCATTTATTTTGTCGCGGTGCTGGTCATTGTCGCGATTCTGATCGTTACGATGCTGCTGCGTGATTCCAAAGACGACAAGGTGCAGGTCAAAGTGCTTGCAGATCCTGCCGCTATGACCAAAAAAGACACCAAAAAGCCTGAGGATGAGCATGCCGAGCGCTTTTGCATGCTCAGCCAGATCGACCGCAACAGCACGACCTATGGGCACACGACCTATGAAAAGAAAGTGACGCTTGAGAGCTTTTGCAACGATTTCCGCAACTATGCGGCAAGCAAGCTCAGACTGTATTACGACATTGAAGATATCAGACGATTTGTGGCAGGCATGGCAGTATCCAAGCTGGTCATCCTGCAGGGTATGTCGGGTACGGGTAAAACCTCGCTGGCGCACGCGTTCGGCTCGTTTACCGATAATGCGTCCACCGTCATTCCCGTGCAGCCCATGTGGAAGGAGAGAACCGACCTCGTAGGCTACTACAACGAGTTTACCAAGAGATTCAACGAAACTTTGCTCTTGGAGAAAATGTACGAAGCAAACTACAGCAAAGATATCTACGTCACGGTGCTGGACGAGATGAATATCGCAAGAGTGGAGTATTACTTTGCGGAATTCCTGTCGCTCTTGGAGCTGCCCAATCCCGACGAGAGATATATCGATGTTGTATCTGATAAGTGGGCAAGTGACCCCAGACAATTCAAGGATGGCAGAATCAAGCTGCCTGAGAACATGTGGTTCGTGGGAACGGCAAATAACGACGACTCCACGTTCGCCATCTCGGATAAGGTATACGACCGTGCGATGATCCTGAACCTGGATACCAAGTGCGAGAGATTTGCAGCCCCCGCAGTTTCCAAAAAGCCGATCTCTGCCACGGATTTCACTAATTTGGTG
>JAFTLD010000094.1 GCA_017452945.1 Clostridia bacterium | reverse complement strand
TCGATCAGCGACGCGGTGGTGACCCAGGAGATCCCCGTGGGACTTTATACGGGTGCGGGCATGGAGTTCGTGGCGGGCTTCTGCACCGCCGACGAGCAGATCATGTTCGATGACGGGAACTACTTTACTCCTCGCCGTGCCGACGCCCGGCTTTTGTGGGCCAGTGGGGGATACGTGGAGTACGCTGTATCCAACACCCATAAGCGCGAACGGCTTATCCGACTGTCTTTCTCTCTGGAAATCTGCTCCGAGACACTCAACTATCAATTGGGCTGGAAGAGCGACATCACCTTTTGGCTGAACGGCCGCGAGCTTTGCACCTACACCTCTCCCTCGGATTTCGGTGGGCGAAGAGGCAAGCTTAATCCTGCTTGGTGGCAGGATACGGCTACCCAGTTCGGGGAATTGAAGGAGATCACCGTTACTGAGGCGGGGTGCTTCTTAGACGGCGTTCCCTGCGGTGGGGAGCATCCCCCCGTAATATCCGACTTCGACGGTACCGATACCTTTGTATTCCGCATCGGAAACAAGCCCGACGCACGGTATAAGGGCGGCTTTAACATCTTCGGACAGGGCTTCGGAGATTATTTGCAGGACATTCGGGTAGAGGCGGAGTACGAAGAGATCTTCAATGAAAATTGAGGGAATTATACACCACGTGATCAAACGATTAAGTATCACTTGATCAGCAAAAAAGCCGGAAAAGAATATTTTCCGTAAGGGCCACGTGCGGGTTATGCATGGTCACTCCGAATTTTTATACAAAAGAGCAGGAATTCCTTCGCGGATTTCCTGCCCTTTTTTTCACATCATCCCATCAAACAAATTGACAAACTCAAGGCCGTTTTTGAGCGCATATGCAGCAGTATATGCTGTGCCACCTTTACTTTTAGTCAGAAAGGCGATGCAAACGTCGCTGCCCTCGACCAAACGGCGGTCACGCTCCAGCATGCAGCCCTCGCTGTAGCGGTCGCGTACGTATGTGACGCTATCCGCTTGTGAGAGCACAAAGTGGTACGCATGTCGATCCTGCTCGCTCCACGCAGCGTCCTGATCACGGCAAGGTAAGATCAGATCCAGCTTGATGTGCGGATGCTGCTTCTTCTGCTCTAACACACAAAGCGCGGCCAAGGTATCGAACCCGATCGCACCGCCTGCGCGAAAATGCACCGCCCCCGCCTCGGCCTGTCTTGCGATCTCGGCTTTGAGCAATGCAGGCAGCGCCATCATATACTGCGCACTGATCTGTCTGTGCCCTGTAAAGCAAACGGTTCTTTCCTGCATGATCAACCTCCCTTTCGTATTGCAATCATTATAGCACATTTGTTCTGTTTTGTAAACCTTTTTTGCACAAATCGTGCACAAAATTCTGCTTTTTCCCGACACAATACGATATTTACCGACTTATCCCATGGCAACATCCTCCGCTTTCCCTCTATCCTTGACAAAATACACCTCCGACCGATGAGATTTTGCCTGTGCCGCACCGACAAAAAAATCTCTGCTTTTCCGCTATAATAAATGCAAAAACACTTCTTTGGAGGAAATATACATGCAACAAAAGACAGAATTCGTCCCGTCCGATACGGGACAAGCCTTTGGGAAGACAAAAATGAGGCTGCACACCGCTTCAGCTGTGCGGCGGCGGCAGATCTTGCTTAGCGTTGTGCGCAGCGGCGGGATCATGCTGGTCTCCTGGCTGTTGGGGCTTTTGGGGGCTTTTTTCGGCACCTATCCTGCAGGCATGATCCTGCTTTGCGCAGGCAGCACAGGCATTCCTTACATTTTCGTGGGGCTTTGCGCCTCCCTGCCCTTTACCGACGCGCCATGGGGCTATCTTTGCGCGTATCTGGGAATTCTGACCTTGCGCGTGGCGGTAACGCTTTTGGTCGGCAGCGGACGCGCCAATCTGCGAGAGCTTCCTCCCCTGCCCAATGATAAATTCAGCCGGGCGCTTTTGCAGATTGAGGACGGCGGCTTTTTTGGCACAAGACCCGCTTTGCCCGAATCAGAGCCCAACGTGCAAAAGCCACAGCTTTTCGGTGAGGCTGTCATATTGCGTATGATGACCGGTGCGATCGGTGCTTTGATCGCGGGAGGCTTCGCCATCGTGCTCGGAGGATTTCAATACTACGATCTGTTCGGCACGCTTTTTTTACTGGTAAGTGTACCGTTTGGCATATGGCTGATCGTTCCCCTGTTCGTGCCCGAAAAGCAACACCGCCTCTCGGGATATATTGCACTTGTGGCGGTTTGTATGGGCGCCGTCTATGCTGTACGCGCTTTCACCTTTTTCGGGATCATGCTCTCTCCAATACTGGCAGCTGCATTTGTGTATCTGACATTGAAACGGCGCGGTTTTGTCGCAGCCATGCTGTGCGCTGTGGGTTGCGGCATTGCCTTTGACCCCGTCAACTCACCGATTTTTATCATCGGGCTTGTTTTGTGGACACTTTGCGCACAGCTTTCCGATCGATTGGCGCTTGCAGCGTCGCTGGTCTTTGCAGGCGGCTGGACCGCATTGCTTGGTGGATTTTGGGGCTTTGTTTCAGCTTTTCCCACCATTCTGCTTGGCGGTTCGGTACTGTTTGCCGCAGACAAATGGCTTTTACCCATGGCAGATGCCGTTACATGTGACCGTGAAGGCTGTGATTTTGCTGGCGAGAGCGAATTTGCAAGATTGGTCACGCAGGAAAACCGAAATCTCAGTGCTGCGGAGCGCACAGAAAGCATGGCGCAGGCCTTTACCAGCCTTTCCGAAACCTTTTATGAACTGTGCGACAAGCTGCGTCGCCCCGCCCTTCTGGATTTGCGCCGCATCTGCGACAGAGCCTTTGAGGGCACGTGCGCTGATTGCCCCAGACGTGAGATCTGCTGGGGCTCGGAATACAGCACCACGCTGGAGAGCATTGGCAAGCTGACCTCTGCTCTGCACCTTTCGGGCAAGGCTGACGTGACCTGTCTGCCGCAGAGCTTACTTTCCGCCTGTCCGCGCACCGAAAGGATCGTTACCGCGGCAAACGAGCAATGTGCCGACATGACCGCCTCACTTTTACAAAGCGAAAAAACGCACATATTTGCCGCAGATTACGCAGCCATTGCCGATCTTCTGACAGACGCACTCAAGGAGGACAACGAGGAATTTCGCGCGGACGCGCAAACGGGTGAGCGCATTTTCCGATACCTGACCGATCAGGGCATTGCCGTGGGCAGCATTGTGGTCAGCGGCGTGCGTGCCAAGCGCATCTGTGCGCGCGGTGTCGGATTCGGTGCAGGGCGTACCACCCCCGATCAGTTGCGTGAAGCCTTGGAAAACATCTGCGGCACCCCCTTGGGCGATCCCGTATTTGAGATCTCCAAGGACAGCACGGTCATGATGCTGTGTGCGCGCGACCAATTTGCCGTGTCGTTTGATACGGGCGTGATTCCCGCTCCTTCCGAAGCAATTCTGGATCCCGAAGCCCCCTCGGGAGATGCCCTTTCCTGCTTTGCGGGCAAATCCTCGTATTTCTACGGCATTCTGACCGACGGCATGGGCAGCGGAAGACAGGCCGCTTTTTCTGCCGAGGTCTGCACTGTTTTCCTTGAAAAAATGCTGTATGCGGGCAACAGCCCCGAAATCTCGTTGCGCATGCTCAACAACTACCTACGTTCGCATTCCGATCAGCCTGAATCTGAATGCTCGGTAGGCGTTGATATGGTGCGCATTGACCTGATCACCGGCAGTGCACACTTTATCAAAAGCGGTGCAGTCCCCGCTTACGTGCTGCGCGGCAAGCAGCTGCTCAAGATCAAGGCGCACACACCGCCCATCGGCATCCTGCACACGGTACAGGCACAGATCATCCCCTTTGAGCTTTCCAGCGGGGATATCATCGTCATGGTCAGTGACGGCATCACAGGCGGCAACGAGGATTGCCCCTGGCTGCTCTCGCTGCTTGGCAATACCCCTTGGACAGAGCCCGCCGTGCTCAAGGAAACCATCCTCTTGCACGCACGCGAGTCGGGCAGCACGGATGATATGTCGGTCGCAGTCATGCGGATCGATAAGCTGAGTGCTTGACGAAACACAAAGCCCGCGCCAACCGGCGCGGGTTTTGCTATGTATTTACTTATTCCTCGGGAACGTAGTTGTAGTGAATGGTAGCGTTTTGCAGATAAGAGTTATCGGTACCAATCGTAATCGCAGCTCCTTCTTTCGATTGTTAGATAAATCTTGCATCAGCGAGAACGCAAGTCTTCCCTTATTTGAGAACAGGGAAAGCGTCCCCATTCATACTCCATATTTCATTATCCCATGTCAAAGTACCGCAAATGAATGTCTCGGTGAAGAAATCGCTTTCATTTTGTGCTGTTGCATTTGTTTTTTCCGGAACATACGTTTCTGCGTTCACGGTGATGGTCATGGACTCGCTGTAATAGCATTTGAGCGCTGTTGCGCCATCCTCAATAACACCGACAAGATAATTCACGTTGGTCGACGATTTAGACTGCACACTACAACTTGTAAAGCACTTCGTAACAGCACTACCATTCAGGTTTCTGCCGGCAAAACCACCGATACCCCACGTTGCAGCGGATACAACACTACCAGAACTGTAGCAGCGAGAAATGGTCTTATAGTTGTAACCGACAAAGCCACCCGTACCGCCTTGATCAGAAGACGCAACCTCGATTGTAACGTTCAAAGCATAGCAATCGTTGACCACACCGTAGTTTTCTCCAACAAATCCACCGATGCTTGCCAAAGTAGCACTTCCCGCATCGTGAATCGTCCCCTGAGACGAACTTGTGAATACTTCTCCGTCATTACGACCCACACACAAACCAAGGTTCATTGTGTTTCTGCGTCTTTGTGCGGAAACTGCGATGCTCGTTTCCTGCGTGCTCTCACAATCGAGTACTGTACCACCGTTACGGTTATAGCCAACTATACCGCCTATGCATCCTGCAACGTCAGCATTATTGTTGCCGGTGTGCCCTTTTCCGACAAATTCCACGTCACATTCACTTGTGCAATTCGACACGACAGCATAGTTATCACCGGCAATGCCACCAATACAAAGCCTGAGATACTTACTATTGTCATATACCTCTCCCGACGCGCCAAAGCTCACATCTGCATAGCACCCATCTATCGTACCACGATTTATGCCTGCAATAGCCCCGTAGCCGCAGTCTACATGTACATATTTATTCAGCTTATAGGTGAGTGCAGCAACCATTGACATTTCACCATTCACAACGCTGCAATTCTCAATGGTAGCATTGTTCTCTCCCACCAGTACACCAACTATATCTGTGCCGTTACCGTTTGATGTTGTTACCATGAAATCCGAAACGGTCAGATTTCGGATCGTTCCGTTATTCACACCGAAGAGTCCGGAGTTAAGATGATCCGGCGACGAAATAACAAAGCACATAACACTGTGTCCTTGTCCGTCCAAAGTTCCGCTGAAGGTCTCAATAGGTGTCCATGAACATCCGTCCAAGTCAATATCATTTGCCAAATAATAGTTGCCCTCGGGGTTATTGGTAATGTTCATCAGATCTTCTGCCGTGTATATTGGCATACTTTCGGAGAAGTTTGCATACAGCGTTGTATTCTCGTTCAGCGCACTATCAAAGGCGTACGGCACAGTCAGTGCCTCATCCAAATACCAGCCAAGGAAATGATAGCCACCCTTGGTGGGATTCTCGGGCATATCCGGGATCGTGCCAACATAATACGTTGCATTTTGAATCTCACTACCACCATTGGTGTTGAACGTAACGGTATACTGATCAATCACATACACCGCTTGAACGGTCAAATCCTGCGTGACGCAAGAGTAATCCACATCCCACTTGCTGAAAACCATGGTACCATCCTTGATCTTCGAAGGAACGATCGGAGCGTTAGCTGCTTCACCGTGCATAACAGTGACAACATCTACGGTATCACTGTAATAATCCATAAACGTCACCGTATACGACAGCTGCGCCCACTTAGCCGTCAGGGTCATATCACGACTGACAATCGATGCAGACGTGAATTGTGCAGCATTTGCGCCTTCTCCCGCAAACCAACCAAGGAAGATATATCCTTCCTTTTCGGGAGTATCCAGCTCAATTGTCGAATATACGGGAACGGACAGCTCAGTTACTGCGCCATCAGAGGGGGTACCGCCATCATAATCGAAAGTCACGGTGTATCTTGTGAACAGCTCCTTGTTCATGGTTGCAAGCCATTCATCCTCCGTGCCCTCAAAGCCATACTTATCACAGTAAAGCTCAAATGCGGATTTACCAACAGCACCCGTATCGCCCTTGTCACCTTTATCTCCCTTATCGCCCTTGTTACCGTTTGTTACGGTAAAGTCGACGGTTTTGCCATCGGCATAGGTGATTCTGTAAGTATCCTGCACACCGTCTGACGAAACAAACGAAATATCGGTGATACCCACACCGTCGTTGCCGGGAACGCCCTGGATACCTTGTTCACCTTGAGGACCTTGAGGTCCGACTTCACCCTGGATACCTTGTTCACCCTGAGGACCTTGAGGACCGACTTCACCCTGGATGCCCTGCTCACCCTGAGGGCCTTGAGGACCGACTTCGCCTTGTACGCCCTGTTCGCCCTGCGCACCGGTGTCACCCTTGTCGCCCTTTTCACCTTGTGGGCCTTGAGGACCGACTTCGCCTTGTACGCCCTGTTCGCCTTGCGCACCGGTGTCACCCTTGTCACCCTTTTCGCCTTGCGGGCCTTGAGGACCGACTTCGCCCTGGATGCCTTGTTCACCCTGAGGGCCTTGAGGACCTACTTCACCTTGGATGCCCTGAATGCCTTGTTCGCCCTGTACGCCCGCTTCACCTTGCGGTCCGGTCTCGCCCTGAGGGCCTGTGCAGGAAACGCACATGACAACAAGCACCGCCAGCAAAGCAATTGCAACTGCTCTTAAAGCCACTTTTTTCATGTTCTTTCTCCTTCTCTCTTTACCACATAATTCGCATTATGTGGTAATTTGCCTGACAAAAAAATAAAACCTCTCGCGATTTTGAGTGCAGAAAAGGACCAATGAGAAAGATTTTCGAAAATTTTTCTCTCATTGGTCGGTTTGTCGCGGATTTTTCTGAAAATAACTGCACTTTTATTGACTTTTGGGTTGACAACCACCACTTTTTTCTGTATAATTTTTTATGTAATCAAATATTTTCACCACATAATGCGAATTATGTGGTGCTTTTTTTGCCCTGTTTTTGGGCTAACATCGCACCAAATTCAAGCGGTTGATCTGCTTGCAATGGACGTCACCGCTTTCCATGGTATAAATGCGCGTGGTGTCCACGGTGGAATGTCCAAGAATGTCGGCAAGGCGCACGATATCCTTGTGGATGGAGTAAAACGTGCGCGCGAAAAGGTGGCGCAGGTTATGCGGAAACACCTTACTTTCCGCTACACGCGCCGCTTGGCATAATTTTTTCATATCCAACCAGATATTCGAGCGATCCAAGGGCTTGCCGCTTCTCGTGACAAACACCGCGCCCGATCTGATCCCCTTTTCCTTCACGTAGTTTTTCAGCTGACGGCACAATTCTCCCGGCAAATACACGCGCCGTCTTTTGCCCTTGCAGGCAATGTCCGCATATCCGCACGCGACCGCCTCAACCGTGATAAATTGCAGTTCGGACACGCGAATGCCGCAGCCGCACACGGTCTGCATAAGCAAATACAGGCGGCGGTTGCCCTTATCCTGCGCGGCTTGCAGCAATCTTTCGTATTCCGCGCGTGACAGCTCCTTTTCCTTGGCTACAAACACGTTTTTCTGCTGCTTGATGCGCTTGACGCACAGATCTCTGCGCTCACAGAATACAAAAAAAGCCCCCAACGAGGACAGCACGCTGTTCACGCTGGCGGTGGCATATTTTCTCTGCAAATGTGCCTTGTAATCAAGCACGGCTTGCTTATTTATATCCCCGTCCCCCACGTATTCCCAAAACGCACGCAAATCTCGCATATATTTTTCAATCGTGGCCACGGCTCTTTCCTGCTCTCTCAAAGCCTTTTCAAACGCATCCGTCAGCTCTGCCGTCAAAATCAACATCCCATCATCTCCTTTGTTCGCATTATAGCATAAGTCTTGCCGGATGTCGTTCCCCAATATGCAAGGGCGGGACACAAAGCCCCGCCCTGCTCGGATCGTATTTCAATACCCCGTTTTTTTGCCGCAAAGGCGCCACACGATCTTGCGCAAAAGCTCGGTGGGGATGGCCAAAAGCGCAAGAGAGAAGGTAAAGCCAAGCTCGGAAAGCGTCAAAGGAGCTGTGCGCAGCACGCTGCCGCCAAGATAGACAAATACGATCTGAATGACGGTCACGGCCAGCATTATACCGATAAAGCCGGGGTTTTTCCCAATACCCGCCAAAAGTCGCAGCCGATCGGTTCTCGCGTTGAAGCAATTACACACCGACATGAAAATGAACAGTGCGAAAAAGGCGGTCAGCAGATATATATTGTCGGGAGCGGGACGGAACCGCCCCGTGATGGCAGGCATGATCAAAAGAGAAAGACACACGACCACCGTGGCAAGTCCCTGCCAAAAAATCTGAAAGATCATGTACCCATTGAGTATCGGCTCATCACGCCGCTTGGGCGGCTCCTTCATGTAAAATGCCTTGGGTGCTTCGCCCGCAAAGGCAAGGCCGCCCAGCGTATCCATGATCATATTGATCCACAGCATTTGCACCACGGTCACGGGCGCATCGTAGCCCAAAAACGGACAGATCATGGAAACGCCTACAGCGCAGAAATTCATGGTCAGCTGCAACACGATAAATTTGCGGATGCTTTTGAATACGGTGCGCCCGTACAGCACTGCGTTGACCACCGAGGCAAGATTATTATCTAGTAGGATAATGTCCCCTGCTTCGCGGGCAACCTGCGTACCGTCCCCCATAGCAAAGCCAACGTCAGCCTTGCGCAGAGCGGGGGCATCGTTGATGCCGTCCCCCGTCATACCCACAACGAGATCACGTTCCTGAGCCAACCGCACAAGCCGGCTTTTATCAGAAGGCAACGCACGCGCCACCACACCGATGCGAGGCAACAGCTCACGCAGCACTTCGTCACTCATGGCGGCAAGCTCGGTACCGTCCAACACAGTATCCACACCGCTCCCCAAAATGCCGCATGCGCGTGCAATGCGCTCGGCGGTCTGCTTGCCGTCCCCCGTGATCATGACCACCTGCACCCCCGCTCCGCGCAGCTCAGCTACGGCTTTCGGAGCTTCTTTACGCAAGCCGTCCTCCAAGACGGCCAATCCGATCAGCACCAAAGGCCCGAAGTCCCCCGCTGCATACTGCGCCTCGGTTCCCTTCTCACGGCAAAAAGCCAATGCTAACACGCGCTTGCCTTTGGCCGCCAGATCCCGTGAAAGTGTCTGTAATGCTGCAGAATCCGCAGCAACCTCACGCCCATTCTTATCAAGCACGCGCCGCACAAAAGGCAAAATGCGCTCGGGAGCACCCTTTAGGTGTACCTGTCCGTCGCACATGGCGGCCGCATATTTGCGTTCGCTTTCAAACGGCAGCTTCCAAGCCGCTGCACCGACAGTCGGCAGTTTTTTTCCGTCAGACAAAGCGCTTTCGAACAAGGCGCGATCCGTGGCGTTTCCGCCAATGGCACGCACGCTCCCATCTTTTGCATCTCGCTCGGCCATGGCGGAGGTATTACACAGGCAAGCGCATGCATATACGTCGGACAGCTCACCTTTTCGCAAAAGCGGCAGCGTAAGCACCTCACCTGTGCCGAGATGCAGCGCAGTTGCCCGCATTTTTCCGTACGTCAGCGTACCCGTCTTATCGGTAAACAAAATATTCATACTGCCCGCGGCCTCAATGCCTGCGGGCTTTCTGACCAGCACGTGATCGCGGATCATGCGCTTTACGTTGGAGGAAAGCACCACCGCCACCATCATTGGAAGTCCTTCCGGGACAGCCATGACCACGACACTCAGCCCAAGCGTCAGAGCGCGAAACAACTGCTCCAGCACGAATTGCCAATCGCGCAGGCGGTGCATCATGATCTCTGCGTCAAATCCCGCGTCCAGCACAAACGCATGGATCAGGTACACCACCGCTACCAGCACGGCTGCCGTGTACCCCATGCGCGAGATCTGCTGCGCCAGCTTGCCAAGCCGCACCTTTAACGGGCTATCGCGCACTTCGGTCTGCACTTCACCCGATATGCCGCCCAAAAAGGTAGCGTCCCCCACTGCCTCCACCAGCATCTCGCCCTCTCCTTGCAGCACAGTGCAACCGCCAAAAACACACGCAGGATTCTGCGGTATATGCTCACCGCCGTGTCCCGGTCTTTTTTGCATGGCAGCACTCTCTCCGGTCATGCTGGATTGATCCACCGACAAAGTCCCCCAGAGCAATCTGCCGTCAGCCGGGATCATCTCCCCCGCTTGCAAAAGCACCACGTCCCCTACCACAATATCGTCTGCCGATATCTGCCGCACGTGACCGTCCCTGCGCACACGGCACTCCCCCATGCGACAGCTCTCACTGAGCTTGGCAAACGCAGCCTCCGAGCCGTATTCGGACAAGGTGGAGATCAGCGTAGCCAAAAACACCGAGATGGCAATGCCCACGGTCTCAAACCAATCCGCCTGCCGAAACATCAATATTACGTGGATCCCCAGCGCGCAAAGCAGCACCTTGATAATAGGATCTCCCAAATTTCCGACAAACTGACGGATAAACCCTTTTCGCTTTTTTTGACTGAGCACGTTGGCTCCGTACGCCTTGCGCGCCGCGTCCACCTGCTCTTCAGTCAACCCTTGCATGACCGCAGCTTTCATATTCCACACCCCCAATGCCTCTTCATTTGAATATATGCGAAAAACAAAAGAGAAATGCACGCAGGGATAGCAGCCTCGACCGGGATGACATCGAATCATATCCCTGCGCGACGCGGAATCTGCATCATTTTTCGAAACACTGCCTGCCAAAATTACGTTCAATATGCGATAGACAAAGAAAAAGCAACCAATCTGTCGGTAGGGGCTGACGTCCTCGACAGCCCGTCCTACAAAAATTATCTTTTTGCAATTGTAATAAGGTCTTTGTGACTGCCCGGGCTGTCGAGGACGTCAGCCCCTACCGACAGATCGCATCACGTTCACTCCATACATCAAGAACAGTTCAATGCCTGTGCAGACGTTGAGCAAGCCCATCGGAAGTCTCGCTCGGTGCTTGTGATAGCAGCCCTTGGCAACTTCACTCCGCATTTCTTTTTGTCTATTTTCGCCATACCGATTGACATTTCGGTAAAATAATGGTATTATATCCACAAAGACAGGATAGGAGGTACTCACTATGTCAAATGTCAACGATGCAAGAACCTTCCGCTTCCCCGGCTGTGACTTCGGTGCAGGTGCAATCTGCGCGAAGGTCGAATTCAGCGGTGCTGAAAATGCGGATCTTGCCACCATCTACGTAGGCAACACACCGATCGGTGTCGTTGCGCTCAACAATAAGGATGCGCGTGACGTGGCTTACTGTAACATCACAAAAGCCGCAGGCGTGCAGGACGTTAAGGTCGTGGTCCACAGCCACGCCAAGATCCACTCCATTTCGTTTTTGGACACCCCTGCATATGAACAGGTCACCTATACCCCCGTGCCGGACAGCGCCATCCGCCACATTGACTCGGACACGTGGGAGGCTGTGGATATGCTGGGCAGACCGGTTGCATCGGTCGAGGACGTGGGTCCCAAGAATGACAGACAGGTCGGTATCTTCTACTGGACGTGGCACCAGCAGCATGCCCATCTGCGCCCTGTGGACGTAGTGGACGTGCTTGATAAGTTCCCCGCTGCCGAATACCGTAAGGATCACCCTGCATGGGGTGAGCACCCCTTCCAGTGCTTCTGGCACGAGCCGCTGTACGGCTTTTATCAGGATATTGACCCCTATATCATCCGTCACCACATGTCCATGCTGCACAACGCAGGTGTGGATTTCCTCTTGTTTGACTGCACCAACGGTGCTCTGCTTTGGCGTATGGCTTACGAGCCCCTGTTTGAAGAGATGCGCAAAATGAGAGAAGATGGCGTGGACACCCCCAAGGTTGCTTTTATGCTCAACTTCTGCCCTTGCCCCACCTCGGACGTTATGCTGCGCGCGCTGTATCAGAATCTTTACGCGCCCGGGCTTTATTCCGACCTTTGGTATATGCTGGACGGCAAGCCCATGATCATGGGCTATCCCGAATCCTTGCCCGAAAAGGGCTGTTGCGAGGCCGAAACCAAGATGCTGGACGAAATCCGCAATTTCTTCACCTTCCGTCCCGGTCAGCCCGGCTACGGCTGCGGCCCGAGCCGACAGGATCATTGGGGCTGGCTGGAGATCTTCCCGCAGCATAAGTACGGTGCGCGCCCCGACGGCTCTTGCGAAATGATGACGGTCGGCGTTGGCCAGAACGCAAACAAGGATCGTATCTGCACCCACTTCAACGACAAGGAAACCTTCGGACGCAGCTACACCAAGAAATTCGGTCACAAGCTGGTAGATGAAGAATCCTACAAATACGGCTACAATATCCAGGAGCAATGGGAAAGAGTGCTGGATATTGGCCCCGATATTGCATTCGTGACCGGTTGGAACGAATGGATCATGGGACAGTGGCATGAGCCGTGGCTGAGTGATAACGATTCCACCCAGCTTGCCATGGTCGACCAGTACAATCGCGAGTACAGCCGCGATATCGAGCCCGACCGTGACGGCTATCTCGATACCTATTACCTGCAGCTTTGCTCCAACATCCGCCGCTTCAAGGGTGCTACCCAGCGTCAAAAGCTGTCCGCCCCCAAGACCATTATCATGGACGGCTCGACCGAACAGTGGGATGACGTTTCCCCGCGCTACGTCTGCGATAAGGGTACCACCGTACATCGCGATCACGACGGCTTCAAGGGTACGCATTATCAAAACTTCACAGGCAGAAACGACATCGTCGCTGCCAAGGTGGCGCGTGACGACACCAACATCTACTTCTACGTTGAGTGCGCAAACGACATTACAGAGCCGACAGAGAGCGGCTGGATGACGCTCTTTATCGACACCGACCGCGTCAAGACCAACGGCTGGGAGGGCTACGACTTTGTTGTCAACCGCACAGCTCCCGTGAACGGCAAGACAGCCATTGAGCGTTACGAGCGCACGGTTGATCCGAAGAGCTTTACCTGGACCAAGGTGGCCGACGCAGAAATCGCCGTGAACGGCAAAACACTAACGCTGTCTGTCCCCCGCACAGCACTTGGCGTGCTTCCTCCCCTTTGCTTTGAGTTCAAGTGGAGCGACAACATGCAGAGCCCCGACGTCATGGACTTCTACGTCAACGGCGATACCGCCCCCATCGGCAGATTCAATTATCTTTACAGAGAATATTGATAAAACGCACGGGTGCGACCTGCGACTAT
>JAFTLD010000093.1 GCA_017452945.1 Clostridia bacterium | reverse complement strand
TTTTATTAGCTCGCTAATAAAATCGACCGCACACTTTTGCTTTTTTGTCAACCCCTTTTTCAAAATTTCTTTAACTTTTTTGCAAAAAAAGAGCCAAGTCCATTTCTGAACTTGGTTCTTTTCTTAACTTAATGACATTGGGCGCTTGGGAAGTTTTGTTCTGTGCAAGGAAGGAATGGATGTGTGATAACACCCGGAAGGGCTTGTGAAATTTTTCCAAATACTATTGACACGGATGGGATTTTTCGGTATAATAAGATTAAACAAAATGGCGAGTGTTTCGCCACTTGTTAATACTATTTTTTATGAGGTGTAACATGAAAAAACTGATGGCTTTGATTGTAGCCGCTCTCATGATCGCCGCTATCTGCGCAATTCCCGCAGCAGCAACGGATCGTGTTGAAGTAGCAGGTTACTATGAGTACTCCGCTGAGAAGAATGATGAAATTCTTGCAGGCGAAGCAGGTGAAGCTACTATGAAGTGGAACGTTCCTTATCTTGGCATTGAGCCCGTTCTGGACGGCACAATCGGCAAGACCGAGTACGTTCGCTTTGAGAACTACGAAGACTACATCACCATGGCATGTACTACCAACTTCGGTGCAGAAAATGCTGATGCACTGTATGAATTGGTAAAGGGCGGCTTCTTTGACGCTTACTGGGGCTGGGATGGCAAGTACCTGTACATGGCATTTGAGGTTGACTGCATTGCAGGCTACCACTGCAACTTTAACGATGACGTAATGCTATTTGCATACAACTGTCTGCAGATCGGTTTGGATGCAGTTGATGCTGATGGCAAGACTCCCAACTACACTGAGCTTGGCTTTGGCTATGACAACGTAACCAATCAGGATCGTTCCTTTACTTGGGCAGGTACCTACCAGTCCCAGGATGAGGACTTTGTTGGTAAGTATGATGACACTACCAAGAGAGTGACCTATGAGCTGAGAATTGACCTGCAGCTCGCCCTGAATCTTGATGCATATCCCGAAAACGGTGACCAGTGCAATTTTGCATTTGTTCTGGAGATTGACGGTGACGACGATTCCTCCAAGAATGCACAGGTACTGTTCTGCCAGGGTATCGGCGGCCAGTATTCCGGCAAGCAGCCCCTGTACTTTGCTCGCATTACCTTTGAAGGCAAGCCTAATGATGTGATCGTTCCTCCCAGCGAGATTGAAGGCATTGATCCCGTAAAGCTGGAGTATGACCTGCGTGAGATCGCATCCATGTCCGATTCCACTATCTTTGCTTCCATGGCAGCAGAGGGCGGCACCATTGAGCAGATCACCGAAGGTGAGGACACCTTCCTGCGCTTCACCATGGCAGAGGAGAACGGCTATCTCTACAGCAACACTTACCCCAGAAACGTACTTTGCGATGCAAGATACGTTGTGATCAAGTACCGCACCAACTATGCAAACGCCGATGAAATCGGCGTTCTCTGGAAGACCAGACAGGACCCCGAGTACAGAATTGAAGATTGCTTCTATGACTACATCATCGCTGCAGACGGCTGGAACTATGCTGTTATCGATATGAACAGCGAGGCTACTTGGCAGGACTATATCCGCGGTATCGGCTTCATTCCTTTCTATGATGATGCTGAAGCAGTAGGTGCAACCTTTGACCTTGCTTTCATCGAATTCTACGGTGAGGATCCTTACAGCCTGTACGAGGATAAGATGCTGTCTGCTCCCGAAGCTTCCACCGAGGCAACTACCGAGGACGTAACCGATGCTCCCGCAGGTGACTCCACCGGTGCTACCACCCAGGCTCCCGCAGGCTCTGAGGAAGTTACTACCGAGGCTGAAAAGTCCGGCAGCTGTGGCGGCGTTGTTGGCGCAGGCGTACTTGCTATCGTAGCAGTATTCGGCACCGCAGTTGTTCTCAAGAAGAAGGACTAATCGAATAACCTTTATGGGGCGTTGCTTTTGGCAACGCCCTTTTTTGTAAAAAGAAAACCACGCGATAGTTGCGTGGTTCAAAGGAGGCTCTGCCGATGAGCAGAAAACAAATAAAAGGAGGGCGTAGAAAGCTTTTATGCCAAAGGCTCCCTCCGGGAGGGAGCTGTCGCGAAGCGACTGAGGGAGAATGCGCAACGTCAGTCAAGTAGTTGGAATGAGGCGAGAAAAAACGTTAAAGTTTCGCAGGCTCCTTCCACCGCAAGCGGTCCCCCTTCCTCCCGGAGGAAGGCTATTTACGCAACCCGTTTACGGGTAGCAAGTAACAATTGCATGGTTGTCAGGCCAACAAAAGAAGCACTTGTGCGCAGCCAGTATTATTAGGGCTATGCCCGAAACTGAAATACCACCCGCTATGCGGGTGGATATTTATTTTGCCCGTGGCAGTAGACAAATCGGATTCTGTGTGCTATAATAAAGGTAATTTATTGAAAAAGGAGGAACTTTTATGAAGGTTTCACAAATTCCTTACAAGAGATATACGCTGGAAGAGGCACAGGCTGCCTTTGATGCGTTTTGCAAGGCCAACGCTGCCGCTACGTGCGCGCAGGACGTCATAGCCGCAAAGGACGCGCTCATAGAGAGCATGATCGACTATACCACTGCAGCATCTTTGGCAAATTGCCGCTTTACACTGGATACCAGAGATGAATTTTACGGTGCAGAGGTATCGTATTACGACGAGATCGGCCCGCACATTTCGGGCATGCAGGCAGAGTACGGCAAGCTGCTTTTGACCTCGCCTTATCGCGCAGAGCTTGAAGGGCTGCTCAATCCCCGTATTTTCAAGTCGCTTGAGATCGGTATGAAGTGTTTTGATCCCTGCATTGTGGAGGATATGCAGCTGGAAAACAGCATCACTACCGAGTATTCCAAGTTTATGTCCGAAATGCAGTTTGAATTCCGAGGCGAAACCATGCCGCTCTCGGCTTTGCGCGGACACCTGGAGGATGGCGACCGCGAAACAAGACGCGAGTGTGCAGAAGCTATTGGCCGCGGTCTGCAAGCCAATGCTGAGCAGCTGGATGATTATTATGACCGTTTGGTCAAGGTGCGCCACACCATGGCTACCAAGCTGGGATACAAGAATTTCGTGGAGCTTGGCTACTACCGCATGGGCCGTATGGATTATGATGCCGAAATGGTGCGCAAGTTCCGTGATAACGTTAAGGAATCCTTGGTGCCTCGCGTTGCGGCTATCAAGGCGCAGCTGGCTAAGGAATTGGGCCTTGACGGCATTATGTTCTATGATGATGCGATTTACATGGCAGGCGAGCAGCCTAAGCCCATGTTGGATAAGGACGGCATTTTTGCAGCAGCGCAGGAAATGTACGATGCGATGAATCCCGTTATCGGTGATTTTATGCGCGCAATGCAGGAGGCCGAAGCGTTTGACGTGGACGCTCGCGACGGCAAGTGGGGCGGTGGCTATTGCACCTGCTTCCCCAGATATAAGCAGCCCTTTATTCTGGCAAACTTCAACGGCTCTTGCGGTGACGTAGACATTATGACGCATGAATTCGGCCATGCTTTGGCAGCACATTTTGCATGTGAGCAGAATAACTTTGAATTGGACGTGGGCGGTATGGAAACCGCTGAATGCCACAGCATGAGCATGGAGTTCCTTTGCTGGAAGTATATGGACAAGTTCTTTGGGGATAAGGCTCCCTTGTACAGAAAGCGTCATTTGTTGGATGCGCTCAGCTTTATTCCGTACGGTGTTATCGTGGACGAGTTCCAGCACGTCATGTACGATAATCCCGATCTGACTCCCGCGCAACGCAAGCAGGTCTATCTTGATTTAGAGGCTAAGTACCGCCCGTATATGGGAATCGCAGGCATTCCTTATATCGAAGAGGGAACCAGATGGCAGTATCAGATGCACATATATGAAAGTCCCTTCTACTATATCGACTATTGCTTAGCGCAAACGGTTGCCATAGGATTCCTTGTCGCATCCACCGAGGATTATGATGCAGCTTTGAATAAATACCTGGCCTTTGTCAAGTGCGGCGGCACCAAGGCGTTTGATGCGCTGGTCAAGGATGCAGGGCTGGCCTCTCCCTTTGAGGACGGCGCGCTTGAGATTCTTGCGGATAAGGCTGCGGAGATTGCAAAGAGTCTTTAATTAAAAATACCGCTTCATGGTGCTGTTGCATCAGCGGAAAGATATGTTTAATAAAAGCAGGAGCCTTCATATTGTAGGCTTCTGCTTTTTGTTATAGGGGAAGAGTGCGAATCCGAACGGTTTCTGCGCGTTTTTTCCGTGTAATTTCTTAAGTTGACAGCATTACCGCAGTGTGGAGGCTTTATGACGCGAATCCGTCTTTATGCATATCCGTTTTAATCAATGCATCATTTCGCTTTTTTTTGCACTGTTTTTTATACATTTTATTGCAATTTGGGGTGTTATGTGCTACAATAGACCTATATGAGCACTCCTTCGCGGAGAGAAAGGACGAATTATGGAAAACTTCAAGCCCGGATTGATCCCGTGTCCCAAATATGCTGTTTACAGACAAGAGGCTTTGGCCATCATGCCCATTATGGAGATCTGCGATCCCACGTTTACCCGTCCCGCCAAGGCATTTGCGGGATACGCGCAAAGATTGGTTGGCGTGCGCTTTACCGAAGGACGCGGTGCGTCCGTTGTACTCAGAGCAGACCCCGATATGCAGCCGGGTGAGTATTCTCTGCGTGTACAGACCGCCCGCGTTGTACTCTCGGCTACCGATGAGCAGGGCATGCAGTACGCGCTGGCAACGCTGGGGCAGTTGATCTTGGTGCAGGACGGACGCGTCAGTCTGCCCATGTGCGAGATCCGTGACGTGCCCGACTGTGAGCACCGCTGCGTCATGATCGACCTGGCGCGTAACTGGCACCCCTTTGATTATCTGCTTTCCTACGTGGATCTTTGCTGGTTCTATAAGATCAGCAGATTGCACCTGCACTTTACCGACGACCAGAGCTACACCTTGCAAAGTGCGCTGTATCCCAAGCTGGCTACCGAGGGACGTTCCTACAGCCCCGAGGATATTGCATATCTGAACAAGTACGCTGCCGAGCGCGGTATCTCTCTCATCCCCGAGATCGACGTACCCGGACATTGCACGCCCTTCTGTGCGGCCTATCCCGAAATTTTCGGAACGGATAATATCATACCGCAGACCGAAGAGGCAATGGCAGCGATGCAGGCGCTGTTTTCCGAGCTTTGCGATATGTTCCCGAATGCCGAGTACGTACACGTAGGCGGTGATGAGGCCGCTATTGAAAAGTGGACGACAAATGAAGCTTGCCGCGCGTATGCAGAGTCCTGCGGCATTGATTTTGACAATCCCGATAAGAGATGCCTTGCCGAGAGAATGCTTGCAAATTTCGTGCAGAAAATGGCGGATGCTGTGGTATCCAAGGGCAAGCGCGTCATGGCATGGGAAGGCTTTGCACCCTCAGTCAACGAGTTTGTTTCCAAGGATATTATCATGCACAGCTGGGAAAACTATTATCAGACCGCACCGCAGCTCTTGGAGGGCGGATTTAAGATCATCAATAGCTCCTGGTCCCCCATGTACGTGGTCGCCCCTGTGGCATATTGGTCGCAAAAAGAGGTGTATGATTGGAGCGTATATCGCTGGCGTCCCGTACATCCGGGCTCACCTTACCGTGGGGTTACAATCGAAATTCCCGCTAATCAAAACGTACTTGGCGGTCAGCTGTTGGCTTGGGGCGATGCGATTCCCGGGCATTTTGAAACGGTTGCCGAGGGTATCGCAGAGGAGCGCAGATTGGTTGCGGAGCGCATGGCCGCACTCTCCGAGAACACTTGGAACCGCGAAAAAATACGCAGCTATGCTGAGTTTGCTCAGGCTTACGAGGCACTTTGCGCAGCAGCGAATATTTTGATCGGATAAAAAACGCGAAAAATTGCGAATGCTCTATTTACAATCACCCAAAACCGTGTTATAATGAAGAGTATTCTTATGACAGATTGTGTGGAAAAGAGGGATGGGAACATGAAAATCGGTTTTGATAATGACAAATACGTAAGACTGCAATCCGAACAGATCCGTAAACGCATCGATCAGTTTGGCGGCAAGCTGTACCTGGAATTCGGGGGAAAGCTTTTCGACGATTATCATGCGTCCCGTGTGCTGCCCGGCTTTGCGCCGGATAGTAAGCTGCGTATGCTGCTGAGCCTGCGCGATGAGGCCGAGATCATTCTGGTCATTCAGGCCGACGACATCGTCAAGGGCAAAATGCGTGCCGATCTCGGCATTACGTATGAGCAGGAAACGCTGCGCCTGATCGATATTTTCCGTGACCTGTCCTTTACCGTGGACAGCGTGGTGATCACCTGCTATGCAGGCCAGCAGGCGGCGGACGATTTCCGTCGCAAGCTTGCTGAGCGCGGTGTAACCAGCTATCTGCATTATGAGATTGAAGGATATCCCTCGGACGTGACGTACATCGTCAGCCCCGCGGGCTTTGGCAAGAACGAGTACGTCAAAACCACCAAGCCCTTGGCCATTATCACCGCTCCCGGCCCAGGCAGCGGCAAAATGGCTACGTGCCTTTCGCAGATGTATCACGATCATCTGCACGGTGTACGTGCGGGATACGCCAAGTTTGAAACCTTCCCCATCTGGAATTTGCCGCAGTTCCATCCCGTCAACCTTGCTTATGAGGCGGCTACCATCGATCTCAACGACGTCAATATGATCGACTACTTCCATATGGAGGCTTACGGGCAGACCGCGGTCAACTATAATCGCGATATGGCCATTTTCCCGGTGCTGCGCTCTATTATGACCAGCATTCAGGGCGAGTCGCCCTACCGTTCTCCTACGGATATGGGCGTTAATATGGCAGGCTTTTGTATTGAGGACGACGAGATCGTTTGCGAGGCAGCCCGCAAGGAGATCTTGCGCAGATATTATCAGACAGCCGTTTCCGAAAAGCAAAAGGGCGGCAACGGCAAGCTGGCGGATAAGGCAAAGCTTTTGATGCAACGTGCGGAGGTTACCACGGATCTCAATCCGGCTGTGGCCGCGGCACAGATGCGTGCCGAACAAACAGGCAACCCCGCAGGTGCGATGGTGCTGCCGGACGAAACGGTGGTAACGGGAAAAACCTCCTCGCTGCTCGGCCCCTCCGCAGCACTTCTGCTCAACGCACTCAAGCAGCTTGCAGGCATTCCCAAGGAGGAAAAGATCATCAGCGCGGATGCGCTTGAGCCGATTTGCAAGCTCAAAACCGAATATTTGCGTCAAAGCAATCCCAGGCTTCACTCGGATGAGGTGCTGATTGCGCTTTCCATCAGCTCGGGAACGCATGAAAATGCCGCGCTGGCGCTTGCACAGCTGGATAAGCTGCGCTGCTGCGATGCGCACTTCTCGGTCATTCTCTCGCCTGTGGACGAACGTATTTATAAGCGACTGGGCATCAACGTTACCTGCGAGCCCGTAGCGGGCGGTAAAAAAGGAAAAGTAAAATTATGAAAAAGATTTTGTTGATCGCAACGGGAGGCACCATTGCCTCCACGCCAACTGAATCGGGTCTTGCTCCCGGGCTTTGTTCCCGGGAGCTTTTGGAAACCGTACCCGAGCTGTCGCGCGTTTGTGAAATCGATACCTTGCAGCTGTTCAATCTGGACAGCACCAATATGTGCCACGTGCAATGGCTGGAGATCGCACGCACCATCCGAGGCGTGTACGCGGAGTATGATGGCTTTCTGATCACGCACGGCACCGATACCATGGCATACGGTGCGGCTGTGCTTTCTTACCTGATTCAGGAAAGCCCCAAGCCCGTGGTGCTGACAGGTGCGCAGCGCTCGATTTCGCAGCGCGATACCGATGCGCGTGAAAACCTGCTCAATGCCGCTATTTATGCTGCGGATGACGGTGCGCAGGGCGTGCATATCGTGTTTGACGGCAAGGTGATCGAGGGGACGCGTGCTACCAAGATCCGTACCAAGAGCTATTCCGCCTTTTCCAGCATGGATTATCCCGAGGTGGCAGTGGTGCGCGGCGGAAAGGTATTGCACTATATAAGCAAGCCCAAAGCCGAGGCACCAATCTTTTACGATTCGCTCGATCCCCGTGTGTTTGTGCTCAAACTGACACCCGGCATCCAACCGGGCATTTTCGATTACCTGGCCGATGCGTATCGTGCCGTGATCATTGAAAGCTTTGGCGTGGGCGGCATTCCCGTCTACGACAGCGAGGCCTTTGCGGATAAAATTGAAATGCTGACGCAAAGGGATACCAAGGTCATTATCAAAACACAGGTGGCGCACGAGGGCAGCGATATGGAGGTCTACCGCGTGGGCTTTACCATCAAGCAGCGTTTTAATCTGTTGGAGGCATACGATATGACCACCGAAGCCGCGTTTGCAAAGACCATGTGGGCGCTTGCCAACAGTGAGCACGATGCGGACTTCCGCACACTCTTTACCACACCGGTCGGTGCAGATACGGTTTCTTGAGAGGAGATTGATATGTATATCTATACAAAACAGCTTTTGGAGTTTATTGAAAACAGCCCTACGGCTTATCAGGCGGTTGAATCGGCCGCCAAGATCCTTGATGAGCAGGGCATTGTTCGCCTTGGCGCACAGGATGAGTGGAAACTCGAGCCGGGCAGCTGCTATTATACGGTGCAGAACGGCACCTCGATCATTGCTTTTTGCATGCCTGCAGGCAAGATCGATTCCATCATGCTGGCGGCCAGCCACAGCGATAGCCCCACCTTCAAGCTCAAAGCAAATTGCGAGGCTGATGCGTTTGGCGATTATGTCAAGCTCAACACCGAGCGCTACGGTGGCATGATCCTGTCCACATGGCTGGATAAGCCCCTGTCCCTGGCAGGCAGATTGGTGGTCAAGGACGGTGACACCGTCAAAACAGTCAGCGTCAAGGTGGATCGCGATCTTGTGCTGATTCCTAACGTGGCCATTCACCAGAACAGAAAGCACAACGACGGATACGTATATAACGCGCAGACCGATATGATGCCGCTTTACGGCATGGCAAGTGCCAAGGGAACTTTGATCGCGCAGGTCGCAGAGTCCGCAGGCGTCAAAGCCGAGGATGTGATCGGCTCGGATCTGTACCTGTATAACCGCACCCCTGCAACCATCTGGGGTGCCGAAAACGCATTTTTCTCCGCACCGCGCATCGATAACCTGATGTGTGCATACGGTACGCTTCTGGGATTCATTCAGTCGAGAACGGCAGAGAATACCCTGCAGGTATGGGCTTGCTTTGATAACGAGGAGACCGGCAGCCGCACCAAGCAGGGTGCTGGCGCACTTTGGATGCGTGACACCTTGGAACGCGTTTGCGAGGCGAACGGCACGGATCTGCGACGCGTACTGCCTGCGTCCATGATGCTCTCAGCCGATAACGCGCATGCCAAGCATCCCAATCATCCCGAGCTTTCGGACGCGCAGAACGCACCGCGTATGGGCGGCGGCGTGGTGATCAAGGCAAACGCATCGCAGAGCTATGCAACGGATGGTATTTCCTGCGCACTCTTTTCCGAAATGTGTAAAAGAGAGGGCGTACCCACGCAAAGCTTTGCCAATCGCTCGGATGCTCCCGGTGGTTCGACCTTGGGTAGCATCGCGGACACGCTTTTGCCCATGAATACCGTGGATATCGGTATGGCGCAGTTGGCTATGCATTCGTCCTACGAAACCGCGGCATGCGCGGATAACGAGCACTTGGTCAACGCATCGCGCGCCTTCTTTGAGACCGCGATCAAGCTGGATGCACAAGGCAATTATCATATTTAATGCTTTAACGCGAAACATATGGTGCTGCGGAATTGGCGGTAATATAGACAAAACGAAAGCAGAAGTCAAAGGCTTCTGCTTTTCTATATTGAAAGATGTGAAGGAGCGTCCGCATGGTGACCTCATCCGGCGCTACGCGCCACCTTCCCCAGCGGGGAAGGCTTATTGTAAAAAGAAAACCACGCGATAGTCGCGTGGTTCAAAGGAGGCTCTGCCGATGAGCAGAAAACAAATAAAAGGAGGGAGTAGAAAGCTTTTATGCCAAAGGCTCCCTCCGGGAGGGAGCTGTCGCGAAGCGACTGAGGGAGAATGCGCAACGTCAGTCAAGTGGTTAGAATGAGGCGAGAGAAAACGTTAAAGTTTCGCAGGCTCCTTCCACCGCAAGCGGTCCCCCTTCCTCCCGGAGGAAGGCTATTTACGCAACCCGTTTACGGGTAGCAAGTAACAATTGTATGGCTGTCAGGCCAACAAAAGAAGCACTTGTGCGCAGCCAGTTTTATTAGGGTTATGCCCGAAAACTGCGGGTGGATATTTATTTTGCGCCCCCGTCTTATTCGATTATTCGCTTCGGGGCACCTTGATGAGCCTTCCCCGCTTGGGAAGGTGGCGTGTAGCGCCGGATGAGGTCACCATGCGGACGCTCTTTCACGTCTTACTTCTATAAAAAATAGCAGGAAATTGCTCAAAAACGAACAAATCCCTGTTGCTTTTCCGCTAATTCATCATCCCGATCGGTCGTCCCTTGTTGTTTGGAAGGACATGCAATGCACACCCCTGCGAAATGCTCCTCAATATTGACAACCCCACGCTTTTCTGCTATAATAAAATCAGAATATGAGCTTTTATGGAGGGAATTATGCAAGAATACAAGGTATATACATACGCAAAAATGCCCGAAGATTGGTCAGAGGTTCCCAAGGCGTTGATTGATCAGTACGCATGGGGGACGGAGTACATGCCCATTGCATACGGACAGCTGATCATGATCAAGGGCTATGGCTTTGTTTTGCGCATGACGTGCAAGGAAAGTGAGCCGCGTGCGGTCTATGAAGAATACAATCAGCCCGTCTATACCGATTCCTGCCTGGAGTTTTTTGCAATCTGGGACAATGAATCGGGCAGATATATCAACATGGAAATGAACGCAAAGGGTACGTTGCTTTCCTGTTGCGGTGTGGGGCGCCATAATCGCACGCCGCTGATCAATCTCAGCGGTGGAAAATTACCTGCTGTCAAGCCCTTTGCAACCGATGAGGAGTGGGGCATTGTCGCAGAGATCCCGTTTGAGCTTTTGGATGCGGTCTACGGCATCCGTGCCAACAAGTTCACGCCCGGCTATACCTTCAAGGGGAATTTTTATAAGTGCGGGGATCAAACGCCCGTGGTGCATTACGGCTCCTGGAGCAGAGTCGGCACAAAGACGCCCGACTTCCACCGCCCCGAATATTTTGGCGCTCTGGTGATCGACTGATGAAGATACTGGCAAGCGACTACGACGGCACGCTCAACGTGTCGGGCGCGGTCAGCGAGGAAAACTTAAGAGCGATTGAAGCCTGGCGTGCGGCAGGAAACGTGTTCTGCATGGTCAGTGGGAGGTATTTGACCTCGATCCGCAACCGCCTCGCCAAGGATGGCGTGATTTGTGATTATCTGATTGCCAACAACGGCTCGGTTATTACCAACGGGCAGGGAGAGGTTGTCTGCCGTACCTGTATTTTGCCGCACAAGGCTAAGGCATTGCTGGATGAGATTATCAAATATCCGTTGCATCATATTTCAATCTCGTTTGGGCAGACGCATTTGCTCGTCAGACCCGACAGCGAGGTATACGCGGACAAATTTGCATTGACCGTGGATGGCAACCGCATTGAGCACGTCACGCAGATCTCGGCTACCTTGTTGTGTCCCGAGGATGCACATGCCTTGCGTGACGCCTGCCAAAGCAAGCTGGGTGACCACATCCGTGGCAAAATGCCCACCGTGCAGAGTATAGATTTCAATCGCACCGACGTGGGTAAGGATGAGGGAATCCGCCGTCTTGTGGCAGAGCAGGGACTTGCTCCCGACATGATCATCACGGTTGGTGACGGTGAGAATGATCTGGATATGCTTCTCGCGCCCGATTTTTGCGGTTATGCCATGCAGAATTCCATGCCGGGAGTGCTGGGTGTGGTAGACCGCCGTACCGAGAGTGTAGCGGCACTGATCAAGGAGTATTTGTAAATGAAAATATTGGCAAGTGATTACGACGGCACGCTCAACGTGGGCGGTGTGGTCAGCAAAGAAAACATTGAAGCCATTCAGAAGTGGCGCGCTGCGGGGAACTTGTTCGGCATGATCAGCGGAAGGAATCTCGGCTCTCTCAAGCTCTTTATGGACAAGGACAACGTGCCTTACGATTTCTTGGTTGGGTGTAACGGTGCCGTGGTGACGGATGCAGAGGGAAATGCCGTGGGGGATAACTATATTCCCGCGTATGTGGCGATGACGCTGCTTTGCGAGATTCATCGGTATGAAGCGCATTACGTGTCCGCTTCGTACGATTGGGGCAGCACGTACGCATCGGCTGACAGCAAAATTGGCATGGATGAGTCGGTGCTGCTGATCGACGGAGAGCGCGTAGAGCGCGTGTATCAGGTCTCGGGGTATTATCCCGATCCTGCGCATGCCTTGAGCGTGCGCAATACCTGTGAAGCATTGTTCCCGGGGCAAATCAAAGGCCTGATGCCCGGGGCTCAGGGCATTGATTTTGTGAGAGTTGGTACAAATAAGGCAGAGGGGATCCGCAATTTGGTCAAAAGCCGTGGCATTGCGCCCGAGTTGATCTTGACCGTAGGCGACGGTGAAAACGATCTTGATATGCTCACAGCTCCCGATTTTTGCGGTTACGCCATGCAAAATGCTATGCCCGCAGTGCTGGAAAAGGTCAGCCGCACCACCAAAAGCGTCGCCGCGTTGATTGAGGAGTATTTGTAATTGCGCAGGAGAGGCGATTCGCCTCCCAATCGCCTTCATTGTAGACCAACTATAAAAAGTCAATAGGTTTAAGTGAAAATTATTCAGAAAAAACGGTGCCGTTTTTTTCGAGAGAAAAGATGACTCTGACGAGCTTTTTGGCAACATGAGAGGTGGCAACATTAAAGTGCTTACCTTC
>JAFTLD010000003.1 GCA_017452945.1 Clostridia bacterium | reverse complement strand
TCGCTACGCGAGTTTGGGAGGCGAATAGAATATCACTGAAGCCGTAAGGCTTCAATATCACTATTGCGACAGCAATAATATCACTCCGACGCAGTCGGAATACCACTATTACAGCAAAAGTAAGCGAGAGCTATGCGAAATTTCACTTCCGCAGAGCTCTCGCTTCTTCTTTTTACCGTTAATTCATCAGCCCGATAGTGTGTGTTTTGTCTTTCTCAAATTTGCCAACAACTGGGCGAATTCAACCCAAGAGTGAAAAATTCTCTCAAAACGGGTTATTGTTTTTTTGCGCACATCTGCTATAATGATATCAGGATAAGCGCTAATCCAAAACAATTTGGAGGAAAAAACAATGATAAAAGTCGGAGAAAAAATCAAACAACTCAGAAAACAGAAAAACATCTCGCAGGAGGTGTTTGCCAACTATCTTGGCGTTTCGTTTCAGGCCGTTTCCAAATGGGAGAATGGGTACACCATGCCGGATGTGGCTATGATCCCCGCAATCGCGTCCTTTTTTAGCGTGTCCACCGATGAATTATTCGATTTCAATTTGTTTGAAACCGAAAAACAGGTAGATACAATTTGCACCGAAGCATACCGCTATCGTTTTACCTATCCGGCAAAGTCCGAGCAGATCTTGCGCGATGGCTTGCAGAGATTTCCGGGGAATGACATTATTCTCAACAATTTGCTGTACACCATGGATTACAAGACAAGATCGGACGAGGTGATCAGCCTTTGTAAGACGCTGATTGAGTCTACCAAGGATGACGAGGTCAAATACGATGCCTGCCGCATTTTGGCAGGATGCTATAAGGAAACAGGGCAGGATGCGCTGATTGCTCCCACGCTGGAAATGATCCCCGAGATCTATTTTTCCAAGCTGGAGTTGGTTGCTTCGCTTTTGGATGGCGAGGCGAGCTACGAGGCTGCGCAAAAGCATAAGAACATCTGTGCCGAGGATATGATCGATATGTTGATCATTACGGGTAAGCGCTTGCGCGAGCAGGGAGAAGAGGAAAAGGCATGCACACAATGGCGCATTGCGCTGGCTGTCATGAACGCTTTCAAGGATGATTTTCTGGAAGACAAGTGGTTCAGCGCCACGGTCTACGAGTACACAAGCGAGCAGAGAAAAGAGATCGAGCGGTTGCTTGATGCATAAAAAGAAGCCCCGCGCTGCGGGGCTTCTCAATTTATTGCTTCAAAATCTCCTCAATTTCGGGGTCAATTCTTCTTTTTTTGAAATAATACAGCTTATCCTCGTCGGTGATGGGGCGAATGACGCGGCAGGGATTGCCCGCAGCGACCACCATGTCGGGAATATCGTGCGTGACCACACTGCCCGCACCGATGACCACGCCCGAACCAATATGTACACCGGGGCATATCACACTCTGTGCGCCGATCCATACGTTGTCCCCAATGGTAATGCCGATACCGTATTCATAGCCCGTGTTGCGAATCTCGGGGTGAATGGGGTGGCCTGCGGTATAGATGCCCACACCGGGGGCGAGAAAGCAGTTGTCACCAATGGTGACGCGCGCCACGTCCAGAATGGTGCAGTTGAAGTTGGCAAAAAAGTTCTTACCTACGAAAATGTTGCGGCCGTAATCACAATAAAAGGGTGGGTTGATCATGGTGGTATCGTCCGAACCGCCAAGCAACAGTTTGACTGTGGCGCGGATGGTCGTGTAGTCGGTGTAATCGGCTTTGTTGAGCGTGTTCAGCAGCTCGCGCGCCTGCTTCATTTGCGCCGCGGTGTCCTTGTCAAACATATAAAGCATTTCTGCATCTCTGCGTTCTACGTTGTTCATACTCTCTCCTTTCAGTCGCGGCTCAAGGCTTTTTTGAGCTTGGGGAGCAGGGGTGTGGGATCAAAGAGCAGGTCGAGCAGCTTGCCCATCAGCGAGATGATGGGGGAATTGACCAACGTGGTGAACAGCGTGCCAAGACCGATGCTGTGGAAGCAGGAATAGTAAATGGTTGACCAATCAAAGGTTGTCACGTCGCCAAACAGCGTCAGTGCCATGATCAGCGAAAGCGCAAGCAGCGTGTAGTCAAAAACAGTCTTGACGCGCCCGATCTTGAAGGCAAAGCGGGAAGAGAACTCAGATACGAACAGCTCGTAAACCTGCAGCGGCATATAAGTGCGGAAAAAGCACGCCACGCCAAAGCCGGTGATCAGATCTCCCACGATCAGCATGATCCAGCGCAGCCATACCGCATCAAACGTAACACCGCCCAGCACCCACAAAAAGAAGTTGAGCACGTAGCCGTACAGTACCGCTACCGCAAAGGCTAACAGGTAATGCCAGCGGAAGCGGCGGATCACAAGGCAAAGCATCAGCAAAAGCAGGCCTTGAATGAGATATTCGGTCATGCCAACGCTCAAGCTTGGCCAGAATTTCGCCAGCGCTTCCTGAATGACGAATGCGGGAGCTGCGATCATGGAAACGCCCAGATTGGCCTTGGAGCAAATGGCCACGCCAAGAGCCACGAATATGATACCGAACAGCCAAAGCAGCTCGGAGGATTTTTGCAGTTTTTTCATATACGTAGAGTCCTTTATTGAAAAATTATGCCAAGCACCGTATCAGTATATCACAAATGATAAAATATTGCAAGAGCAGATTGAAAAGTGTAAAAATATATGGTATAATAAAGCACAAGATAATCCAAGGAGGTTATTATGCAAACCTTACAGTTTTCGAACATGTCTTTGGCTATAGATTATGCCGCAGGGCAAATTACCTCGCTGAAATTGCGCGGACGGGAGCGCATATGCGCGTCTGTTCCGCTTTTCAGACTCCGTTTGCGTGATGTGGACGGCCATGCTACGGTATTGACCGCGTATGATGCGGGTGTGTGTACGCTTACCCCGGACGGTGCGATCTATTCCTGCTTTTTCGAAGTAGACGTGATAGTACGGGTATATCTGAGAGAAAAAGAGGGGAATGCCGCCTGGCGCGTGACTGTGCGCGGACTTGACGAGCAGCACTTTGTGGAGTGGGTGGATTTCCCGTTAGTCACCTTGCCTGCGCTTTGTGAGAACAATGAAAATGGCAATGGCGGTCGGATTCTGCTGCCCTATAACGAGGGCGTGCTGGTTTCCAACAACGATCACCGTCAAATGACCGATTTCCGCCATTGGGAGCCCGAATATCCCAGCCTTGGCTGTTATCCCGTGTTCCCGAATATGATCAGCTCACAGATGATGGCATATCTGTGGGAAGACGCAGGCCTTTATATAGGCGCGCATGATAAAGCCCGCGGTGTTAAGGGCATCAGCTTTTATCCGGAAAACGGTGGCACGACGATGCAGATCAGACTTTTCTGCGGTGTGGATTTCGGACAGGACTTTTACATGGATTACGATATTGTATGGGCTGCGATCGATCACCGCTGGGAGTCCGCTGCCGGGCTGTACCGTGCCTGGTTTGAGCAGAATCTGCCGCCTCGCGCGTGTAAGATCAAGGATAATCAAGACTTGCCTGTTTGGTATGCCGAGAGCCCCTTGGTGGTGACTTATTGTGTGCGCGGCATTCACGATATGGATGAAATGTCCCCCAACGCGCTCTTTCCGTACACAAACGCGCTGCCGCTGCTTGATCGGATCAAGTCACGTGCCGAAACAAGGCTTTTGGTGCTGCTGATGCACTGGGAGGGTACGGCTCCTTGGGCGCCGCCCTACGTCTGGCCTCCCTACGGCGGTACCGAGAATTTTACCGAATTCAAGGATGCCTTGCATGCACAGGGAGATCTGCTTGGCGTGTATTGCTCGGGCTTTGGCTATACCTTAAAGAGCAATTTGGTGGACGATTACGACTGTACCGAAGCTTGTGAGCGCCATGGCCTTGAACGCGGCATGTGCGCAGGACCTGACGGCAAGGTGGCCATCAGTAAGATCTGTACCGGTCAGAGAAGGGGATATGATATTTGTCCCGCGTCCGAGGTGGGACACGACATCCTTGCAAAGGCGTATGAGCCCTTGTTTGAGAGCGGTATTGATTACGCGCAGATCCTTGACCAGAATCACGGTGGCGGTCAGTATTTCTGCTACAGCCGCGATCACGGTCACCCGCCCGCACCGGGTGCTTGGATGACCGCCAATATGCAGAAAATGCTGAGTGAATGGAACGGCGAGGCCGGCGGCATGCTGCTGGGTTGCGAATCTGCTGCGGCTGAGCCCTTTGTGGGCAATCTGCTTATGAGCGACAATCGCTTTGAGCTCAACTATCATATCGGTGCGCCCGTGCCGCTGTACGCCTATATTTATCACGAATATCTGCGCAATTTCATGGGAAATCAGGTGTCTTGTCCGTTTGGTAACGATCAGGATACGCTGAATTACCGTGTCGGTTATTCGTTTGCAGCAGGTGATCTGATGACCTTGGTGCTGACACCCGACGGGAATTTGATGACCAACTGGGGCAATCACGATTTTTCACGCCTGCCCGATAAGGAAAAGGCGCTTGACCTTGTCGCAAACCTCTGCCGCTTCTACCGCGAGGGTGCGGGGAAGTATCTGCATGCCGGTCGCATGATTCCCGCAAAGCCGATTTCGTGCGGACAAAAAGAATTCTACATGGAATGGTACGGCCGCAGCTGCAGCATCCCCGCGGTCTATACCACCGCATGGGAGGCTGAGGACGGCACACGCGCGCAGATTTTGGTCAACCCGGGTGACGCTCCCGAAATCGTCACCGTGGACGGAAAGCAGATCAACGTCCCCGCAAGAGATGCGGTGATGATCACGCTTTAAGACAACAAAAAGGAGCTTACGTCAATTGTTGATGCAAGCTCCTTTTTTTGAAACAGGGGGATTATAACAGCTTTCTTTTAATATAAGCAAGAGTCTTTTCGGGGGTCTTTTTCTCGTACTGCTCATACAGATCGAAATTGCTGAACGTGCCGCCGTCATCGTTGGACCAACCGATCAGCCATTGTCCCTTGAGATCATCCGAAAGCGTATCGCTGTTTGATTTGTATCTGAAAACGTAATATTCGCCTTTTTTGCTGACCTTCCCGAGATACTCGATCTGATCCGGCACTTGTCCAAGCTCGGTGGGATAGGTAAGCCAATGCACAAGGTCGCTTTTGGCAAGATATTCGGGCGTAGAGAGCTCTGCCGGGAATGCCGCGGTTTTTCTGTGCTTTCGCAGAGCCAAATAAGTCAGGTTGGCATAGATGATATCGTTGGCAAGCATGTTGACGGTTTGGTCGGGAATTTGCTTTCTTGCATCCAACAAAGAAGCCATGGCATAATAGCACACGTTGGGCAGTTCGGATTTCAAGGCCGCATACAGCGCGTTTGTCATCCTGTCGCTCGGGAAAAGCTTTGCTGCATCACAAGCAATTTCCAAAGCGTCAAGCGTGCTCTCATCCGGTGCTGCAGCTGCGTAACGCTCAATTTCCGAGGCGACGTAATCGCCCAATCGCTGCTTGATTTCGGCAGACAGATTGCCCACTTGATTTTGATAATGCAGCAGCCCTTGGAATACCGTGCTCTTTTGGTATTCATCCTTGAGTGGGATAACCGAGCAGAGAAGGTGGTCCACCGCACACATATCGGCATTGGGTTGGCTGAAGATCGCGTCTACAGCATTTTCCACAAATCTTTCCCGGTTCACAAGCTCCACAAGTGCTTTGATCCCTTGCAGATTGGCTTCGGGGATTTGCGCAGGAGAGTCGTGGGTGAACATGATCAGCCCCATCAAGCTGTCCTCATAATCAAAAATTTCTGTCTTTTGTTTGTAAGACTCCACAACGGGAATCAGTGTAAGCAGAGCAGAGACCTCTTCCAGGGCAAACTGCGCAAGTGCTTGCTTGTCCGCCTTGCCCAGCCTGTTTCTTTTGTTTTGCATGGAGTTCAAAAGCACCGATAAAAATCGGCCCTTTTCTGAATATGTAGAGAACTGCTGTATCTGTTCAACAATTGCATTGTAATTTGGCATGAGATGCCTCCTTTTTGTATAATTCTGAATACATGATCAATCAAGGAATCATTCCGGGTTCCTTCATAGCGGTCACCCACTTTTATCAATTATATCACACAAACACGAAAACCGCAATCCCTTTGGTATCGGAATTGCGGTTTTTGTTTGGAGAAGGGATGGGGATTGGCTTACGCGGGAATTTCCATGCCCTACAATTATTTATCTTGGTTTTCGGGAGCGTCGGAGCGGCGCTTTTTCTTTGTGGCAATAGCCACGGTTAAGGCGGCCAGCGCCGCGACAGCACCTGAACCGGCTGCAGATTTACAGCCTTGATTTTGCGTATCGGGCTCGTCCTCGGTGACAGAATCCGACTCGTTGCTGTCGGGAGAAATCTCGGGGGTCGTCACCTCGGCCGAATCGGTTTCGGTGCCGGTTTCGGTGTCGGACTCGGTTTCTGTCTCGGTTTCTGTTTCGGTTTCGGGCTCGGGGACGTATTCCTCGCCGTAAACGTGGAATTCATAGATGCGTACGTATCCGTCAAGAGGACATGCAGGGTAGGGAACGTACAGACGGAAATACTGACCCACAACAGGCTGCTCCAGCTGTGCCGTAAAGACGTTCTCATTATCGGGATTGGCAGTCATGACCGTGACCCAATTGCCGTTCTCATCCTTGGTTTGCAATCTGTATTCGCTGGACAGATATCCCGTACCGCCCGGCTCGTTGGCCGCACCCATGACGGCCCAGCCGTCCACGCGGTAAATATCCCCCAGATCCACCTCCAGCCAGTAGGCATCTCTCTGAGGTGACGTGGAGCACCATTTGGTAGAAGGATTGCCGTCCAGTGCATTGGCCGCTCCTTCACCGGGCTGGGAATGGCTGGCTGTGGCCTCCTTGCCAAAGGACAGGGACGCACCATAGCCCACGGTAAGAGCCTCAACAGCTTTCAGAATAGCTGCTTCTGCGTTTTTGCAGTCTTTTTGAGTTGCGGTTTCGCTGTCAAGCAGGCCCTTGGCTTTGGTCAGCGCGTCCTGCAGAGCCACCCAAGATGCATTGGACCAAAAGCCCTGCGATTCGCTTGCCCAAGCGTCGTGGAGCTTTTGCAGCTCTGCCTTGGTGCTGACGCGGTAGAATGCCTTATCCAGCTCCTCGGCCAGCTGTGTATATGCTTGTTGTATTGCTTCGTCCGAGGCCGTTTTGTCGTTGGCTACGGCCTTGGCGGCAGCGATCGCGTCCTTTACCTGAGCCTTTTCTGCCTCGGTCAGGCTTGCGGTATCCTTGGCTTCTGCGCGAGCAATCGCTCCCAGCAAAGTATCTCGGCTGATCTCTTCTTGATTGTTTGCCAACAGCTCGATTTCAGCCAAGGTTACGTCGTGCTCGGTCAGAATGTCCAGTCGGTACTCGGCATAATAATTTGCGTTGCCTATCGCGAAGGGGCGGGTGTAGGTTTCCCAATGGAAGGTGATGTCCTCCCGCTTGTCCAGCAGAGTCCAGTTTTTGCCGTCATTGGAGCCGTAAAGGGCAAAGCTGCGGGGAGCCGAGGTCTTGTCCTGATGGGAGGTCAAGGTGTACATGGTGACGCACTGCATATCATCAAAGGTGAAGAACACCGAAACCTTACCGTTAACGGGGGTCAGCGTGGTACCGGTGGCGGAGCTGTTGTCGGTCAGCAGGGATGCGTTCTCTGTACCGTTGCAGACGGCTTCCACCGTTTGATCCGCCTTGGGATTGGGGATCTCGTGACCTGTGGTCAGGGATGTGGGGCGGATGCCGCGTCGGTTCCCCAGTCGGAGGGCTTATCGGTCATTTCAAATTCGATGACAGCACCGCTTTCGGTCAGCTCGGTCTGCAGGATGGACGTCTTGTTATAGGGCTTGCCGTTGATCGTCAGGCCGGTTACGTAAATGTTTTCGGAGCTGTTGTTGGGCGCACTGATCACAAGATCCTTGCCGTTTTCCAGATGGATCGTGGCCTTGGTAAACAGGGGAGAGCCGAACACCAGCTCACCGCTGCCCATGCTCAAGGGATAAATTCCCATGGCGCTGAACACGTACCATGCGGCTTGGGTGCCGTTGTCGTCATCACCGATATAGCCGCCACCGATCTGACTGCCCGTATAGCATTGGCGCAGAACCTGACGCACGGTCTCCTGAGTGCGGTCAGGACGACCTGCATACAGATACATGTAGGGAATGTGCAGGGAAGGCTCGTTGTTGTGCTGATAGTTGCCCATCTTGACCTGCACGATCTCGTTGATCATGGTGGGGCCGCCTATACCCGTGGTGGAGGGATAAGAGGTGTTGAAAAATTCGTCCAGCTTGGCTGCCAGATCCTCGCGGCTGCCGTACAGATTCACAAGACCCTGTCCGTCGTGAGGGGCAGAGAAGGCCATATTCCATGCGTTGGTCTCCTCGTAGTCACCGCCAAAGGTGGTGGGATTCAGATCCTTGACGCTCCACGCACCGTCCACGGTTCTGCCACGGAACCATTCGTTTTCGGTGTCAAAAAGTTAGGTGTAGGATAGAGCGCGATTCATCAGATACGTATAATTGTCGTAGTCCCCTACGGCCTTGGCCATTTGGGCGATGCCTAAATCGTTCAGGCAACCGTCCAGCGTCCAGGACATGCCGTTGGGGGTGGTGTTGGGGATGTAACCCAAGAAGATACCCGTGTCCATACCCTTGCGGCCGCCCAGGCCACCTGCGTAGGTAGACATATTGGCGTTCTTCAGGGCGGCTTCATAAGCAGTTTCTACGTCAAACTCGACACCGCGCATCAGTGCGTCGCCAAAGACCACGTCGGAGCTGGTACCCGCCATGCAGTCCAAGCCGTTTGGCATAGACCAACGGGGAACCCAGCCGCAATCGCGGTAGTGGTACAAAAATCCGTTCAGCATTTCGCCGTCCTGAGAGGGCTCCAGCAGAGCGTAGGCAGGCCATGCGGTGCGGTAGGTGTCCCAAAAGCCGTTATTATAGTACATTTTTCCGTCTACCACCTCTTGGGTATAGGGACTTCTGTATTGCCAGCCGTCCGCCTGACCCTGGCCGGTGTATTCACCCATATGGTTCGGGTAGAGGAAGAGACGGTACATGTTGGAATAAAAGCTGATCAGCTGATCCTCGGTGGCACCTTCGATCTCCACCACGCCCAGCTTGTCCTCCCAGATGGCCTGTGCCTCGGTATAGACCTGATCAAAGGTCTTGCCGCCCAGCTCCTGCTCGTAATTGGACTTGGCTTGCTCCACGCTGATGAAGGAGGTGGCAAGATTCATGGTGACCACGGTCTGTCCTGCGGCAGCTTGAGCAAAATAAGCGGTGTTGCCTTTGACGCTTTCCACAGGGGTGTCAAAGGTGCCGTAGATGTACATCTTCTGAATGGTCGTGTTCCAGCTGCCATTGGTGCAGCTGACGCGAACCGTTCCGCTGAAGGAAGCCGAAGCGGCATCGATCTTCATGTCGTTCACCGTGATACCGCGTTTATTCAAGCCTGCATCATAGGTTACGCGAACCGAGACACCGTGATCCGTGGGAGACATTTCCACTTTGGTACCGGCAGCCATACCGCTTTCCTTGTTGAATTCCACGCTGTAATAGTGAGCCTGCGCCACCTCATCGTCGTGGTCATAGGCCGTGTTGCCGTGTCCTCCGCTTGTGACCATAAAGTTCCAGGCGGCAGGGTCGCCCAAATGGAAGTTGGCCTGATGGCTGCAACGGAAGGAGGAAATATATCCCGCGTTGTAATCATAGATACCCATCCAGCCCACATTCTCGGGTGTCCAGAAATTAAAGCCGTGGGGCAGAGCCACAAAGGGATGGCATGCACCGCGGGACAGCTCGTAAGGGCTTACGGGGTTGGTGCCGCGGGTGGTTATGACGTAGTCCGTCAGCTCGTCATAGACCTTCACCGAGGGGCCGATGCGCAGATCGTCAATGGTAGCCGCAAACGTGCCGGCTTTGCCGTCTTTGTTTTCATAGCCCACCAGAATGTCGGTGATCGTCTTGCCCACACATTGTTCATAGGCACCCAAAGCCGTGATGCTGATGTTCTGCACGCTGTAGAACATGGCCTTGGCCGCTCCTTGATCATTGGGATTCATGCTCACGCAGTTTTCATCTTCCACGTCCAGCTGGCTCAGATAGGTGCCGTCGGAAAATTTCAGATCTATTGCCAAATGCAATGAAGGATAGTCCTCCTGCATCTCTCCCTTGGGAACCATGATATAGGTCAGCTTTGTATCCTCCCGTACGGGAATATTCAGATCCGAATAAATGGTTTGATAGTTCCATGCATGGCCGCTTACTGTCTGACGCCCCGAAATATTCAGAACGCCTTCACCCACCGAAAGGGTCATGGCTGCATTTTTTGCCCGGTTCTCCGCGGTTTGGAAACCGTCAGCGGAAGAGAAGTCTATTTCGATCATATCTACCGGAGAGGTTTGACGGCTGTTCAAGCCTTCTGCTGTTTTGGTGGCCAAAGCACCCATGGGCGCCAGACTCATCAGCATACCGGCTGACAGAAGCGTGCAGAAAAATTTGAATCCGAAGTTGTGTTTCATATCAATCTCCATTCCGCCTTTGACGGCTTAATAAAGTTATGCGTGAACAGTAAACCGAACACATGGGTAGAGCGAACCTTCACGCAAATTTTTCCTTAATTCAGATAATTCCATTGTACCATGCTTTTATTTTTTTGTCAATCTGCGAATCGAAGACCGAGAAACGGGCAACCCAAGACTTTTTTCTACGAATCGTAGTTTTTTATAACAGGGGACGGTTTTCTGTTATATTATAAAACCTAATATTATAAGCGCTTTACGTATTGCGCGTAACGGGGGGACAGGCCCTTGTTACACCGTATGATCGGTTTTTACGTTGCGTTTGGTTGTGTCGCGGTGCAACAATGCTCCGTCCCCGGTTACGCACGGCCCCGACCGCGTTGTTGGATTTTTTCGCTTTGAGGCGTAGGTGGGGGAGCTCCCGTAGGGCGGGGGCTTGCTCCCGCAGCACAAGCAAGCGTGTAACAGGGGGACGGCTCCCATGTTACGTTGCAAGGCCCAAGGTCGAGGCAATGTAACTTGGTTCCGTCCCCCTGTTACGCGCGCGAATGTGTAGGGAACAGCATCAGCTTGTCCGCCCGGTCACCGCTCATGCGGGGTTTAAATCGGTAGAGTTTTCACGATAAAAGCCAAAGGGAGAATCTTGCGATTCTCCTTTTGGCTTTTATGGCGGAGAAGGTGGGATTTGAACCCACGCGACACGTCAATGCCCTACGAGATTTCGAGTCACGCCTCTTCGACCACTTGAGTACTTCTCCGTCTGTTTTTGTGCCGTTATTTAGCACAGGTCATATTATAACACACCATTTTCAAAAAAGCAAGAGCTTTTTGAAAAGAATATCAAAAATCCGGGCAAAAATGTTTTGGTTTTGGTACGCTTGATTGAGTCTTTGTGATTGACAAGGCGTGCTTACGTATGGTATAATAATATGATTAATCAAAAACGAGGACAAACAAATGAAATTGCTTTCTACACAGCCCTACAAGGGTACAAGAGATTTTTATCCGCGCGAGATGGTTTTGCGCAACTGGTTCTTCGGTAAGATCCGCAAGACGCTGGAGGATGCCGCATTTGACGAGTATGCAGGCCCGATGTTAGAGTCCTTGGAGCTCTATGCCGCCAAGAGCGGTGAGGAGATCGCCAACGAGCAGACCTACCATTTCACCGACAGAGCAGAGCGTAATCTGGCTATCCGTCCCGAAATGACCCCCACCGTTGCGCGTATGGTTTCCGCCAAGATCGGGGAACTCAACTTCCCGCTCAAGTGGTTCTCCATGCCTAACTGCTACCGCTGCGAGAAGCCTCAGAGAGGCAGACTGCGTGAATTCTGGCAGGTCAACGTGGATATTTTCGGTTGCGACGGCTATGAGGCAGATCTGGAGGCCATCACCAGCGCCATTCGTATTCTGCGCGCCTTTGGTGCGGACGAAACCATGTTCCGCGTGCATATCAACAACCGCCGTTTCTTCAACGACGTCATTGCCACCATTGCCGGTGAGGGCGAGGAGCGCGCACGCAAGGTCTCCAAGGTGGTTGACAAGAAGAACAAGATCCCGCGCGAGGTTTACGAAAAGGAAATGGGCGAGTTAGGGCTTGGAGCAGAGCAGATCGCCAAGATCGACGCTTTGTACGGCATGAGCGCGGCAGAGGCATGTGCCATTTGCCCCGAGAGCCGAGGTGCACAGGAGCTTGCCAACCTGTTTGATATGCTAGGTAAGATGGGTCTTGACCGCTACTGTACGTTTGATTTCGGCATCGTGCGCGGCCTTGACTACTACACCGGTACCGTTTTTGAGGTATTTGACCTCGCTCCCGAGAATAACCGCGCCATGTTCGGCGGCGGCCGCTATGACAATCTGGTCGGCCTGTTCGTCAAGAATCAGATCAGCGGTGTGGGCTACGGTTTGGGCGACGTAACGCTGGAAAACTTCCTGACCATCCATAATCTGATTCCCGATCTGTACACCGGCGGCACCAAGGTGCTGGTCACCGTGTTTGATGACGTGCCTTACGAGCACTGCGCATGCCTGACCGAGGCTTTGCGCGACGCAGGCATTGCCTCTACCTTGTATATTGGCAAAAAGAAGTTTGGCAAGCAGCTGGATTGGGGTGTCCGTCAGGGATTCTCGCACGTGGTCATCATTGGCGGCAGCGAGTATGCCGAGGGTGTGGCTAAGGTCAAGAATCTGACTACCAGAGAAGAGCAGACCGTCAAGGTGGACGAGCTGATCGCATTTTTTGCATAATTTGAAGCATTACGGAGGGAAACATGGTATATCTGTTTTTGGCAAACGGTTTTGAGGAGATCGAGGCGCTGACGCCTCTGGACGTGCTGCGTCGTGCAGGCGTCAAGGTCACCACGGTTGGCGTGGGCGGCGACAGCATCATGGGTGCGCACGGCATTCGCGTGCAGGCCGACATTCCCGACACCATGTATCGCGACAGTACCCCCGATATGATTATTTTGCCCGGTGGCATGCCGGGCTCGGAAAACCTGGATAATTCTCGCGTGGTAGATGCGGCACTGCGTGCTGCTGCGCGCAACGATGCGTATCTTTGCGCCATCTGCGCAGCACCCATGGTGCTTGGCAAGCGTGGGTATCTGGACGGCAAGAGAGCTGTGTGCTATCCCGGCTTTGAGCAATACCTGAAGGGCGCGACCGTGACCGACGCACGCGTGGAGTGCGACGGCAAGATCATTACTGCCAAGGGCATGGGCGCAGCGCTTGAATTCGGGCTTGCTCTTGTTGAGGTGCTTTGCGGCAAAGAAACTGCCGAGCAGATCGCTGCTTCGGTGTTTGCCAAATGAATGAGCTGAACAAAAAACAGATGCGCGCGCACTACCGTGCCGCGCGTGCGGATATGCAGCCCGAGCAAAGAGAAGCGCAGGAACGCGAGATCTGTGCGAATATTTTGCAAAGCCCTCTGTATGAGAGTGCATCAAGCGTACTGCTTTATGCGGCCACCGAGGGTGAGATCGATCTGTCCTGTGTGGCGGCCGACGCATGGGAAAAGGGCAAGGTGGTGGCGTATCCGCGCTGCCTTGATAAGGCGGGGAGCATGGCGTTTTACGTGGTGGATTCTCCCGAGCAGCTGGAAAAGGGCAGCTTTGGCATTTTGGAGCCGTGCCGTGATTGCCCCTTGTGGCAGTCCGTGGGTGACGCGCTTTGCATCGTACCCGCGCTTGCCGTGGATAAAGAGGGAAACCGACTCGGCTACGGCAAGGGCTATTACGACAGATTTTTGGCATCCTTTGTGGGTGTGCGCGCGTGTGCGGTGTTTGAGGTCGGTATGGCCGAATATTTGCCGCATGATGCGTACGACGTACCCGTACAATACGTTTTTGATCGAAAGGGGGAATGGCGCGTGGATCAAAAGCAATCGCAGGATTGGCAGGACGATCCAAAGGAAACTATCATAGACGACAGCGATTTTGCATCCGAGCAAGCAGTTCCCACCATCGATGACGACTACGGTGAGCAAGAGGATCTTTGGGAGCCCGAGCAGGACGCAGAGGACGAGGTAGATGGGACGGAGAATATCCGTTGGCAGCGGTTTATGTATAAATGGAAGCAGATCCCGTTGCTTGGAAAGCTGCCGTTTGATCCCGTTATGCTGCCGGTGCTTGCAATATTTGTGCTGCTTTTGCTTTCACGCCTGATCGATGCGCTGTTGATCGACCACGACAATGAATATTTGGTGGTCGTGCTGCTGCAGATTTTGATCTTTGTGATTCCCGGCTATTTGTTTTTCCGTTTCCGAGGCAAGGAGTACGCAAGGCGCATGCGCTTGAAAGCTCCGAGGCCGGATCATATCTTTTTGATCGCAAGTGCGGCAGGTGCTTTGATCACAGGCTGCTTTTTGCTCAGCGTGCTGATGGGCAATCTGAGTGAGGGGCAAAGCTTTGTGCTCTATGACACTTTTACATCCAGACATGATGGCACCATGGCGGGCATGCTGTATCTGGTTTTGGGGTATGCCATCTTGCCTGCTGTGTGTGAGGAACTGATCTTTCGCAGCATGCTTTGCGCGGAATTTGAGGGCAGGGGCGTGGCTTGTGCGATTGCTGTCAGCTCGGTTTTGTTTTCTATGCTGCATTTCAATCTGCTGGCAATGCCTGTGTATCTGTTTGCCGGTGTAGTGCTGGCACTGACCATGTACGCGACCCGTTCGGTGTTCTGTACCATGATCGTGCATTTTCTGTACAATTTGTTCTGTCTGTTCGGGCAGAGCGCATTTGCGGATTTTTACGTGACGCAGAGTGCAACAACGTTATTCCTGATTTTGATGATCGCAGCATTGCTTTTGTGCCTGGCCGTTTTTTGCGGTGAGTGCAGCAGACTCTATCGCGCTTATGCCAAGGATGACGTTTCGGATGCTTATAAGCCCGAAGAGAAACTGTCCGGTAGTGCGATAGCAGGGAACATCGGACTTGCATTTGCCTCTCCTGCAGCAATTCTGTGCATGATATTGTATTTGATCGTTTGTATTTTCCGATAAAGTAAAAGGTGGGCGGCACTGCAGCGTGAGTGCCGTCCGCCTTTTGTTTTGGCAAACTTGCGCAAATCTATTGACGCAGATGCGATTTTATGGTATAATCTGCTAAACGACTTGCCCAAATACGATCAAGGAGGTTTCGTATGAAATTCAATCGCAAGTTTTTATCGACTGCACTGTGCTTGCTGATCACGCTGTCCATGCTTGCAGCCGTTGCCGTTTCGGTGGTATATGCAGCAGATTCGACCGTGAATATTTACGACAAGTCTTTACCCAACCGTTTGGCTAAGCAAATTGGCGGTGACTACGGTATTCGTATTGGCTTTAACGGTGCGTTCACCGCACTTTCGGTATCCATTCCTACGTGGAGCACGTCCGATTCCTCGGCAACGCTGAGCCTTTACGTGTGGGATACCAATTACGATACTACGATTGCGGCAGAGCCTGTTGCAAGCAAGGATTTTATTCCGCTCAAAGATAATGCCTATAACCAGTTGAGTTTTGACGAGCAGCCCGCAGGTGAGTATTTCCTGCGTATTCATAACGTTCAGGGGCAGGTTGGCGTTTGGGTGATGGATTGTAAGGTTTCGGGCGGCTATTGCTATGCAAACGGCACCGAATCCCAAAACGACTGGGAAATGAAGGTCACCTTTGCAGGGGATGCTCCTGCAGAGCCTTTTGCCACGTTGGAGCCGCAGGTGATCGTTGCTCAGAAGGAAACCGTGGTCGTTCCCGAGGAAAGTCTGAGCCATCAGAACGAGGTTATGCCCGACACTTGGGTATTTACCGATGGCCTTGGCAGAGTATCTCTGACTTATGCCGACGTAGGTGCACCTCGTGAGGATAAGACTCTGGCAATGTTCTACTGGACCTGGCACACCAAGGAGACCGCTTCGGCAGGTGCTCTCAACACCACCGAGCTGCTCAAGCAATATCCCGATGCGAAGAATGATTATAACCACCCGGCGTGGGCAGGAACGGGACGCTATTGCTTCTGGAATGAGCCGATCTACGGCTTTTATACCACCGAAGATCCATGGGTGCTGCGCCGCCAGGCTGAGCTGTTGGCCAACGCGGGCGTTGACGTCATCTTTACCGACAACACAAACGGCGGCTATACATGGAGAGAGAGCTATTTCGTGCTGTATCCCACATGGGAGGATGCGCTGCATAACGGTGGTGTAGACGTCCCCAAGGTTTCATATGTGCTCCCGTTTGGTATACACAGTGGTGCGATCTCGCAGGCAAACGTGATCTATCACGATATTTATAAGCCCGGTCTGTATCAGGATCTGTGGTTCTATTGGGATGATAAGCCTATGCTGATGGGTCAGCGCAATGCTGTTCCGGAGGGTGAGCTTGGTAAGGAGATCAAGGCGTTCTTTACCTGGCGTGCAGGTCAGCCTGAGTATCGCGTGGCAAGCACTGCCGCAAAGACGTGGGGGTGGCTGTCAGTTTATCCGCAGGCTTTGTATTCTGACAAAGGGGCGACCGGCATCAGAAAAGGCCTGATCGAACAGATGACCGTGGGTGTTGCGGTCAACCACAATTACGTGACCAAAGAAATCACGGCCATGAACGGTGAGAACGTTATGGGTCGTTCGTATACCTCCACCTATCACGACCGCTACGCAAAGGAAGGTCCGAGCGCTTCTCTGTGGGGATACCAGTTCTCCGAGCAGTTCGATTATGCGCTGGAAATGGATCCCGAGGTTCTGTTTGTCACAGGCTGGAACGAGTGGCACGCATGGCGTCAGCCCGATCCCTGGGGCGGTGCCAACTCCAAGGTCAACAATGCGCTTGTCGACCAGTTTGATAACGAATTCTCCCGTGACCTTGAGCCTACCAAGGGTGAGCTGAAGGATCACTATTACTATCTGTTTGTCAACTATGCGCGTCGCTATAAGGGTGTCAATCCGATCCCCGAGCCTTCGCTGATGACTACCATTGATCTCTCGGCAGGCCAGGCACAGTGGAAGGACGTTGCACCTTATTACGAAGCATATGTAAATAACACGGGTGACCGCAAGAGCTCGGGCTATGGAAATTACTATTACACCGAGACCTCGGGCAGAAACGATCTGATCGGTGCGCAGGTCGCACGTGACGACGAGTACGTGTATTTCAACGTAGAATGTGCCGAGAATATCACGCCCTATACCGACAGCCTGTGGATGACGCTGTATATCGACTCCGACCAGCAGAATCAGGGTTGGGAGACCTTTGAGTACGTGATAGGCAAGTCCGCTGCAAGTGCAGATACCGTTGTTCTTGAAAAGTTCAGCGGCAACGGCTATGAGTCCACAAAGGTTGCGGATTGCGCATATACCGTGGACGGCAGATATATGACAATCAAGGTGGCAAAGAGCGACCTTGGCCTTTCGGGCAACGACTTTACCATCAACTTCTCCTGGACGGATAACGTACACGACGAGGGCGACTATACCAAGTTCTCGGGCGATATCATGGACTTCTACATTTCGGGTGACGTTGCCCCCGGTGCAAGATTCAAGTACAGCTATGTCAGCACGCAGCAAAACTCAGTACCTGAGGAGGTTACCACCGAGCCGGTTGAAACGACCGACGCAACCGAGGCACCTACGACCGACGATTCCACAACCGAACAGGGAACCGAACCCGCGGAAGAAACCGGATGCAAATCCGTGACCGCTTGCATGGCTTTGATTACCTGCATCGCTCTTGGCGCGCTGGTGATCGGTAAAAAGAAGGACTGAGTTGTGAACAAGAAAAAATAAAGCAATGCTATGAAAAATCCCACCATATCCATGAGATATGGTGGGATTTTTCATGTATGTTATTTTTTCTGATTCTGATAATGTATTTTGCCCATAGGTTTTATATAGTTTTTTCTCATGTCTCGCATAGAACCGAAGAAGGCTTCTTCTGATTTCGACAAAATGTGTTGTTTATCTTTGAGATGGATGAGCTCCAATGTGCAAATGAAATCTGCCACTTGAAAAAGCCTGTAATCTGCCGGCAGTACCTTTCTGAATTCTGCTTGCGGCAGCATGACGGCAAAAACTGATGCTAAAAGCTTGTTCAACTCCACTTGACCGTTATCGTAGTATACGATAATTCGGTCGAATTGCATGAAAAAGGAATACTCCTCCCGAATAAATGAAGAAAGCTGCTTTGAGAGCGCAACGGTCAATTCCAAGGAGTCAAACATATGTCTTTTCTCTACTGAAAATGTGATATAAGATATTTCGCAGCTTTTGGAAAAAGCTAAAATGCGGTTCAGACACTTTCTTCGTTCTGTGATTGAAAGATATTGATAATCCTGCTCACGTCTGATGATGGGGCCTGCATGAAAGCAGTGTTGCATATCAAAACCAAGATCGGTGAGCCCTCGCTCAAGATGAGCGATCTGGTCTTTGATGGATTTGCTTTGATCATGAAATACGAGCGTGAACAAATAGAAGGGGGCGTGCGATTCGTATGAACCAAAATCTCCCGATTCGTCAACGAAGATGCTGAGCTCGCTCATGTCTAGTACATCCTTTCTAAAGAAAATGGCGGGGAACATCCCCGCCGTAGGTGGACCCGGGTCTTGCGACCAGCCCGTTTTCCTTGACTGCATTATAACACAGATCGAGACAAATTGCAATACCTTTCGGAAAAATATTTATTGGATCCAAAGGCAGAGTGCCACCCGATAACAGTATATGCATGGCGTAATACTTTTATTCAATACGCCCATAGCTGTCTGAGGACATGTTATGGGCGTATACGTTATTTACTGTCTTCCAATCTCGTCAAAGGGATCGGTGCCCTCCACAAATGCGGGCAGCAGACGCAGGGTGAAGGTGAATTTCTTCTCGGCAAACTGCCACTTGGGTTCAAGAGCCGGTCCGCAGGAGTTGGAGCCGATGCCGTCGTGGCGGTAGTCGAGGTTGATGACCGTTTCCTTCAGCGGGACCAGTTCATCGTTGTGTGCGGTGGATGCCAGCTGTGCGGGAGTGAAGTGCGAGCAGTTGAAGCTGAACGCACGCGCGGTACTGACGGCAGCAATGCCATGACCGATCAGGGAAGAGAAGCAAGCCCAGCGCGTGTCAGCGTGCGCACCGTTTTCCTGGGGCTTGACGTAGGGCTCGTGATTGTCGGTGGCGGTGGTGCGGAAAAGTCCCATATGCGCAGCGTGGCGCTTGTCGGCATAAGATTCCACGGGACCCTTGCCAAAGTAGGTCAGGTTTTCGGTGCCATCCGGCATGGTGAACTGCAGGCCAAATCTGGGCAGGTGGGGCAGATCCTCGCGGATCTCGGTGTCAATATCGATCTTCAAGCCTTCCTCTGCATATACGGTATAGGTTGCCAGCATTTTGGCAATTGGCTCAGCACCGTTGTTGCCAAGCGTCATAGCAGCCGTGATCTTGACGTACGCGTCGGTCTGCTCTGCAATCTCGCAGCCCGTGCAGGCTACGGTGGCGGTGTGCATGCCAAGACGCTCCCACTCGCGGCGGATGTTTCTGTCGTTATCGGTGGGCGCACGCCAAACGGTGGGCGTCATAGGGGAGCTCAGCAGCTGCTTGCCGTTATCAAGGATGCCGCTGATCAGGCCGTCCTTGAAGGTGTAGACCGTTTTGGCGGTGGTGACGGTGATATTGCCGTTAGCCTCTTCTGCTTTGATGGACGCATAAGGGGAAGTCTTTGTGCCAAGCGGTGCTTTCTCTGCCGCTTCGGTCAGAATCTCGAATTGCGCAAAGCCTACCTCGTGGCCGACTGCCGCCCAGGGCTTGTCGGTGTTTTGCACCATTGAAACGGTCAGATATACGCAATCGGACAGAGGCGCATCCCATGCAATGGGGAAGAAGTCCGCGCTTGTCTGCGGTGCTACGTCGGGCGCGTAAATACTGCCGCACGCCACGACCTTGCCGCGGCATTCCAGCTTCCAATGCAAGTCAAGGTCGCAAAGCGAGGTAAAGTAGCGCAGGTTGGTCAGCGTCAGCGTGCCTGTGCTCTGATCAAAGGCCGCGCGGAAGGGCTTGATGACCTGCTTGTATTCCATCAGTCCCGTGTGCGGACGTCGATCGGGATACACCAGACCGTCGGTGCAGAAGTTGCCGTCGTGCGGTGTGTCGCCAAAGTCACCGCCATAACGGTATTTGGGATTGGTATAAACGTCACCGATGGCGCAGGCGTGGTCAATGAACTCCCAAACGCAGCCGCCAAAGAAGGAGTCGTGGGAGTAGATCAGATCCCAGTAATCGGCAAGGCATCCGGGGCCGTTGCCCATGGCGTGGGAGTATTCGCAAAGGAACAGGGGCTTGGAAAACAGCTTGCGGTCGAAATAAATATCTTGGATCTCCGAGAGTTCGGGATACATACGGCTTTCGATATCAAGGTGATCGTCCTTGACCAGCTCGCGGATCTCCTCATCGGATTTATCCTGATAGATGGACTGAATATGCACAACGTTGCGTCGGGATTTGTCCTCCCAATGCACAAGGCATCCGGGCATGCGGCCGTGGTAATAGTCTGCCATAGCCTCGTGGTTGCGTCCCACGCCCATTTCATTGCCGACCGACCACATCAGCACGCAGGCGTGGTTTTTGTCGCGCTCCATCATCAGGCGCGCGCGATCCACGTAGCTCTCGGTCCAGTCGGGGGAGTCGGAAAGCTCGTCCCATCTATCTGCCACAGCCATGCCGTGTGTTTCAAGGTCTGCTTCGTCGACTACGTAAAAGCCGTAGCGGTCGCAAAGCGTCAAAAAGCGCGGATCGTTGGGGTAGTGGCTGGTACGGATGGTGTTGACGTTGTGTTGCTTCATGATCATCAGATCACGGATCATATGGTCCATCGGGGTGGTCGAGCCCAGTACGGGGTGGCTGTCGTGGCGGTTGACGCCCTTGGCTTTGACCTTTTGGCCGTTGATGTACAGCACGCTGTCCTTGATCTGTACGTGCTTGAAGCCTACGGGAATGTCGATATATTCGCTGCCTGCGTGCAGGTGCAGCGTGTAGAGATTGGGGATCTCGTCACACCACAATTCGGGCGCGTCAAGGGAGATCTTGATCTCAGCCTCACCGTCTGCCATCAGGCTGCCCGATGCAACGGTTGCACCGTCGGGCGCGGACAGGGAATAGGCCACCTGCGCCTTGCCCGAAAGCATCAGGTCACAGGTCAAAGTCGCGCTTGCAAGGTCGTCCGCGACTGCGGGGTGGTTGTAGATATCCACGATATGCATGGGATCGCGCAAAAGCAGATAGACGTCGCGGAAAATTCCTGACCAGCGGAACTTGTCCTGGTCTTCCAGGTAACTTGCCTCACACCACTTGAATACCAGTACCTTGAGTGTATTTTCACCCGCGTGCAAATAGGAGGTGATATCAATCTCGCTGGTCGTGTGGCTGACCTGGCTGTAGGCAGCGAACTGATCGTTGACGAACAGGTAGAAGCAGGAGTCTACGCCCTCAAAATTGATGCACACGGTCTTTTCAAGCATTTTGGGGTGAACCGTGAAGCTGCGCGCGTAAAGGCCGCAGGGAATATTTTCGGGCAGATTGGGCGGATCAAGCGGGAAGGGATAAACCACGTTGGTGTAGTTGGGGGTATCGTAGCCGCGGCCGAGCATAGTCTGCCAGGAGCGAGGCACCTCGATCTTGTCGGCAGACGCGGCAAGCGCAATTTCGGGCAGTTCTTTTGCCGAGGGATAGAAGGTAAAGCCCCACTCACCGCACAGATTGATAAAGAATTGGCTTTGATCGCGCAGGTCGCGCGCAGCCGCGTTGGCAGAGTGATAGGGAATGAAATAAGCACGGGGGGCAAGTGTGCCCTTGTGCAGAACGTCGTATGAAAGATGGTAGGTCAGATTCATAAAAAGGCCTTCCTTTCGATGTTGTTGTCCTTTGTATTATATCATGTTTCAAACTGTCGGTCAAGGGGAATTTTTTGCTTGTATTGAGTACAATTCTCAGCTTTTGTATAACAGTGCGCGTAACGGGGGACAGGCCCTTGTTACACCGCGATTTTTCTTTTTTGTCGTGTTTGCACAACCGGCGGCGTAACAATGCTCCGTCCCCGGTTACGCGCGTCCCCGAACGGTTAACCAAGCGTGTAACTGCGGGGACGGGTCCACGTTACGTTGCAGCGACCCAAGGGAGCGCAATGTAACATGGTTCCGTCCACCTGTTATGCGCGCGAATTTTGCTAAGCTCTAACAATATCTATGTAACAGAGGACGGTTCTCTGTTACATGGTGTTTTTACATGTTGCGCGTAACGGGGGACAGGCCCTTGTTACACCGCAATTTTGCTTTCTTGTCGTGTTTGTGCAACCGGCGGCGTAACAATGCTACGTCCCCCTGTTATGCGCGCGTAATTTAGTTAAACTCTCGAAACAATACCAAAGCTCTCCCCTGCGACACGCATAGTTGCACAAATCGGTGCGCCGTATGTGTGCAAAATCATGAAAATGGGGTTCCGGGCAAAAAAACAGTTTACAAAACGGTGCGGATGTGTTATAATATATTGATAAAAAATGGGAGAAGAGGGCTATGAGACTGGACAAAATGATATCCTCGACCGGCATTGCCTCACGCTCGCAGATCTCATCTGCGGTCAGAGCGGGCCGGGTACTTGTGGATGGCGTGGTAGCTAAAAAAGCGGACATGCAGGTTGACCCCGATGCGGTATCTGTTGTCTATTGCGGCACGCCCGTATGCTATCGCAAATTTACCTATATCATGCTCAACAAGCCCGAGGGCTACGTCAGCGCAACCGAGGACGGAAAGCTGCCCACCGTGGTCGAGCTGCTGCCGCCCGAGCTGCAAAAGATAGGGCTGTTTCCTTGTGGCAGACTTGATAAAAACACGCTGGGGCTGATGCTTCTGACCAACGACGGTGACACCTCACACAGGCTGCTTGCTCCCAAGAGCCACGTGGCCAAGACCTACGCCTTTCGCGTCAAATTCCCGCTGTCAGACGCGGATATTGAAGCTCTTGAGAGCGGTGTGGACATTGGCGGCTACGTCACCGCGCCCTGCTGTGTGGAGCGCGAGAGCGAAAGGGAAGGCAAGATCACGCTGACCGAGGGCAAATATCATCAGATCAAGCTGATGATGGAGGCGGTGCATAACCAGATCACGTATCTGGAGCGCGTCAGCTTTGGCCCTTTGACGCTTGACCCCGCGCTTGATCGCGGAGAATGGAAGTATCTTGACAGCGCACAGATTGCGCTTTTGACAAAAAAAGATTAAACATAGGAGGATTGACATGCAATACCCGATTACGTACTGGGAAGGAATCAAAAAAGAGTTTATTTATCGCGCGGACGGCAGTTTTGCCACTGAGGAGATTGACAGAGTCAAGGATGCGGGCTTTACGCTCATGCTTGCCGAGTTTGACGCAAAGACCAACCTTTTGGTACTGGATGCTGCACACGAGCGTGGCATGAAGGTTATGGTATCGGACGGTGATATCTACCGTGCTATCGCCAATCCCGAGCAAAGACGCGCGTATCTGGCAGGCGTGGTAGAGAAGTACGGGGCTCACCCCGCGCTGTTTGGCTATCACATCGTGGACGAGCCCAATGCCTCCGCCTTCGATATGCTGGCAGAGATCCGCGAGATTCTTGCAGAGCTTGATCCCGCGCACGAGGCTTATATCAATCTGTTCCCCAACTACGCCTCGCCCGAGCAGCTGGGCAATCCCACCTATGAGGATCACCTGGCACAGTATACCGATATGGTTAAGCCAAGCATTATCAGCTATGACCACTATCATTTCCTCAAGGGCGCGAGAAAGCAGGCCAAGATCATCACCAACGAGCGTGAGCAGCAGATCTACGATTCCACCTTTGGCGGTGCGTCCGAGTTTGAAAACGTGGACAGAGCAGGATTTTTTACCAACATCGAGCAGATCAGAAACGAATCGCTCAAAACGGGCATTCCGTTCATGGTCATCATTTTGGTGGTTGAGCATGGACCTTACCGCAATCTGACCGACGGAGAGCTTCGCTGGGAGGTCTGGCAGTCGCTGGCGTACGGCTCTGCGCGCCTTTCCTACTTTACCTACTGGACACCCGGTGCGAACAATACCGAGGGTGACGATTTCTGGCATTGGCAAAACGGCATGATCAGCCAAACCGGCGAAACGCTGCCTCACTACCACATGATTGCGGACATCAACCGTGAGCTGCAGGCTGTGGGTTCGATTCTGAATGAGCAGCAATCTCTTGGCGTGTATCATCTTGGCGAGATGCCCAACGAGCGGTACGTGCAGTACCTGCAGGGTGCTGCAGGCCCGATTGACAGCGTGCAGGGCGACAAGCTGACCGTTGGCGTATTTACCGACGGCTACGTGCTGATTGCCAACCGCGACTATGAAAATGAAAACGACTTCTGCTTCAAAGCAGAGGGAACCGTTGCGTTGTTTGACGCAGAGAGCGGTGAATTCCTGACGCTGGAGAGCGAGGACGGCATTTACCGTATGACGCTCGGAGAGGGCGATGCCATTCTGTTGAAATTCGAAAATTGACTTTTATAAAAATACCCCATATACTACAAACATCCCAATACTACAACGAAAAGGAACCCGAAGCATGGACATTATTGCAACACTGAGCAAGGAGCTCAACATCGAAACACAAAAATTGATCGACACCATTGCCCTGATGGACGAAGGCAACACCATTCCGTTTATTGCGCGTTACCGTAAAGAGGTGACGGGCAGCCTGGATGACACCACGCTTAGAACGCTTGAGGACAGACTGACTTATCTGCGCAATATTGAGAAGAGAAAGCAGGAGGTCAAGGATCTGATCGCGGCACAGGACAAGCTGACGCCCGAGATCGAGCTGGCGATCGAGAACGCCAAGACCATCACCGAGGTGGACGACATTTACCGTCCCTTCCGCCCGCACCGCAAAACGCGCGCAAGCGTGGCAAGAGAAAAGGGCTTGGAGCCGCTTGCCGAGGCCATTATGGCGCAGCAGGACTCTTATGATCCGCCCTTGGAGGTATATGCCGAGAGCTTTATTTCGGAAGAAAAGGGCGTGGAGAATGCCGAGCAGGCACTTGCGGGTGCGTGCGATATCATCGCAGAGGACGTTTCGGATAACGCCGAGTACAGAAAAGCGCTGCGCCGTCAGACCTTTGATTTTGGTGAGCTTTTCTGCAAAAAGGCAAAGGAAGAGGACAGTGTTTACGCGCAGTATTACGAATACAACGAGCCGCTCAAAAAGATTCCCGCACACCGCATTCTGGCGATTAACCGCGGTGAAAAGGAAGAGTATCTCAAGGTTACGCTGACCGTGGGCGCGGACATCGTGCTCAATTATCTGTTCCATTGCGTGGTTACCAATCCCGAAAGCCCTGCCAACAAGTATCTGTCCGCAGCGGTTATCGACTCCTATGAGCGTCTGATCTCTCCCTCTATTGAGCGCGAGATCCGTAACGATATGTTTGATCAGGCTTGTGAAGGCGCGATCAAGCTGTTTGCGGACAACCTTTCGCACCTGCTCATGCAGGCACCCTTGAAGGGTAAGACCGTGCTTGGCTTTGACCCCGGCTACGTCAACGGCTGTAAGACCGCTGTGGTGGACAAGACGGGTAAGGTGCTGGATACCGCTGTGGTATACCCCACCACCAAGTCGCAGCACCGTATTGAAGAAGCAAAGCGCATCATCAAGTATATGATCAAGAAGTATAGCGTGGACGTGGTCGCCATCGGCAACGGTACGGCATCCAAGGAAAGTGAGATCTTTATTGCGGGGATCTTGCGCGAGATGCCCGAGTCGGGTTGTAAATATATTATCATCAACGAAGCAGGCGCATCCATCTATTCCGCATCCAAGCTGGCAGCCGAGGAATTCCCGGATTTTGACGTTATGCAGCGTTCCGCGGTATCGATTGCAAGAAGATTGCAGGATCCGCTGGCTGAGCTTGTCAAGATCGATCCCAAGGGAATCGGTGTCGGCCAGTATCAGCACGATATGAAGCAGGCAAGACTGGACCAGGCACTTGGCGGTGTGGTCGAGGACTGCGTAAACGCGGTTGGTGTGGACGTCAATACCGCATCCTATTCGCTCCTGTCCTATATTTCGGGTATCAATATCACAGCTGCAAAGAATATCGTGAAATACCGTGAGGAAAACGGTGAATTCAAGTCGCGTGCTGCCATTCTCAAGGTGCCGCGCATCGGTGCCAAGGCTTACGAGCAGTGCGCAGGATTTTTGCGCGTGCCGGAAAGTAAAGAAATTTTGGATAATACCGGTGTGCATCCCGAATCCTATGCCGCTGCCAAGCAGTTGTTGGAAATGTTTGGCTATACCGAGCAGGACGTGCGTGACAATCATTTGGGCGGTCTTTCCGCGGCGGTCAAAAAGCAGGGTAAGGCTAAGGTAGCCGAGGCGCTGGGTGTTGGTGAGCCGACGCTTGACGATATGATCCGCGAGCTGGAAAAGCCTGGCCGCGACGTGCGTGATTCCACCCCCGCACCCGAGCTGCGCGAGGACGTTATGAGCATGGAGGACTTGAAGCCCGACATGATCCTGACGGGTACTGTGCGCAATGTCATTGACTTTGGTGCGTTTGTGGATATCGGTGTGCATCAGGACGGCCTTGTGCATATCTCGCAGATGTCGGATAAGTACGTCAAGCACCCCTCTCAGGTGGTCAGCCTTGGCGACGTGGTCAAGGTGCGCGTGCTTTCGGTGGATCTCAAGAAAAAGCGCATTTCTCTCTCTATGCTTTTGAAGTGAATTTAATATATTAAAGATGAAGTGCCGAGAGAAGTGCCGAAATTTTCATCGGACTCGAAAGTATTGTGCAATCTGCACAATGATAGAAAGAAAATTTTGGGGAAATAGGCTCTTCCCATTTTGCTGTTTTTTTGGTACAATATAATACAGATTAGAATGTTCTCCGTGTCGGCAGTATGCGGCAGGAGGCATCAAAAAGAAAAATAATTTTAATGAAAATATTCGCAGGAGGAATTATTCCATGGCAAGTTTGTCCCTTCGTCACATTTACAAGAAGTATCCCGGCGGCGTGACCGCAGTATCCGACTTCAACCTTGAAGTTAAGGATAAGGAATTCCTGGTTCTGGTAGGCCCTTCCGGTTGCGGTAAGTCCACCACACTGCGTATGATCGCAGGTCTTGAAGAGATCTCCGAGGGCGAGCTGTTTATCGGTGACCAGCTGGTAAACGACGTAGCACCTAAGGACAGAAAGATCGCCATGGTGTTCCAGAACTACGCTCTGTATCCTCACATGTCCGTATTTGAGAACATGGCATTTGGCCTGAAGCTCAACAAGACTCCCAAGGAAGAGATCAAGAGAAGAGTAGAAGAAGCTGCAAGAATTCTGGATATCACCCACCTGCTTGACAGAAAGCCCAAGGCTCTGTCCGGTGGTCAGAAGCAGAGAGTTGCGCTGGGTCGTGCAATCGTACGTAACCCCAAGGTCTTCTTGCTTGACGAGCCGCTTTCCAACTTGGACGCTAAGCTGCGTGCAGCCATGAGAACCGAGCTGACCAAGCTCCACAACAGAGTTGGTACCACCTTCGTATACGTAACGCACGACCAGGTAGAGGCTATGACCATGGCTACCAGAATCGTCGTTATGAAGGACGGTCTGATTCAGCAGGTAGATACTCCTCAGAACCTGTACGATTCTCCTTGCAACATTTTCGTTGCAGGCTTTATCGGCACTCCTCAGATGAACTTCATCAACGGTACGCTGGTTAAGAAGGGTGAGGACGTTTACTTCAACTTCGAAGAGCACTCCATCAAGGTTCCCGCAGAGAAGGCTAACAACCCCGCTCTGAAGGACTATATCGGCCAGGAAGTTGTTGCAGGCATCCGTCCCGAGTGCATTCTCGACCAGGAAGCTGCTATTGCAGCTAACCCCGAGAGCACCATCGAGACTTACGTTGACGTTACCGAGCTGATGGGCGCAGAGATCTATCTGTACCTGGTAACCGGTGAGACCAAGCTGACCGCTCGCGTATCCTCTCGTTCCACCTCTCGCGCAGGCGACACCATCAAGGTTGCTCTGGACGTTTCCAGAATGCACATCTTCGATAAGGACACCGAGCGTTGCATCGTTCACTAATTTAAGAACATTCAAGCAGCTGCCCGGCTTTCTGAGTAAGGAAGTTGGGCAGCTTTATCAATGTAAGGACTGGAGTCGGCTATGAAACTGTGCGAACATCTTGTTCCTTTATATCAAAATGAAAGGCAACGCGGGAACCGTCCTCTTTTTGTATCTACTCCCGAGCTTGCGCAAAAATATCCTCATCCTCCTGCGGCTAATATGTATGTGAATATGCAAAAGATACTTTTCGATTATGAATTTGAGGGAATTCAATGCGGGATAATGAACGATTGCCATTATCCGCCGGAAAGATACAATTATTGTGAAAAATGCAGGCATTATATATCCGGACCGGTGGAGAACGATCAGAAATCACGTTATGAACATTCTAAGTTTAATATCCCGAATGACAAAATTGTCGCAACAAAAGAAAACATTTATATTGAAGACGGATTTTTTGGAATGTTTGTTGTTCCTATTGAACGGGAGTAATATGAAAAGCGGCTTGGGACAGCCGCTTTTTTTGCGCAGAAAACGTTTTGTTGTTGCAAAAGCATGCAAAATGTGGTATGATAAAAGGGAAGAATGACAAGGAGGTGCGCTATGCGTGAGATAACCGTGATGATCAAGCCCGCGTCGGGGCTTTGCCAGATGGCGTGCGACTATTGCTTTTATGCAGATCTTGCAGAGCAGGGCGCACCGACCAATCGGATGATGACGCGCGACACGGCAAGGAAGCTGATCGGGCGAGTCAAAGAAAGCGGGGCGCAGCGCGTGCATTTTGCCTTTCAGGGCGGTGAGCCGCTGCTTTGGGGGCAGGAGCATTTTGACGATTTTTTTGCAGACGTCAGAAACGCGGGAATTGACGCAACCTATGCCGTGCAGACCAATGGCCTTTGGCTGGACGATGAGGTGTATGCCACGCTGTTTGCCGAGAACGACGTATTGGTGGGCGTTTCCTTGGACGGCGACCGTGCCTTGCATGATGTCGCACGAAAAACCCGGGACGGAAAGGGAACGCATGAGCGCGTGACGCGCGGTATTGAGCAGCTGAAAAAACACGGTGTACGCTATAATTTGCTTACGGTGGTCAGTGCAAACACGGCAAAGCATCCCACGCAGCTTTACCGCTATTATAAAAAGCTTGGCGTGTCGCACGTGCAGCTGATCCCATGTCTGCCTCCCTTGGAGAAGAATGAGATGCGCAAATACGCGCCCACGCCCGAGGCGCTCGGACAATTCTTGATCGGCTTTTACAGGCTGTGGCGCGAGGACTTCAAGGATGGGAAACCGCCCTTTACAGTGCGCGAATTTGATCAAGCCCTTGCCACTCTGCAAGGCAGAGCAGGGCATTGCGGTGCGCGTGGCTTTTGCACGCCGCAGCTGATCGTGGAGGCGGACGGCTCGCTGTATCCATGCGATTTCTACGTGTTGCCCGAATACTGTACGGGAAACGTGCATACGCATACGCTGGAGCAGACCCTGCAGAGTGAGGGGATGCAACGCTTTGCAGACGAGCATCCCGAAGCTCCCGCGCTATGTCGCTCATGCCGTTTTTTGCCTGTGTGCGGTGGCGGCTGCCGACGCATGCGCGATGTGATACTGTCTGACTCTGATTGCGCCATGCGGGCGCTGTATACATATATGTTGCAAAAGGAGAGAACAATGCGATGAGTACACCCAATATTCTTTGGATCTGTGTAGACCAGCAAAGATGGGATTGTCTTGGCTATGCAGATCGCTATCCTGTCAAGACGCCCAATATTGATCGCCTGGCAAAGGGCGGTGTCAATCTGACAAACAGCTACTGTCCTATCCCCGTGTGCTGTCCCTCCAGACAGAGCATGCTGACGGGTAAGCGCGCTGAAAAGATCGGGGCGCTTTGGAATTATAATCAGAAGATCTATACCGGTATGCTGCCTGCGGACAGCGACTCCTGGGCGCGGGAGATGCGCGAAGTGCTTGGCTACCATACAGGTTGGGTTGGTGCCTGGGAGGGCGGATACAATGCAACGCCGCAATCCATGGGCTATGACGTGTACGTGCCGCGCTCCGAGGTCGTGCGCCCCATGGCCGAAAAATATCCGCAATGCGTGCCGACCAACGGCTTTTGGGGACAGGTTTACGACATGGATAAGGAATATGCCCCCACGCATCAGACCGCAAAGCAGGTGAATGCGCTGATTGATACATGGCAGGACACAAAGCCTTGGCTGATCCAGATGGAGTTTTCCGAGCCGCATCTGCCTTGCACGCCTGTGCGCGAGTTTGCGGATCTGTATGACCCTGCTGATATCCCCGTGTGGGGCGGCTTTGAGGATACGTATGAAAATAAGCCCTACATTCAACGGCAGCAGCGTGTCAACTGGGATACCGAGGATAAGGATTGGGATTTCTTTGCGCCCGTGGTGGCGAGATATTATGCCTGGATCTCGCAGATCGACGACGCGATCGGTCGAGTGCTTGACAATCTGGAGAAACAGGGCTTGATTGACGACACGGTTATCGTATACACCTCGGATCACGGTGATTATTGCGGTGACCGCAGGCAGATGGACAAGCACTACGCCATGTACGAGGAGATCACGCGTATTCCTCACGTGTGGCATTGTCCTGCAAGGTTTGCGCAGGGTCTGACCTCGCACGCCTTGAATACCAACGCGCTGGATATTCCCGCGACCATCATGGATCTTGTCGGCTTACCTGCGGACGGTATGGTGGGCAAGAGTCTTTTGCCTGTGCTGACGGGGCAGAGCGACGTACATCGCGATGCCGTTATGGTTACCTACAACGGCCAGCAGTTTGGCCTTTTCTCGCAGAGAATGTTGCGCATGGGCAATATCAAATACACCTGGAATCTGACCGATACCGACGAGTTGTATGATCTTGAAAAAGATCCTTACGAGCTGCAAAATCTGATTTCCGATCCCGCGTATGCCGAGGTGCTGCGCACCATGCGCCTGCGTCTGCTTGCCGAACTGCAGGTAGAGGACGATTGCATGCTCAACGGCTGGACGGTCAGACAGTTGCAGGAGGGGCGGAAGATTTGATGAGCGGATGCCAACTGCCGGACAAGCAGGGGATTGCGGTCTTATTTTCCGAGGACCTTTATTTATACGATCTCAATCAACTGCAAAGTGCACCTTTGGCGCACCGATCTGCTACAGGTGGGGGAGAACAGCCTCTTTTGCTTGATTTGCTCGGTATTACGGCGCGGGACGGGAATGGCTGCAGCACGAGGACCGACTGTACAGCACGCCCATCTGCCTTGCGGGAATGGGCGGCACGTTGGTATTACCTTTGTTTGGCAGCATAGGGCGGTTGGGAATCGTAATCAAACCGCACGTTTCTCTGCCTGCTTTGGCCTATATACTTGCAACACAAGCGCTTGGAACGGTTTATACGGATACGCATATGGCTGAAATTGCACCTGCGATGTCTGCACAGGATCGGGAAATGGCAGAGCGTGTAATACAAACGGTTGCTATGCTGCGATTGCTGATCGACACATGTCACGCCACCGAGCATGCTTATGCTGCGAGTGAATGTATTTCGCTTGCAGCGCAGCTGTGGGGCGTGGAGCTTATGCCGCAGGAAACTGTTGAATTCCCTCCGATGCAAGGAAAATGGGAATTGCCCGAAATGCAGATCTCGGGCCAGACATTGGCGGTGGTTTTGATGACGCTTTTGTCCTTCATGCGCAATCATGCACGTGCTCGCAGCGGTTGGCTGTATGCTGCGCGGGATGAGGAATGCGTTGTATTACATGCTGCTGTGCGCATGTCACCCGATACCTCCACAGAAGCGCTTGTACATTTGCGTAAGCTTTTGAGGATGCCGGTGTGGTAATCGGTACGCACAGCTTTGCGGCACCGGTCAAGCCGCCGCGGCAGTATGCGTACATGAACAGAAAAATCACCGATCCGCGCCATCCGTTTTGCGCGCATTGCGGATGTCTGGATAAGCGTTGCAACGAATGTACAGCCTTGCAGTGGGCCGTGCTGCCTTATGTATACGACGCTGCGCTTTTGGGAATCAAAGATCTGCCGGTCTTTGTCCCCTTGGACGAGCATCCGAACGATTTTTGTGTGTAATATTCCATAATAAAAAGCGGAAGCCTTTGGCAAAAGGCTTCCGCTTTTGTTTTATTCGTTTTGTTATGGTGCTTAAGCAGCTGCGTCGGTGGACTGCTCTTCCTCGGGTTCGGTTTCTGTTTCTTCGCCCTTAGTGGTTTCTTCTTCGCCAACACCGGAGATTACGATGCTTTCAACGTACTCTGCAGCCTTGGAGCCCTCGGGAGCGGTGATCACGCTCTTGAGCTCGGACCAGAAGATATACTCACCGAATTCGATATTGTCAGCGGTGGTGTTGATAGAAATCGCGGTCAGATGGTTGCACTGATAGAATGCCAGATCACCGATGATGGTGGTGGATGCGGGAATGTCCAGCGTGGTCAGACCCTGGCAGCCGAAGAATGCAGCGGAACCGATGGAAACAAGCTTTGCGGGCAGCTCGATGGCAGTCAGTGCGGAGCAGCCATAGAATGCAAAGTCGTCAATGCTTTCCAAATTTGCAGACAGCTTGACGGAAGTCAGGTTATCACAGCCGTGGAACGCGCCCTCGCCAATAGAAACAACAGCATCGGGCAGAACGATTTCGGTAAGCCCCGTGCAGCCTGCAAATGCCCAGTCACCAATCGATTCGATCGATGCGGGAATTTCAACAGAGGTCATAGCAGTGCAATAATAGAAAGCATTATCAGCAATACCGATAATGTTTCTGACATTATCCTCTTCCTTCGCGTTCTCGTTCAAAGAAGCAACAGTTACCTGAGAGGGAATGACAACGGCGTGAGGCTCGGCTTTGCCAACGTAGCCGGTAATCACAGCAGTGTTATCGCCTGCTTCTTCAAAGGAGAAGATGCCGGTCTCGGTTGTGTAAGTGTAGTTGGGAGCAACATAGTCGTTGATGGACGTCAGATCGCCCTTGGAAGCTTCACAAGCAACCAAAGCCGCGAACATAGCAAGAACCATTGCCACAGCAATAATCTTTTTCATAAGAACTCCTCCGGAATATAAGTATTCATGATTAAATAAATTATACAACATCTTTGCCGAATTGTCAATAGATTTGCATCGGGACTTTGTAAATAATTTGAGTATAATTGCGGCTCTCTTCGGCTATAGCAGACCGATCAGCAGATCAATGCCGTATAAAATGACCAAATGGGCGGGATAGAACACGTAGAAGAAATATTTGAGCTTATATTTGCCCGGTTGACCGTTGTAAAGCGCGAGCGGGATGAGTGCAAGCAATGACCAGATGCGCGGTGTTGCAGAGCCCTCCAGGTTGCAGGCAAGCATTGCTGTTCCCGCAGCCGCACCGAGAAATTTGCCAAGACGGGTGTTGCCGCCAAGGTATACAAGCACGGGGAACAGAATGCCGCTCAGCCCGTAATCCACACGAACAAACACTGTCAGCGAGACAGCGCTTGCAAGCGCAGCGGCAAACAAGACAGCACACAGCGCAATGCTTGCTGCTTTGCCGGGCTGCTTTTTGAAAAGCTTTTTCCCAAGAGAGGAGAGCGGATCTTTTTCTCCCCGACAGGCGCACAGCAGCGTGTCCAGAAAAAACAGCAGCACGATCGAGATCGAAAACGTGATCAGGATGCCCAAATACAGATCCTCGGATACGAATATATATACGATTTGGCAGATGGCTCCCAGTGCGAAAATACGCAGAAAGTAGGCCTTACGGTTGCGCGTATGCCGAAAGCCTTCCGCTATGCATAAAGCGTAAAGAGGTAATGCCAGCCTGCCAATGATGCGCAGCCAGATTGCATCGGGGAACAGGATCATGCCCGCGTGGTCAGCCAGCATAGCGGCAGCTGCGATGATTTTGATCCAAAAGCTTGACATAAGATCCCCCCTTTGCGTATCCTTTGATCTATTATAGCATACGGCTCGAATTTTGGCAAGCGAAAATGTACAAGCATTTGACAATATCCTTGACAAAAGCGGTCGTGATGTGGTAAAATCAAGCAAGAAAGCTATGGGAGATGAAAATATAGGATGATGAAATTCAAGGAATTGTTGGAAAGCAGAGAAAATCCCCATTCGGGAACGCCCATCATTGCGTTTTTGGGGGACAGCGTCACACACGGTGCATTCGAGTGCATCGAGGGCGGCAGCGGTTGCATTTTTGATTTTGCGGCTGTGTACCACAACCGTTTGCGCTTAATGATTGCGCAGAAATACGACTGGATCCCCGTCAGCGTGATCAACGCGGGCGTTTCGGGCGACTCGGCTGCAGGCGGCTTGCAGAGATTGCAACGCGATATTATATCACACCGCCCCGATCTTTGCGTGGTGTGCTACGGCCTTAACGACGTAAACGGTGAGCTTGAGACTTATACGCAGTCCTTGCGTGAAATTTTTACTGCATTGAAGCAAGAGGGAATAGAAACGCTGTTTATGACGCCCAATATGCTGAACACGCACGTGACCGACAGCGTGATCGATGCGTTTTTGGTATATGCCGAGGTGACAGCAGGTATGCAGAACAGCGGCAGAATGGATGCTTATATGGAGGCAGCCAAGCAGGTAGCCTTTGAGTGTGGTGTAGTCGTTGCTGACGGATACGCCATGTGGAAACAGATGCAGGCAAACGGCATGGATACGACCGAGCTTTTGGCAAACGGTATCAATCATCCTTGCAGAGAGATGCACGGCATGTTTGCAGAGCTTTTGTTTGAAACCATTTTTGGTGCGGATGAGGTTCTTCCCGAGCCCGATCCCGAGCCGGAGCAGGTGATTGAAGAGGGGGATGAGATCACCCCGTTGGAGTTTGACCCGGTGGAAGAGGATTGACTCTTGCCATACGGACGTGTGTTTTCGGAATAAAATATGCCACCTTTGTCGTGATACTCTTAACGGAGTATCACGACAGTTCTATTCGCCTTGGGCGAGTGATATTACTGCGTAGTGATATTTGGACTTCGTCCAAGTGTTATTCGCTACGCGAGTTTTAGAGGCGAATAGAATATCACTTAAATAAAGCAGAAAAGAGAGAGCTTTACGGATATTTACTTCCGTAGTACTCTCTCTTCTGTTTTGATCGCCGGTTAGCCGAACGGGAGTCTGCGCGCTTACTTTTCCCACTCCATGAAGTCCAGCTTTTTACCGTCTTCGTTTACGGTACTTACGGAATAGGGAGAAAGCGCAACTTGTATCTGCTTGCCAAGCAGCGTCACGGTTCCGTTAACCTGTTTTCCTTCGGACTCCCAACAGCGAAGCACGAAATTTTTGCCGTCCTCGCCCTGTTTGATGGCGCTGATCAGCAGGGAGTTTTCCGAGCCTTCAATGCCGCAAAAGCTCTCTGGCAGATTGCCGTGGTGGAAGCTTGCGTTGACACTTCGCAGCGGTGCGTTGAGCACGGCTGCGCGTTTATGCGCATCGGAAGTGGTCGTGTAGGGGAAAACGATGTATTGAGCGGTGTGTGTATCCATGTCCATGTAGTGGTATCTGCCGTCGCGCACACCGTAATGGTCAGCGTACACAGCGGTGCGAAGCACCGTCATGCGTATTTCGGTTTGGGTGGAATCGTAACCGTATTTGCCCTCGTTGGCAATGCCGAGCCCTGCTGACGCAAACCACTTGCCAAACGGCTCTTCTCCGTTGCAAAGCGGTCTTGTGATGGTGCCGAACGGAATCTCGCATGTTACCTCGTTCTCTGCAGGAAAAGTCAGCTTGAGTGCTCTGTGCGGCTCGCATACACGGGCTTCCACCGTTACTTGTAATTGGTCACTTCCGGCAGCCAACGTATAAGTTCTTGCCAGCGTGTTTTCACCGCAGCGATGCGTTGTGCGCAGTACGGCACAAACTGCGCCCTGCTCCAGTATTTCAAATCTCGGCTCTTCAAAGCGTCCGCAAAGCGGGCCAAGGTCAAATCTGTTGTGCGCCCACGTATCACATTCGGATTCATCCAACAATACGGCGCCTGTCGGGCGGTTGCAGATCACGCGGCCGCTTTTTTTATCTGTCAGGCGGCAAAGCTCACCGCTGCCCGGATCAAATTCTGCGCGGATGCACTCGTTTTCCAAAGCGTACTGCTCAGCCTTGACGCAGGGGAATGCCGTTGTTTGCTCTTTGGTGGGGAAGTAGCGGTACAGGCGGTAGCCGTATGCGGGAAGCTCTGCAATAAACGCGGTTTCGTAAAGGTCATGCGTGCAGTTGGTGGCCTCGCCTCGTACTTGCTGGCAGGGAATCTCTTTCCCTTGCTCATCCGTCATGCTCTTGCAATCCGCGCGGCGGTGCAAAAGAGCCTTAACGGGGAAGGCGTGTGGGTTAAATACCAGCACCGGTGTACCCAGATCCTTGTGTTCCCACGTCAGAAAATGCTTGTTGCAAAGCTCGCCCGGATCATGTCCGCGCGCCGTTTCCACGTGCATGGCCACGGCTTGCATGGCTTTGTTGATGGCCCGTTCGGTGATGGCCATGGCCTCACCGTACAGATACATAGCGTCCTTGTAAGCACTTTCGATGCAGCAGCCTGCCAGAATGTCGTGGAATTGATTGAACAGCACGTTCTCCCATGCTTTTCTCAACTCGGTTTTTGGGTAGGGAACACCGACCAGACGGTTTGCCAAGAGGCACAAACGCTCGGCAGTCAGCAAATTCTCTTCGGCCGCTCGATTGGCGCGCTTGACTGCACTGACGGCCGAATAGCAGCCGCGTGCATGGTGCTGCAGCTCGGTGGTATGCGTGGGGAGATTGGCCGTATCCAGCGCGTCAAAAAAGTCATCCACGGATGCAAAGGTTTGATGCGCTTGCATGTTGGTGCTCAGTGTATCCAGAAGACGCGCACTGGGGCCGCCTCCGTGGTTTCCAATGCCGTAAAAAGCCATGCGCGGTATGCCGTCCTCGGCACAAACGCGGTCGATGGCAGCGATCGATGCCATTTCATCCGGTGGCCCGTAGTATTGACGGATGCGCGACGTCACGACCTCTGAGCCATCGTCGCTTTTCCAGAGGAAATGATCGAAGTCAAGATGCTTTTCGTGTTCCATGGGGCGCATGAACACGTAGCGTGACATGCCTGCGCCCTGCAAAAGCTTGGGCAGGGAAGCGTTGTGACCAAAGGAGTCCACGTTATAGCCCGTGCGAGCCGTCACACCGAATTTTTCCTTAAAATAACGCTGTGAGATCAGCGCATGACGCGCAAAGCTTTCGCCCGCGGGCATGTTGCAGTCGGGCTGGAGATACCAACCGCCCACCAAGTTCCAGCGCCCCTCGGCCACGCGTGCCTGAATTTCGCGAAACATTTCGGGATCAGTCTGCTCCACCCACATATAGTAGACCGCACAAGCCGAGGTGAATTTATAGTCGGGAAATTCCTTCATGCGGTCGAGCACCGAGCGAAACGTGGCAAGCACCTCGGAATACCCATCCTGCCAGTGCCACAGCCAAACGGGGTCTATGTGTGCGTTTGCGATCAGATAAAGCTTTTTCATGCGTACCTCCGGGCAGAGTTGATGATTCATTATACCATACAGATTGCAAAAGTGCAATAAGAAGAGACCAAATCACGGGTGATTTGGTCTCTGAATTTTTATTCAACCGCCAGCGGCAGTACGTCAAAACGTTCACCGTTGAGCACGTAGTAGTAGCCGTCGATATACACGCCGCGCATGCCGGGCAGATTGCCTTTTGAGCCGGGGTACTCGATATGCAGCACCTCGCGGATGCTCTGCCCGTCAAAGTACAGCACGATATACGCATAGTGGAAATTTTCGTAGGTGTATGCGTGATGCTCCTCAAACTGGATCTTATCCCATGTGTAGATGCCAAGGCCTACAATGCCGTTTTCGCGATCGATATAATAGCTCTTGTATTCGGGGGAGTAGTCGGTGTAGAGGCGCTCGAATACGCAATAGGATTCCACCTTTTCCTCGCCCTCGGTGTAGATCTCAAGCTTGAGCTCGTTGCCGTTGCCTCCGCGACCGATGCCTAAGAGGTAACCGTCGCCAAAGTCGATCAAGCTGGTTGAAAAGCCCTCGATGGTGCCGGTTTCCTTGACCGTGATATTGTCAAGGTCGGAAAGGTCAAAGAAGAAGACGGGGTCGGTTTGCTGGATGGCGGTACAAACGTATGCCGTGTTACCCTCGAAGCGTGCCGAGCGTACCGTTTCGCCCACGGGAGCAAACTGCTCGACCAATGCGATTACCTGCATGGTATCAAGGTCAATGACGTACAGGTTTGCGCTTGTGTTGCCGCCTCGTGCGGGCATGATGTCAATTTCATAATTTCCGTAGAAGGTGTTTACTCGCTTGGTGCTTGATTGCGTGGTGGTGACAACGCGCAGGGTGTTTTCAAACTGATCCATGCTGTACTGATCCAGCACGTAGCCCTCTATCGTGGCCGAGCCGCGCTGCTCAAAGCCCTGTGCGCCATAACCCATGCAGCTGATCTCGCTGAGCGTGGAGTAGTGCTGCAGACCGTTTTCAACGGCACCGTATACAGGGTAGCTTCTGGAGGCGTAGATAGCATCGGCGGACACGTAAACGTCCTCGGCATAGGAAAGGAATGCCGCGCTGTCGATCACGGTCTGTCCCGTGGCGTCCATCATGAGCATGACGGTGTAGGATGCATTGCTGAGCGCATCGGGACAAACGATGTCCTCGGGGGCGATGCTTTGCGAGCCGTCGACGGTCTTTACCTGCGGCACAAAGGTGCGCTCATCGTCAAAGTCTGCGTTATGGCAGCGCATGGTGGTCATGAGCAAAAGTCCGTGCGCGGTCAGACGCGAGGAGAGATACTGTCCCGAAACGTCCACGTGGGAAATCTCCTTGACAGCGGTGGGATCGCTGACGTCCAACGTGACGATCCTTGTCATGTTCACGTAATTTTTGCTTGTCTTTTCCATATAGTGGCAGATAGCGGTCAGCGTGCGGCAGTCGGACGAGAGGAAAAATTCATCTGCGTAAAAGGCGTCTATGCCGTACTGCAAAAGATTGTAGCCGCCCTGCAGTTTACTGTCCTCTCCCTCAATGCTGTAGATAAACAGTTGGCTGTCTGCTATATAGTAGATGTGTGTGTCGCTGCGCTTGATCAGGTCGGCCTCGATCACGCCCGCGACCTGGTTGTCCGTGACCTCTTGGTAATTTCCGTTGCCCGCATCTTCGATCTCTTCCGCAGCGCCGGGGGCCATGCCGTCTGCCTCAAATTTGACAAACATATCGGGAATGCTCAGAAGCAGCTCGAAGGTGTTTTTGTATTCGGGTGGATCAAAGTTGAAGTCGTTGAGCTTTTGAATGATGCCGTAGTAGTCGCTGCCTGCGTAAGCCGCAACGCTGGGCGGGTTGCTTGGATAGGGGATAAAGAGCGCAAGCGTGCCAATGAGCAGCACGAAGGTCATGCAGGCGGCCAGAATGCTGATCATGCGGAGGGTTTTGCCCGAGCGCTTGCGCGCAGTTCCCGAGGGTGCGGCCTCGACGACGTATTGGTCGTCCACACCGTTTAAGGATCTGAGCCATTGTTTCTTTTTCATATATCAAACTCCTCTTTCTCCAGGTATTCTTTGAAGGACCTGCGCGTGCGGTGCAATATGACCTTGACGTTGGCAGGGGAGAGGCCTGTTTCGGCAGCGATCTGCTCGATGCCGCACATGTACCAATAGCGTTGCAAAAACACGATGCGCGTGCGTCCCGGCAACGTGGAAAGAAAGTCGTTGATGGCAGCGTGCAGCGCGGACTGATCCGCAATGGACGGCTCGTCACTTGGCACGCATTGCCAGAATTCTTCTGCCACGTCGTCAATTTCCGCACCGCGCTTGATGGCACGGTCGTGCGTATAGCGGTCAAGTGCCAGATTGCGCGTGATCTTGCCAAGGAAAGCCTGCAGGAGCGTCGGACGCTCGGGAGGCATGGCATTCCATGCGCGCACCCAGGTGTCGTTGACGCATTCCTCGTCATCCTCGTGGTTATGCAGGATATTGTCGGCGATACGGTAACAGTATTTGCCGTATTTTTGCTGCGAGTGTTCAATCGCTGCTTCAGAGCGCTCCCAGTACAGGGCAACGATTGTTTTGTCGTCCACGCGTAGCACCTCCTTGTGACTGTGAATTTTGTCCTTCACCTGTAAAGACGGAATTTGACAGGGGTTGGTTACACAAAAAAGAAAAATTTTCAAAAAAAGTCGCCCACACGGACGACCTTATTTGTTTGGAGCTTTCGCCACATTCACCCAAACGGTTTACCCCCACAGGATGAAAGTTTTTGATCGACCTTTTTTCAAAAAGGTCGCGGGGGCTTGGGGCAGAGCCCCAAGTCGCCTCCGCAGAGGCGAAATGTTCTCGGCGTTTCTTCTTTGCCAAGCTTTCTTCTTTGCGCCAGCGGTGTCAAAGAAGAAAGCGAGCGATGAATCAGGACGGCTGACATTGAGGAATTTCTCTCCGTTCTTTTTGGGCAAGTAGCCGCAAAAGAAGAACATATTTCGCTTCGCGAAATCAAACGGCGTAAAAAAAGTTTCGCCTCTGCGGAGGCGACGAGGGCTTCGCGCCCTCGACCTGCGCAAACTTTTGGAAAAGTTTGATCAAAACTCTCATCCGAGAAAACTCGTCCTCCCTGTAAAAGTCAAGCAATTTCCCATTCCTTGTTCTAACTTTGCCCTCTCCTTCATAAATTGTAGCGAAACAAAACAGGGGAGGACGTTTTATGCCTGAACATTCCATTTATCAAGATATTGCCGAGCGTACGGGCGGTGATGTCTATATCGGGGTCGTTGGCCCCGTACGTACCGGAAAATCCACCTTTATTAAGCGCTTTATGGAAGCCCTCGTGCTGCCCAATATCGGTGAGGGCTACTCGCGCGAGCGTGCGCGTGACGAAATGCCGCAGTCGGCTGCGGGCAAAACGGTCATGACTACCGAGCCCAAATTCATTCCGGATGAAGCTGTTCCCATTCAAATCGACGATTGCGCCTCGCTGCGCGTGAAAATGATCGACTGCGTGGGCTATATCGTGCCCGAAGCACTCGGCACCATCGAAAACGGGCAGCCCCGTATGGTGCGCACGCCCTGGCAGGAAGAGCCCATGCCGTTTGTCGAAGCGGCTGAGATGGGTACGCATAAGGTCATTACCGAGCATGCAACGATCGGTATGCTGATCACAACCGACGGCAGTATCGGTGATATTTCACGGCAGAGCTACGTTGAGGCAGAGGAGCGCATCGTCGGAGAGCTCAAAGCACTTGGCAAGCCGTTCGCCATGATCCTCAATTCGGTCAATCCCACCTCCGAGAGCGCTATGGAGCTTGCTTTTGAGCTGGAGAAAAAATACGGTGTTCCCGTTGCGCTTGTGTCGTGCCTTGAGCTGGATGCCGAGGATATCCGCCATATTCTGGAGCTTGTGCTGCATGAATTCCCGGTTGCCGAGATTGCGCTGCATCTGCCCGAATGGACGCGTGCCTTGGATGCCGAGCATCCCATTCGCCGTTCGCTTTTGTCTTCGATTCGTAAGTGCGCAGACCGCGTGGAAAAAATCGGGGATGTCAAGGACGCCTTTGCCGACCTTGGCGAAAACGAATATATCAAGTCTGCCGAGATCAACACCATCGATCTTGGTACGGGCAAGGTAAAAATATCGCTCTCTCCCATTGATGGGCTGTACTATCAGGTCATCAGCGAGCTGACCGGCTTTGAGATCGAAGGTGAGCAGGAGCTGATCTCGCTGTTGCGCCGCCTTGCCGTTGTGCAACAGGAATACAACAAGATCGAGGGAGCCTTACGTGATGCCGAGCAGAAGGGTTACGGCATCGTCATGCCCGATATTGAGGATATGACCTTGGAGGAGCCGCGCATTGTCAAGCAGGCGGGCGGTTATGGCGTCAAGCTGCGTGCGGGGGCGCAATCGATCCACATGATCCGCGCAAATATCTCAGCCGAGGTCAGCCCCATGGTGGGCAGCGAGCAGCAATCCGAGGATCTTGTCAAGTACATGCTGCGCGAGTTTGAGGAGGATCCCAAAAAGATCTGGGAATCCAATATGTTTGGCAAGAGCCTGTACGAATTGGTCAACGAGGGCTTGCACGCAAAGCTTGCGCACATGCCCGAGGCATCTCGCGCCAAGATCGGGGATACACTCGAAAAGATCATCAACGAGGGCAGTAACGGGTTGATTTGCATTATTTTGTAATGAAAAAGGGGCGCAAGCCCCTTTTTGTGTTGCGACGGGCAAAATTTCCGTCTATAGAATCATAACGACTCCGGCCCCGCAGCGCCCCTGTGTCTGTCATTCTTGAGCGCAGCGAAGAATCTTGACACAGGGGCTTTTTCAACCTACAATACAAGAGGCCTCCCGCGAAAAAGTTGAAAAATTATCCACAATTTTGTCAACTCTGCGTCTTATTACGGTATTATTTGTTCTTGGCGCTGCGCAAGGCTTTGTATCCCGATATGGATCTGCGTTTTTCGGAGCTGCCTGTGTATCCGCTGTCGCTGTATCACCGCCAGGACTCCATATACGTAAGTCGGGGGACTCAGCACAAGGATCAGGAGGCGTATCGTTTGTGGATTCCCGAGGAGCGGGACGGTCTGCCCGTGAATTATATCATGGCGGAAGGCTTTCAATATTCATTCGAGCTGGTTGTCGCAGAGATTCCGGGATCGATCAAGGTGATCGACTATTGGGCTTTTGCGGAGTGTACTGCTTTGGAAAAGGTGATTGTGGAGCATGGTGTGAAGGAGATTGGCCCCGCTGCCTTTGCCGGTTGTACGGCGCTGAAGGAGGTAACCTTGCCCAACAGCCTGACGTATTTCTCATACGGTGTGTTCAGCGGTTGTACATCCTTGACCGAGATCACCTATATGGGTACGATGGATGAGTGGAATGCTCTTGAAAAAGACGGAGAGCCGGATTACCCGTGGTATGCAGGCTCTGCCATCAAGGTCGTGCATTGCACCGATGGGGATATTTATGTCGGAGAATGATCCATATACTAAAAAAGGGGGCTGCCGAACATGGCAGCCCTTGTGCGTTGTGTTTAATTCAAAAGTGCGCGGTCGTTTGCAAATTCCTGTCCACTGGTTTGGGAGAACTTCTGGATAAGTGCATCTACGGTCAGCGCCTTTTTTTCCTCGCCCGAAACGTCGTAAATGATACGACCCTCGTGCATCATGATCAAGCGATTGCCGTATGCAATGGCGTCCTTCATGTTGTGCGTGACCATCATGGCGGTCAGATGGTTTTCCTTGATCAGCTTTTCCGAGATCTCCAGCACCTTGGCGGCCGTTTTGGGGTCAAGCGCAGCGGTATGCTCATCAAGCAAGAGCAGCTTGGGCTTTTTGATAGAGGCCATCAGCAGCGTCAGCGCCTGTCGCTGTCCGCCCGAAAGCAAGCCGACCTTGGCGGTCAGTCTTTCTTCCAATCCGAGATCGAGAATTTTCAAAAGCTCCTTGTAGTCCTTACGCTCCTTGGAGGTAATTCCGGCGCGCAGCGTCCTTCTTGCGCCTCTGCGTGCGGCAAGGGCAAGGTTTTCTTCAATCTGCATATCAGCGGCCGTGCCTGTCATGGGATCCTGAAATACGCGTCCCAGATATTTGGCGCGTTTATGCTCGGGGAGTCTTGTGACGTTGATGCCGTCTATGACAATGCTGCCGCAATCGACGGGGTATACGCCCGCGATCATATTCAGCATGGTGGATTTTCCTGCACCGTTACCGCCGATGACCGTAACGAAGTCCCCCTCGTTAAGATGCAGGTTCAGACCGTTAAGTGCCTTTTTTTCATTGACCGTTCCGGGGTTGAACGTTTTTTCTACGCCTACAATGTCAAGCATGCTTCTTACCCCCTTTGGATTTTCTCATGTGCGATTGGGTATACTGTCTTTTCCAATACGGAATGGCAAGGAAGATGGCCACGATCACGGCAGAGAGCAGCTTGAGAAGGTTCGCGTCAAAGCCCAGCGTGATCACCGTTTGGATGACGATGTAGTAAATGATCGATCCGAATGCAACTGCCAGAAGACGCAGCGCAAAGTTCTTGAAGATCTTGCCAAACAGCGCTTCACCAATGATGACGGCTGCAAGGCCGATGACGATGGCGCCCTGACCCATCTTGACGTCCGCAAAGCCTTGGTACTGCGCCAAGAACGCGCCCGAAAACGCAACCAAACCGTTGGAGAGCATGATGCCCAGCACCTTGTTGAAGTTGACGTTGATGCCCTGTGCACGGCTCATGTTGGGGTTGATACCCGTAGCGCGGATGGAGCTGCCCATTTCGGTACCGAAGAACCAATACAGCAAGCCGACAAGAACCAACAGCACAAGCCCCACCGTGATGATGGGGTTATGGAAGGCAAAATCCTTGACCCAACGCAAGGAGATCAGCAGATCGGTTTGGTTGACGTTGACCGATTGGTTTGCCTTTCCCATAATTTTGAGATTGATAGAGTAAAGAGAGAGCTGTGTGAGAATGCCCGCCAGAATAGGGGGAATGCCCATAAACGTGTGCAAAAGACCTGTCACGGCACCTGCAATCAAGCCTGCTGCAAATGCCGCAAGCATTGCAAACCACAAATTGCAGCCGTTCAGGATGAGTACGACCGCGACAGCACCGCCCGTGGCGAACGATCCGTCCACGGTCAGGTCAGCCACGTCAAGAATGCGGTACGTAATATAAACACCGATCGCCATAATGGCCCATATCAGACCTTGTGATACGGAACCCGGCAAAGCACCGAGCAGTTGTTCGAGTATTTGCATGATTTTACCTCTTTATCGTCAGTATTCAAAACAGGCGGCAGCCGGAGTGAAGATTTCTTCGCTCCGGCTATCTGCCTTGATTCGGTTTTTAGTCTTCGATTGCTACGTAGCCTTCCAGAGGCGTAATGCCCAGGGCTTCGCAGATCTGCTTGTTGTACTTGGGAGTCTGCGTTTCGGCATAACCGATTGCCATGGTGGAGATATCTGCTTCTCCCTTCAGGATCTTGGCAGCCATCTTACCGGTTGCATAGCCCAGATCATAGTAGCTGATCGAAAGGGTTGCAACGCCGCAGCCCTTGCAGATGCCTTCCTCGCCTGCAATGACGGGAACCTTCTTGGGTGCGCAGATGTTGTCAATGATGCCGGTGTTTTCGGCTACGGTGTTATCGGTGGGAACGTAGATGACGTCGCAGTTATCGGAAGCGGTGGTGCAGATCTGCGCCAGGTCATTGGAATCGGTGAAGGGGTAGAGGGTGGCGGTCAGGCCCTTGCTTTCAAGCTCTGCCTTGACAACGTCAACCTGATACTGGCTGTTTGCTTCCTTGGAGCAGTAGATCAAGCCCACGCTCTGTGCTTCGGGGAACCATTCGGTGATCATGGCTGCCTGCTTGTCCAAGGGGGCGAGGTCGGAGGTGCCCGAGATGTTGCCGCCTACCGTACCGTTGAAGTTCTTGATCTCAAGAGCCACACCGTATTCGGTAACCGACGTGCCAAGGATCGGGATCTCTGCCGTAGCAGCAGCCGCAGCCTGCAGCGCGGGAGTTGCGTTTGCCATGATCAGGTCAACCTTGTTGGAAACAAACTGGTTGACGATGGTCGAGCAGGTGTTGGCGTCGTTCTGTGCGTTCTGGTAATCAAATTCTACGTTGTCCGCGCCAAGCTCGTCGATGACTGCTTGCTTAAAGCCTTCGGTTGCTGCGTCAAGAGCGGGATGCTCTACCAGCTGTACGATACCAATCTTGTATTTGCCGTCGTCCTTGGTCGTGTCGCAGGACGAGATAACGATGCAAGTGCCTATACAAAGAATGAGGGCTAAGATGAGAGATACTGTCTTTTTCATGATGAAGCTCCTTGTGTTTTTGAATTAGCAAAATATCTGCTTGACTTTTCTGTGCCTATAGTATATAATACTACATATCATTAGTCAAGCGAATGGTTTTGATGATTACCATCGAAAATATCGATGCACGGGAGGCTTGCATGGAACTCAGGAATCTGATCACTTTTATTCACGTAGCCGAGCTTGGCAGCTTTACCAAAGCAGCCGAGGCTCTGGATTATTCACAATCCACCATTTCTTTTCAGATCAAGCAGCTTGAGGATGAGCTGGGGTGTTTGTTGTTCGAGCGCATCAACCACACCATCATGCTGACCGAGCGGGGGCTTGAGTTGGTGTCCTACGCGCACAAGATCCGTTCTTTGACCGAAGACTTCAAGGAAAGTCTGATCAAAGAGGAGGAATGCAGAGGGAGCATTCATATCGTCACACCGGATTCGGTATGTGAAGAGATGATCTCCATGCATTATTCGGATTTTCACAGCAAGTATCCCGGCATTTCGGTCAGATTCACAACCGGAGATACGGGTAATATGCTGTATATGCTTGACCACAACGAGGCGGATGTGATCATTACACTGGACCGCCGCATATATCATAAGGATTATATGATTGCCAACGAGCAAAAGCTGCCCATGCACTTTGTGGCGGCATCGACCTCGAAATTTGCGGGTGTCAAGGGGCTTTCGATCAGGGATATCATAGGCGAGCCTTTCGTGCTGACCGAGTATGGGCAGGGCTATCGAGGCGTGTTTGACCGCGAGCTTGCAAAAAAATCCTTGGAGATCACACCCGTGCTGGAGATCGGACGTACGGATATTATTACCTCGGTGCTTGTAGAAAACGACATGATCTCCTATCTGCCGGATTTTGTCACGAGGCCGTTGATCGAGTCGGGAAAGCTTTGCTATCTGGACGTGTGCGATCTCAATATCGACGTATGGAAGCAACTTATCTACCATAAAAATAAATGGATGTCCAAGAGTCTGAAGACCTTTATTGAGTACATCAAGGTGCATGAGTTTTCAAACTGACTGAAAAATATATGGGGCTGCCTCAAACAAGGCAGCCCCTTTTCGCAGGGATGTTCGAACTTTATGTAAAAGCGGCATTTATTGCTCCAGCGCTGCGTCAAAGAAATCGGCAATTTCGGCCATGAGCGCCATGTCGTGCTTGCCGTCCGTACCGCGCATAACGTCGTGATCGCGGTCTGCGTATTTTTTGAAGGTGAAGCGGGGATCGTCGGCATATTTTTTATAGTAGGTATCGTAGCCGTAGGCGATCGGAATGGTGTCGTCCTGCTCACCGTGTACGATAAAAACGTCACAGTCGCTGTTTGCCAAGCCCTTCATGCCGGTGGAAAAGGCGTAGGAGCCGTAGGAGAAGAATTCATAAGCCGAGGCAAAGGGGAGCAGCAGCTTGGCCACGGGGCCGACCATTTCACAACCGCGGTGATCGATCATGTTCATGGATTTGTTCCAGCCCGCAAGTGAAGCAACCGCCTCTACCTCGGGATGATAATTGAGCGCGTTGACCACCGAAAGGCCGCCCCAGCTGTAGCCCATGAGCAAAAAGGGCAGATCCTTGATCTCGGGGATCGTTTGCGCGTAAGAAACGGCGTAGTCTAAATCGATAAAGCCCTGCGGCAGGCCGCCCATTTCCTCGCCCTCGCTTTCATCGTTGGCGGTGGCGTCGTAAGCGAACACGCAGTAGCCGCGCGAGCAGAAATAATCAAAAATATCCATGTAACCGCGCTGGCCGCCCGCACCCATGCCGTGCGCGAATACGATCACGCCCTTGGGAGAGGAGCCCGTATGCGTGTAAAGATAACCCACCAACGTATGTCCCTGCTTGGTGGCAAAGGTGTGTCGGGTGCGCTCCAGAGAGGAGAATTCGGAAATGTCAAAGGCTGCATCCTCGCTTGTTTCGCAGCGGTAATTAAAGCTGCCCGAATAGATCGAAACGGCCAGGGAATATAGTCCGATCGAGCCGCCCAGTACAATCACAGCCAGCACGGCAGCCGTGATTGCAATGATGATTTTTTTGGTTTTGGGTTGCATAAAAGCCTCCGATGATTGGATTTGTGTGACCATTGTAACATATTTTCCTGTAAAATGCAAGAAAAACAGGAAAAGAAGATCATATCAGAGCACGGGAAATTGATTTGCGGAATTCTTTTTTATCAGAAACGTTCCCTTTGCATATCATGTGCGAATTTTACAGCACCTCACCGTTCTTTTTGCACTTTTTGAAAAAGCGAACGGTGCAAAGCAGCACGGCGATGCCCAGAATGGGGAACAGGGAGCATACAAGCATGCCCGCCTTCAGGCCGATCTGCTCGGGGGAGAGGCCTTGCTGTGCGGCAAGGCGTATGCCAAGCTCGCTTTGGCTGACCGCGTCGGTTACGATGCCCATCAGCTGCGGCGCAACCGATGCGCCGAGGTCACCGCCCGATGCCATGAGCGCGTAGGCTGCCACGCCGACACCGGTGACGTTCTCCTCCATCATGATCAAAGCGCCCGGCCACAGCATCGAGGTGAAAATACCCGTCAGCACGCAGGCAACCAGCGCGGGGATAGGATGCCCCGAAAAGGCAACCACCAAATAGCAGACCGCTGCGCCGATCATGCCGACTATGAGCATGCGGAAGATGTTTTTGCCGAATTTGGCGTAGGTGATGCGCGTCAGTCCCAGCAGCACGGCAAAGGCGGCCATGCCCACAAGGTCTCCCACGGCCTTGTCGATGTGCAGCGCGTTTTCCATATAGCCCGAGATCCAGTTGGACATGGTGTTCTCTGCACAGCTGCCGAAAAAGATGCAGGCCACGCAAAGGGCAAGGCCGAGCGTGCGTTTGCCCGTGCGCTTGGTGCGCTCCTGCTCTGCGCCCTTTTGCAGATCGGGCATGGGGGAGAGGAAGAACATCACGGCCGCAATGATCGGGAGTGCTGCGAAAAACAGCGTCAGATACATCCAATTCTGCGCACCGAACAAGGCAAAAAAGACGGTGCTGAGTACGATGACGAACAAAATGCCGAAGGCATAAAGAGAGTGCAGCATGCTCATGTCACGCTGCGGGTTATCCGAGGGAAGCGCGGCAATGGTGGGCGAGAGCATGACTTCGGAGAGCCCCGATGCAATCGAAAAGACGATCGTACCGACAAGCAAGCCCACGTATGCGAATTGCGGTAAAAACGTGGGAACCAGCGCGTAGATCACAAGTCCCAGCGAGGTGATCAGGGGTGTTACGCGTACCAGAAGTCCTGCGTTGAATTTCTTGGCAAAAAGCGAAAAAAGCAGATCGACGATCATTTGCGTGCAGAAATTGGTCAGCACCAGTGTGCCAAGCAGCGTATAGGAAATGCCGTAGGTATCCTGCAGCGTGGCAAACAGCAGCGGCGGCAGGATAAAGATGGACGACATGGTGAAATATGCCGAGTAGCAGGCAAGCTTTGTGCGTTTGTAATTCGGGCTCATTGGAATACCTCGTAAAAAACGGATCGAATGCTTTCGGTGTTGTCTTCTGAGTATTCGATCTCTTCGGAAATGATGCGCGCTGCATCAAGGGCATCATGCCCCGCAGCGATCAAGGATGCAAGCAGCCGCTCCAAGAATAAGGCAAGGCCCAGGGAAACGGCAAAATCCGACTCGTCCGTTGTGTCCGAGCAATGGCGGTAGACGAAGTAGGCCAAGGCACGTGCAAGCAAGTGTTCTTTGGCGGGCAGGACTTCTGCATCCGTATTGTAAAGCATGAAAAGTGCGCGGTGTTGCTCGTTTAAGTATTCAAGCTCGCAAAGCATCTTGCACCGTGCGTTGTCGGAATATTTGTCCGCCGATACGCCAAATTCGGCAGAGATCTGCGCAAGACGTGCAATATAGGGGAGCGCAGGATCCTGCAGCAAGGCGAATATGCGTGCGCGCAAGGGCGTTGCATCAAAGGCTTCGGTGTCGGGCTCGCCTTCAAGGTCTTCGATCTCGACCATCTGCGCAAACGCGTCCGAGCCAAGCACCACGCGGCAGGCCGCCTCACACGAAAGCCCCAAGCCTACCTCCATACCGTGCGGCGTTTGGTGGTAAAAGCGCGGATGCTCGCGGCAAATGTCGCAAAGGGCCTCGTGGCCGTAGTTTGAAATAATGCGGCAAAGGCCGCGATTGTCCAGATGCGGGCAGCGGTCATGGGCGCTGAGGGAAAAGTGCGGCACGTCCGTGCGGTCAATGCTGCGTCGTATCGTATCTGCATAGTCGCCCTCCAAGTCCTCATAAAAGGACAGGGAGTCCTCGTCCACGTCAATTTCCCAGCCAATGCAGCAGGAGTGTCGGCAGCGGTCGGCAATACAGGAGAATTCCTGATAATAAGCAGGTGCGTAAAGCTTCATGTTTGTTCCTCTTTGGTAGAGCATTGCTTTTATTATAGCACATTGTCATGTCCGATGCAAGAGTGATACGCATAACTTTCGCTTGACACATTGGTGAACTTGTGATAGAATGATGGTGATATCAATGATAACTGACAAGGAGGTTATTATGACAAAACGTACACTTTTTTGCCTGATGCTTGCAGCGCTGCTGCTTTGTTCTCTGATTCCCACGGCTGTCCTTCCGGCTGCCGCCGAGGAAACCATTGAAATGCAGCCCTGCTATACAGATCCTTTCCAACCCGAAGGCACGACCTACGGGCAGATCAGCTTCCGTGTACCCGCAGGTACGCAGGGGCTTACCAAGGACGGTTGGGACAATGCTCTTGAGCACAATACAGACCTGATTCTGGTTTCGTTTGTCAAGGACGGTGTAGCGTATGACAATATGACTGTTCCTGCGGTTAAGGAAATGCTGGGCGATCTGCCGCTCAAGCGTACCTGCTATACCTATGAAAGCGGTCCGGACGGCTCTTTGTACCTCAATCTGAGATTCCACATGGATGATCATTCGGTGCTCAAGCCCGCGGATTTTACTGCCATTACGATCAAGGCAGGTTTTGTTTGGTGCGTAGGCTCCCCTTCGGGTATCTCGGGTGAGCTTTCTGCTCTGACGCTGGATCACGACGTATATTTCCCTGTCAATGCCGAGGCAGGCATTACGGCTGTGCAGACCGGCCCCATGCCGGGGATTGACGGTGCTTTGCGCATCAATTTTGAGCGCAAGGACAGCGCAAGCCTCAAGGCGATCTCCGCTACCGACCTGTGCCCCTCTGCCATTCCCGGCAAGACCCTGGGGGATCTTGTCACCATCAACGGTGAAACTGTAACCGACCTTGTAAAAAAGGGGAACGTGGCACGCTTCAATTTCTATGGCAACACCATGATCTTCCATATCGATGACCCCGCATACCTTGCCGCGCTCAAGGAAGAGCAATATGAGATCGTCATCCTCCCCGGTTTCCGCTGGTTCACATGGGATAAGGACGACTGGGGTAACTGGGCAGGCAGTAATAAGGATAAGTATACGCCCGTGGACGGTACGCTGGTACTGGAGCCCATTTCCTTTACCGTTAACACTGCGGATGAGGTCTGTGTCAAGACCAACGGTATTTCTATCGTGGACGGGTACAAGGACACTTATTACGTGGGTGAGCGCATTGACATGACCACGTTGGTGATCAGTATCAATTATGCAAGCGGTGACAGCATGGAAATGATGATTATAGAAGACATGGTTACTTATGACTTCTCCAAAGCAGGCACTGCTACCGTTACCGTCAATTACGATGGCATGACAGCCTCTTTCGAGGTGACCGTGCTGCCGGTTCCCGAAACAGAGCCCGAAACTCAAACGCAGCCCGAAACCGAAGCGGATTCCGAGCAGACCACCGAGAGCACGACCGCTGCACCCGAGCAGACCACCGAAGCCGAGAGCGTAACCGATCCCGCGTCTGAGTCTGTTGACGACCTCGTTTCCGAGCCGGCTATTGATAATGAGGGCTGTGGAGCTGTGCTGGTGCCTGCATCGGTGCTGATGCTTGCGTTTGCAGCCATTGCATTGAGAAAAAAGGAGGACTGACATGCAAAGATCCGTAAAGCTGATCGCGCTTTTACTGTCTGTCCTTTCGTTGTCGGCTGTGTTTGCAGCATGCACGCCCGACCAACCCACCGAGCAAACCACCGAGACAATGACGGCTGAGCCTGCACCCGAGCAGACTACCGAAGCCCAAACCGAGCCCGAACCACAGCCCACCGTGCAGCGTGTGCCGGATGAGCGCGAGCTGACCGATGCAGAATATTCGGTGCTCAATATCGTGGGAACGGACGATTTCGGACGCGTCATTTTACCTGTGGACGGCAAGGTGAATACCGACCGATACGTTGGTATGTTTTATTTTCTGACGCTTGGTCAGCATACCAATCACACAGGGATTTACGATATCAATAAGATTACATACGAAGGCACCTTCAATAAAGCGTTCACGCATTATAATACACCTCTTACCCCCCTTGGTTCAGCGCATTTCTGGGGCGAGCCGGTTTGGGGTTACTATAACAGCTGCGATCCTTGGGTGATGCGCAAGCAGATCGAAATGCTGACTATGGCAGGGATAGACTTCTTGGTGCTGGATACCTCCAATAACGTGCTTTACGAAAATGTGACCGCTGTTCTGTTCGAGCTGCTGCTGGAGTATCAGAACGCAGGCTGGGACGTGCCGAGGGTGGTATATTATCTTGGCAAGCATGATGTGAATGCGGATACAAATGTGTTCAAGCAAGTGTACAGTATTTTTTATGCAAATGATACGTACAAGAGTCTGTGGTTCTGTCCCAACGATCCGGAGAAGCCCATGATCATCGCACCGGATAACGTGATCGCGCGCTTCAAGGAGTCCTCAAACACGCAGGAAAAGATGTTTGCCGAGTTCTTTGACTACCGCGTGACACAGTGGCCCACTGCAGCACCCGTCAACGAGCCCGTGTACGAATACGGTGCACCTTGGATCGAGTTTGAGCTGCCGCAGAGAATACAGGAAGGCTGGATCAGTCTTTCGATTGCACAGCACGTGACGGTCAATATGACCGATACCAAGAATTCGCGCGGCAGAGGCTGGCATCCCACCGTGCTCAAAAAGAACAAGTGGAAGGGCGAGAACGACCATGAAAACTGGCGCCAGAATCTCAATTTCCAGGCGCAGTGGAACACGGTGCTGGAAATGACTCCCGAGCAAAGAGCCACCGATGCAAGATTTGTGTTCCTGACAGGTTGGAACGAGTGGGTAGCCGAGAAGCTCCGTCATGGCGATGGCACGTATTACACCTGTGATACCTTCAATGCCGAGTATTCCCGTGATATTGAGCCCTCTCGCTCGTCCGGCATGAAGGATTATGCCTACTTCCAGACCATTATGAATATTCATGCGGATAATTATGCCCCTGCCGTGCATTACGAATATCCCGCGGTCACGCCCGATATTTCCAAGGATGATGGTGCTGCGTGGGAGAGTGCCGTAACCTATCGCGATTTCACCGGTGAGTGTGCCGACCGTAATTTCAAGGCTATGGCCGGGGATATGGTATACACCGATACTACGGGACGCAACGATATCGATACGATCAGCATTCTGCGCGACGCAGAGTATTTATACTTCCGCATTACCTGTGCACAGGATATCACTGCCTACACCGATGGAGATCAGGGCTGGATGAACATCTGGCTTAAGACCGCCAATGCCGGTACGGATCTGTTTTGCGGTTATGAGTATGTCATTAACCGTGAAGTGAGCGGCAATAAGAGTACCATTCTTGCGGCCAACGGACAGAGCGTCGGCGAGGCTGACGTGAGCGTCTTTGGTAAGGCAATGATCGTGCGCGTACCGCTGTCCGCTCTCGGTCTTGATGAAAACGATTATCAAATCGAATTCAAGGTCACCGACAACGTGCAGGATATGGAGAACGATCCTCTCAACCTGTATTCCACAGGCGATGCCGCACCCATCGGCAGCCTGAACTTCAGCTACGGATATTGATCCTCTTATAGGAACGTAACACCCCCGCCAATGCTTGCATCGGCGGGGGTGTTAATATTTGATCAATGTGATTATTTTATAATTTCGTCTGTCAGCACGTTGCCCTTGTCGTCGTTGAAGACAACTCTTTTTGTGCCGTCCTCATGCAAGGTCACACCGCAACCGATAAAGCCGTTTCCGCTCTCACCGCCAAAAATGGGCTTTGAGCCGATGATGGCGGTGCAGGGCTGACCTTGGTGGTCAAAATCACAGCCCGGCGGGCAGATCATGACCTTGTGGTGATGGCCATACAAGAGCAGATCAGGCTTTGTCTGTGCAATCAAGCGAGTCCATTCACCGTAAAGCTCTTGCTCAATGTCAAAGGGCGGCTTTTGAATGTGCGTAAAACCGATATGAGAGATCACCAATCTGTATTTGACACCGGGAGCGTCGTACTCCTTATCTGCGTTGGCAATCACCGACTTGATAAAGTCGGTTTCCTCCACTCTGAATTGATGGAAGCAGATGGTGTGGCCGTATTCGATATTGGTGTCGGGCTTATCCTCACCGCAATCCAGCAGCAGTCCCCAAACGCAGCCTGCGCGGAAGGTGTAGTAGGTCTTGCCGTTCTTAATGGGAATGTAATTCGGCATGTCCTCAGCGTGAATGCCGCGTGTGTCGTGATTGCCGCGCGCAAATACGACGGGACAGCGGCCGCCCGTGATGCCCGATGCGATCTCGCAAATGGCGTTGAAATTTTTGACGTCACCGCTGTGATTGGGGATATCACCGTTGAGCACCAAAAGATCGAGGTCGTCGCCAAAGAGTTGACCTGCTGCGACAGGCTCAGCAACCAGATTGTGTGCGTCGGATACGTGATAGAGGTTGATGCACCCCTCGGACTTGACCGGCTTGAAGGGCAGCGTCAGCGTTCTTTCATCCTCGGAGGTGGGGTAATAGGGCTTGCGTTCGATCATTTTGCGCCAGACCACGGTGTACTCTTTGGCCTCGTCCAGCACGGACATGGGCAGCGTGACGTGGTGCATATTGGTATTCGAGCGCAAAATACCGTTGCAATGATCAAAGTAGGTGCGCTCACCTACCTTGACCCAAACAATCACCTCAGCGTCAAAGGGAACGAAGATGTGATACTCATCCCCCACCGCAAACACGGTAGGGTAGGTCAGCATATATTCGGGGAGTGTTGGAAGTGCCATAATCAGATCTCCTTTCGGTCAAAGCAGGATCTCCAGCATACGCGCCTGAATATCCTGTGAAAATTCAATATGTAAAACGTCTTTGTCAAGCAAGCAGGGGATCGCGTATTTTGCTGCGGTGGGGTAAACGATACGAACCGACTTGGGAGCATACGCGCCAAGCGGAATTTCGACCTGTTTTTCACCGCCCAGGTTCCAGATAGCCAGTAAAAGCGTTTTGTCATTCCGAAGTCCGCTTGCCACCAAGGTCTTGCCAAAGTTGGTCAGCCCAAGCGGCATACAGGGGATTGCGGTCTTTTTGAACGGGATGATGGCATCGTAGAAGCGAATGCCGTCGGCAATCAACTCCAGCTTGCGTTCATCCAACAGCTCCAAGTGGCTGGCCAAGTGGATGCGCCCCAAGAAGCTGTTGATCATATTCATAATGATCTGCTCGTCAGGGATGTGCTCATTGACCCATTCACGCGTGGCGGTAAAGCCGGGCGTATCGGTGCCTACGGGGTAGCTCCAAACGGCTGCCTGCTCGGGAATGACCGCTGCGAGCACGTTGCCCGCGATGTAGGGGTAGTGTCGGTAGCTTGTCTGATCCGAGGTGGATACGATCGAGAAGTGCGAGAGCGTACCGTAGTCCATGCGCATACCGCCCGAGGAGCAGGTTTCAAACAAAACGTCGGGGAATCGCGCACGGATGGCGTCGATCCATGCAAGATAAGCACGCGCGTGGCTTTCAAGGCCTTCACCGGGGGTCAGCGCGTCCCTGTCGGTGCCCACGCCGCAGTCCTGGTTGAAGTCCATTTTTATATAGTCTGCACCGTAGTCTTCCACCATACGGCGGATGGCTTCGGTCATGTATGCGATCACCTTGGGATGTCTGTAGTCCAAAAAGTATCGGTTCATGGTGCAGATGCGTTTACCGTGACGCTGCAAAAAACAGTCGTCACCGTAGAAGTCGAGCATCTCGGCACACTTGCAGCCAATGATCTCGGGTTCGATCCAAAGACCGGCCTTCATGCCCAAAGAGCGGATATAATCGGTGGTTTCCCGCACACCGAGCGGAAATCTCTTTTGGCTCTCTTTCCAATGCCCCACGTAAGGGTAGATGATATTTCCGTCCTCTTCGTTGTGCCAGCCGCAGTCAATCACGTAATATTTCACTCCCAGACGGCTGATCACAGGTGCGTATTTGCGCGTGGCATCGGCAGAGGGGCTGTCCCAGGAGAGGTGCATGTATTCGTTGAAAATGGAGGGAAGATCTGTGTCGGGGGCGCATTTGCCTGCGATATGTCTGCGGTGGCGCGTGGCGTTGGCCAACAGATCGTCAAGTCCTTGGCCAAAGGCGAGAGAAACCGAAACTGTTTCGTAGCTTTCTCCATGCTGCAGGCATTTGCTCCATGCACCGTGCGAGGCGTTCGCACCGCCTAAGTAGAGGTAAAGCGAAGCGCCCATGGTGCCAATCTCATAGTACCAGGAATTGCTGCTTTCGATCTGGAAAAGCAGGGAATTCTGCGTGTCCGCATCGGTCAGAATGCCCTGCGGAAGCGCCTCCTTGGTCGACCATGCGCCCACGTTGGAAAAGGACACGCGCTCCTGCCGCTGGCCAAGATGGGCAAAGAGCCCCAGCTCATGCAGCGTGTGCGTCATGGGCTGGCATTCGGTATGGTGGCTTTGCGCAAAGCGTGTAAATTGCAGCTGCGCGGTTTTGGCGATCGGGGCAAAGCCCGCCAGTACGAAGGCCGACACTTCCTCAAGCACAATGGGCTCGCAGGACAGATTTGTTACGCGTGTGCGGATCTGCACACCATTCGAGTCATCATGGATGGAAAAGGTGGTCACGGTGCGCACAAGCTCACTTTGCTGCACGATCTCCAATTCATTTTGGGTCTGCGTGTGTGCCACGTAGCGCAGCTTTTTGCCCTCGGAGGATTTGATCATCTTGATGCCAAGGTGCGAATCCTTGATCTCGCCCGCAATCTGCACCTCGCAAAAAGGACCGCGGTCGACAAAGTCTGTCTGACCAATGCCGATCAGATAAATGCGCTCGTTTTCTATGCCAAAGCGTAAATGCCCAAAATTGATATTCATAACTGTCCCTCCGATGCGTAGCTTTTATGAATTCATTATAACATAATGAACAAGGTTTTTCAATAAGAGTATCGGAAAAATCCGACTACAATAATTCACCCCCGACAGAGTCTGTCGGGGGTGAATATTGGCTGCGGAGTATGGCAGCCCCATAAGAGCGTTATCATATGAAAATCAACTTGAACAGTTTTTTACATCTTTCCCACGTAGAATATGCGCTTGAGCGAGTCCTTGAGCGGTTTGACGATGGCGATGACGATCAGCATAAGACCAAAGACCACGAACGTCGCGCAGGGGAAAGGCGACCAGATGATATGCTTGGGCAGCTCGAAGGTCAGGTGAATGAACAGCTCGATCAGCAGCGTCCATATCCCGATGGCGATCATGCCGCCGCCAACGGTATAAAGCCGACCGCGTTGTACGTAGTGAAATACTGAGGTGACGGCTGTCATGATCACGCCCAAAGAGCCTGCAACGGGGAAGGCGAAGGATAAGAACCAGCTGCCGCCCGTATGCAGATTGATATAGAGCAAAAACAGAATGATGGAGGAAAAACCCACCGGTACGAAGATGGCGGGAGTGGTGCGCTTGAACCATAGAGGCATAATGACGCAGAAATAAAATACGCCAAGACCGCCCGCCACATAGCCTGCCCAGGTTACGTGACCGTTCAGGGACAGATCAAACATGATGGCGAGTGCAGATATCAGTGTCAGGATGATGGTAACCACAAACAAAATACCCTTGCGGTTGAACTCCTCGGATTCGAAATCTTTTTTTGGATAGGTGGGAACGGCTTCCTTGACCGGAAAGTCGGGATGATAGACGCGTGTGCCGCATACAGGGCAGAGTGTCTGCCCATCAGTCAGCTCCACACCGCATTTGATACAGAACATAGCCTGACTCCTCCTTACTCTCTTGCATTACTTTGCGCGACAACGTGAATGCCAAGCTCGCGCAGGACTTGGTACAGGTGCGGTTCAAGCAGCGGCCGCGCTGTATTACGCATGATGTTGAACATCATTTTGCCCTTATAGGTGATCAGCGAGGTGTTGTAGCGCTGGCTTCTTTGCGTGCCGAGCACAAAATCCAGGCGATCAACGTATCTCTCAAATTCCTCGGGCATATTGGATACACCCAGGTTGGAGAATGTGAAGCAGGATTTCCGTTCCCCCACTGCCTGATAAATGCTTTTCATGACGATGTTTTTCAGCCACAAAGGGCAGGCGCGGATGAACAGGCTCTTCTCGCTGGACACGTTGTTTGCGATCATGGCGGCCATACGGCGCGGTGTGATCTGCAGCTTCATCTGATATTGCACGCTGCGGCAAAGCTCGGAAAACTCATAATCGCCATACTTGGTTTCAATGCTCGGAATGGCATACAGAATGAAATTTCGCAAGGTCTTGGAGGGGAAGATGCTGCGCAGGTTGACAGGCACGAAAATCTTAACAGGCTTGTGCTTGGCGGGATTGTGTACCTGCTGCTTTTGCAGCCTGTCCACCGCCACCATCAGGGCTGCAGTCAGATATGCCGTCACGGTCACGCCCTGTGCCTTTGCCAGTGTGCGTACGGTTTCGGCATCCAAAATAAAGGTGGTGTTGGTGCGGAAGCCGTCCACCTCGCGCAGCCCTCGGATAGCGTAGGCATCGGTGTCCTTGCGGGGCAGCGGGTGCTTGCCCGCGTATTTGAAAAAGCTGTCCTCCAGCTCAGCGGGATCGGGCTCCTCCAAGCGATCCAGCACACCGCCTTCGGCAGGCACCTTGACGCCGTATTTTTGATAGATATACTCGGCCACCAACGTCTTGAGGAATACAAGACCACCGTTGCCGTCGGTCAGCGCGTGGAAAAATTCCACCGCGATGCGCCTGTCGTACACGATGACGCGGAAGGCGCACTTGCGGATGTCGTCAAAGGGCATACGTGCCAGAGGGTAAGGCTTTTCTTCCATGATCTCGGGCGCGTGCGGCAGCTCTTCGAGATAGTACCAGAAAAATCCTGCCTTAACGCGCACGGCAATCGAGGGGAAGCGACGCACGGTCACGTCCAGCGCTGTGCGTAAAGCCTCCTTGTCCACAGGCTCGGTCATGGTTGCGGCCAAACGAAACACGTTGCTCCAGGAGCGTGTACGGGCTGCGGGGAAGATCTTGGCAGCATTGTCCAGTGCCATCCAGCGCAGCTTTTTTTGGCTGTGGATTCGTGTCCGAATGAATTTACGGATGCGGGTAAAGTCGCGGTCATAGTCCTTGATGCAGTAAAGTACATAGCCGTGCCACATTTCGGGCGTGATGACCAGCTCACTTTGCGCACCCGATGCAAGCAGCTTTTCATGTAAGCCCGCAGCGTCATCCAAGAGCAGCTCTCCGCCTCCGGCAAAGATCAGTGACGGGGGCATTCCTGTCAGATCCGCGAAGAGCGGGGAGATCAGCGGATTGGATTTGTTGCGCAGGTCATCCTCGGCATTCTCGCAGGTTTTGGGGTAAATATTTTTATCTCCGGTTTTCTGCGCAGCGGCACCGTACGTGTAGCAATCGGCGTAGAATTTCAATCTTTCTGCGGTCAGCGTAGGGTCGTTTTTCTCGTTGGTCAAATAGGAGCCGGCGCGTCCCGTCAGGTCGGTCCAGGGAGAAATGGCGATAATCCCCGCAGGCATGGTGCGCCCTTTGGCTTTGAGCTTTTGGCAAAGGGAATAGCAAAGTCCTCCGCCCGCGCTCTCACCGCAAAGCATGATCTGTCCGGGTGCATAACCGGCTGAGAGCAGATAGCCAAAGGCGTCTTCAGCGTCGTCAATGGCTGCAGGGAAGGGGTGTTCGGGGGCAAGTCTGTATGCCACGCACAGCACGCGCACACCGCTGCGTGCAGCCAAAATGGCGGAAAAACCCTTTGCGTAATCCAAATCACCGCAGGTGTATCCGCCGCCGTGCAGGTACAGGATGATACCGCCGGAAACTTCATCGTGCGGTGTGACCATGCAAGCGGGCATGGAGCCGATGGCAAAATCGTCGAATGTTACGTCATCCCTGTGGGAAGCGGACATCAGCTTACCGACTCTGTCCTGCCATATGCGTATGGTAGAGAGAGAGAAGCCCGCGATCAGGGGCTTGAGCAATTTTAGTCGGGAACGCAGTATCAGAGTGCCTTTTGTCATGCGCGGGACCTCCTTTCTGTTACAAATCGCTCAACAAGGTAGAGCGATTTGCAGTGATATGTTTCGCTGCGCAAAGTATTTCGCTGCGCGAAACGTGATATTTTTGCATTCGCAAAAGTGATATTCGCGCTGCGCGTGAGTGACATGTTCCGCAATTTGCGGAACGTTGTAGTCAAAATACCAGTTGTTTTGCCGAGGTGGTTCGGCCTGTGTCGGTATCCACCGAGAAAAGCACGGCATGGGCGCGTACGCGTCCGCCCGCAACCGAAAAGCGTGCGGGCATGTGGTCGCGCAGCATGCGCAAAACGGGCTCGGTCTTGGCACCGATGATCCCGCCTTCGGGGCCGGTCATGCCAAGATCGGTAACGTAACCCGTGCCGCCCGGCAGGATCTGCAGGTCGGCTGTGGCCACGTGGGTATGCGTGCCGAAAATGACCGAGAGCTTGCCGTCAAAGGCACGTGCAATGGCCAGCTTTTCACTGGTTGCCTCGGCATGCATATCCAGTACCGCGATATCATAATTGCCCTTTTGGGTGTCCAGAATGCGCTCTAAGGTCAAAAAGGGGTTGTCCAAGGGATCCATATGTACTGTACCCAGCAAATTGATGCAAAGCACGCGGATGCCGCACACGTCGGTGACGGTATAGCCGTAGCCGGGATTGGAGGGGGGATAATTGGCGGGACGGATAATGACGTCGGGGCGCTCGTCTAAAAACGCACCGGTATCGGGAGCTGAGTAGGCATGGTTGCCCAGCGTGATCAGGTCTGCACCGGCATACAGGAGCTGCTCGGCATCATGGCGGCAAAGCCCCTTGATCTCGGAGGCGTTTTCTCCGTTGACGATGCAAAGGTCAACGCTCAATGCTTGCTTTTGCTTGTTGAGTGTGGCCTGCAGATGGGCAAGGCCCACCTGTCCGACCACGTCTCCTACGGCTAAAATACGAAGAGTCATACGTTTTCATCCTGTTCTATGACGGCGGGCTCTGCCTGCACGTCAGGGTTTTCAGCAACGGGAACACAGGGCGCATCCGCTTGTTCGGTTTCGGGCGCGGGTTTACGCAGTGTAAAGAGCAGGATAAGACCTACGATCAGCATGGGAATCGCGATGATAACGGCTGCAACGGTGTAGACTGTGTAGAGGTTGCTGATCCAATCGACCATTGTGGGGGTCTGGAAAGGACCGCCCAAAAAGCCTTCCATGATCATGGGGATCAGGTTGGCGGCATTGAAGCAGAAGTGGCCGATGATGGCGGGATAGATCGAATCGGTCTTGATAAACAGCGCACCCAACACAAGGCCTACGACAAAGGTGTAGGCGACCTGAATGGGATATCCGTGCGCAAGACCAAACAGCGCCGAGGTCAGCAAAAGTGCCGCCCAAGTGGGCATTTTGCCCTTGAAGTTGGTCAGAGGTCCTGCACGGAAGACCAACTCTTCGATCAGCGGTGCGCCCAGAATGGCTGCAATTGTGAACATGCCCGCATCGCTGCTCATCGAAGACATCATTTCCATGTAAGATTCGTAGAAGGTGCGCACCTCCTCGGCAATCGCGGGATCCAGCGATTCCAAGAAACGGAACAGCGCCTCGATCAGCTCTGTGGTCAGAGAGTCGGTGACAAGCATAATGGCATTGACGATAAAGTGCAGGGAAAGGCCCAGCAAAACTGCCGCGCAGATCGCCTTGAAGGGTGCGGGCTTGAAGTGGAAATACTCGGTAAAGCTCTTTCCCTTGCGGTTGAAGACCAGCCATAGAATGACCAGCGCGCCAACCGTGGTCAACACCGAGAAAAACATGGCATATTTCAGAGTGGTGACGGTATTGTCATGGTTAAACCATTCCATATAGGTATTCGGGTCAAGCTCGACTCCCGAGTCCTGTGTCAGGACTGCGAGCATGGAGCGCACAACCAGCATGACTGCAAGCCCGACCGAGAGAATCCCTTGGCCAATGTTCATAAAGGCGGTGTAGCCGATGGGGAAGGCAAGTCCCTTGATAACGCCCCATTTATTTGTCTTTTGTTCCATAAGCAGTCTCCTTTCCAAAAAGAGATATACAGTTAACTTTATTTTACCATATTTGCGCTCCCTTGTCAAGCGTAAGCGCAAGTCGAAAAAGCGCGGTGAGTTTGTAAAAAACACTTGCCAAAAAGAACGACTTATGATATAATAATAGTAAGTATTGAATTCCCCTTGCAAGGAGCCCGTCTATGAGTCATTGTTACATTCCCACAGGATATACGCAAGTGCTGGACGCTTACCAGACCCAGCGCGCCATTGAGCATATCAAGCATACCTTTCAGCGTGAGTTTTGCGCTGCGCTGAACTTAAAGCGCGTGTCCGCGCCCTTGTTCGTTGCAAGCGATTCGGGCTTGAATGACAATCTGAATGGCCATGAGCGTCCCGTTGCGTTTGATATTCCCGCTCTGGAAGGACGCAAGGCCGAGGTGGTGCATTCCTTGGCTAAGTGGAAAAGACTGGCGCTTTTGCGTTATGGGTTTACCATGGGCAACGGGCTTTATACCGATATGAACGCGATTCGCCGTGACGAGGAGCTGGATAACATCCATTCGATCTACGTGGACCAGTGGGACTGGGAAAAGGTGATCACCAAGGAAGCGCGTAATGTCGATTATCTCAAGCTGATGGTCAAGGCCATCGTGGGTGCGGTGTGTGCCACGGAGGAGCAGTTGCAGGTGCATTTCCCCCAGCTGCAGCACAAATTGTGCCGCGAGGTGACCTTCGTGACCTCTCAGGAGCTGTGCGATCTGTATCCCGATCTTTCGCCCGAGCAGCGTGAGCATGAATTTACCAAGATACACAAAACCGTGTTTGTCATCGGCATCGGTGAGAAACTCTCGGATGGCAAGCCCCACGGTGGCAGAGCCCCCGACTATGACGATTGGAGCTTGAACGGCGACCTGCTTTTCTGGAACGACGTGCTGGGACGCGCATTGGAGATCTCCTCCATGGGTATCCGCGTGGATGAAGCGTCCTTGGACCACCAGTTGACGGTGTCCGGTTGCGATGACCGACGCGAGCTGCCGTTTCATAAAATGCTTTTGAACGGTGAGTTGCCGCTGACGGTTGGCGGAGGTATCGGACAGTCGCGTCTTTGCATGTTACTGATGGGTAGCGCACACATCGGTGAGGTGCAATCCGGTATCTGGGACGAGCAAACAAAACGCATCTGTGCCGAGGCAGGTGTCAGATTGCTTTGATTTATAAATTATAAATTACATATTTGCGGAGGTAATCCATGACACTCATTTTGTTCAACCCCTGTGCAAACAACAGTGATATCAGCGCATCTCTTGCGGGTGTGCGCGCATATGCTGCGGCTCCCGATACTGTAGAGAAGGATCTGACAAAGGTCGATTTGCGTGCTGAGATCTGCGCGCTGTCCGAGCAGGATCGCGTACTGATCTTGGGTGGCGACGGTACCATTATGCGCCTTGCAAACGCGCTGGACGGTGCTTGTTACGCGGTTCCCGTATATCTTTGGAAGAGCGGTACGGGCAACGACTTTTTGCGCGATCTGGGTAAGAATGAGGACACCGAGCCGGTGCTGCTCAATCCTTATTTGCAAAAATTGCCCCGCGTCGAGGTCAAGGGCAAGACCTACCGCTATATCAACGGCATTGGATTTGGCCTTGACGGCATGGTTTGCGAGGTGACCGATAAGCTCAAGGCTAAGGGTGTCAAAAAGATCAATTACACCATGGAGTCGATCAAGCTTTTGCTGGGAGGCTTCAAGTGCCCCTCGGGCAAGGTAACGGTTGACGGTGTGACCAAGCAATACAAAAAGATCTGGCTGGCGTCCGCCATGTACGGAAAGTACTACGGCGGCGGCATGCGCGTCGCTCCCGATCAGGAGCGCGGTGGGGACTCCTTGACCTGCTGCGTATGGCATACCTCGGGTAAGCTTGTCACGCTCATGCATTTCCCCAAGATCTTTACGGGGGAGCACGTACAGTACAAAAAGAGCATTGACGTGATGGCGGGCAAACGCATCACGGTAGAATTTGATACGCCGACGGCACTGCAGATCGACGGTGAGACCATCAGCGGTGTGACGAGTTACACCGCATGGATCGACTGATCTGATCGGATTGCCCCGGCATATTCAGCCGTTTGTCAAAAATGCCAAAAGAGATTACCCGAATGGCGCGGAATTAGCCCTTTTGCGTATTGACATTTTGGCAAAAAAGCGGTATACTGAATACAAGGAAATTTCTTCCCGTAACCGGCGGAATGTGAGAAACACAGAGGGAGCGGGAAGTCAAGTAAAGCCGACCGCCTGGGCAATCCTATCTTGAGGAATTAGGATAGGTTTGCCCTTTTTGTATTATAAGGAGATAAGCATGAAAAAAGTAGCAGTGATTATGGGAAGCGACAGCGATCTTCCCGTTGTGGAAAAAGCGATCAATACCTTAAAGGAATTCGGTGTGCCTTTTGAGGCGCACGTCTATTCGGCACACAGAACCCCGGACGAGGCTGCAGCCTTTGCCGCAGGCGCAAGAGAGAATGGCTTTGGTGCCATTATCGCAGCAGCGGGCATGGCAGCACACTTGGCGGGGGCAATCGCGGCAAGAACTACGCTGCCTGTGGTCGGCATTCCGGTCAAGGGCGGTGCTGTGGACGGCATGGACGCATTGCTTGCCACCGTACAGATGCCCTCGGGCATGCCCGTGGCAACAGTTGCCTTGAACGGTGCTGTCAATGCAGCGCTCTTGTGCATTCAGATGCTGGCCATCGAGGATGCGGAGCTTGCCGCAAAGCTTGATGAAAAGAGAGCAAAGGATACCGCAGCCGTGCTTGCCAAGGATGCAGCCCTGCAGGAGAAATTGAACGCATAAGAGCTATCGCAAACCAACGTATACACAAAGGAGAATTTTATGGGAGGATTTTTCGGCATTACCTCAAATAAGGATTGCCTTCTTGACGTGTTCTTCGGAACCGACTACCATTCTCATCTGGGCACGCAGAGAGGCGGACTTGCAGCATACGATCCCGAAATCGGTCTGCAGCGCAAGATCCACAGCATTACCAACGCGCCCTTCCGCACCAAATTCGAGAATATTTTTGACGAGATGTCGGGCATTTCGGCCATCGGCTGCATCAGCGACACCGATCCGCAGCCCATGCTGATCCGCTCGCATCACGGTACGTATGCCATTTGTACCATCGGACTGATCAATAACGCAGAGCAGCTGATCGATCTGTATTTCGGCGGCAGCCGCGGACATTTTGACGCTATGACGGGCGGCAGAGTCAACACCGTGGAATTGGTGGCCGCGCTGATCGACCAGAAGGAGAACTTTGCCGACGGTATCAAATATGCGCAATCATTGATCGACGGTACCTGCTCGATCCTGATTTTGAAACAAAACGGACACCTGCTTGCGGCACGTGACAAGGTGGGACGCATTCCGGTCATCGTCTGCAAGGGCGAGGACGGATACTGCGTAACCTTTGAATCGTTCGCAGCACAAAAGCTCGGGTATTTCCCCGTGCGTGAGCTTGGGCCGGGGGAGATCGTGGAGCTTTCTTCCGAGGACGGCATCGTGCAGTTGGGTAAACCCGGCAAGGAAATGAAGATGTGTGCGTTTTTGTGGTCGTATTACGGCTATCCCACCTCGACCTACGAGGGCGTGAACGTGGAGGCTATGCGCTATCGCAACGGTGAAATTATGGCAGAGCTTGACAAGCAGGCAGGAAATGCTCCTGATCTGGATTACGTGGCCGGTGTGCCGGATTCGGGTGTCCCGCATGCCATTGGCTATGCGAATAACTCTTGCGCAGCCTATGCACGTCCGTATATCAAATATACCCCCACCTGGTCGCGCAGCTTTACACCGCAAAAGCAGGCTGATCGCGCCAAGGTCGCGCGCATGAAGCAGATCCCGGTGCACGAGCTGATCGAGAACAAGAAGCTGCTTTTCGTGGACGATTCGATCGTGCGCGGTACGCAACTCAAGGAAACGGTAGATTTTTTGTACTCCAACGGTGCAAAAGAAGTGCATATGCGCTCGGCTTGTCCGCCCATTATGTACGGCTGTAAATATCTGAATTTCTCCCGTTCCACAGGGGATATGGAGCTGATCACCCGCCGCACCATCATGGAGCTGGAGGGAACGGACGGCTTCAATCATCTGGAAGAATACAGCGACGGCTCAACCGAGCGCGGCAAAGCTTTGCGCAAGAGCATCAGCGATAAGTTTGGCTTTGCGTCCTTGGAATTCCAAACGCTTGATGGTGTGGTCAAGGCGATCGGTCTTCCGCCCGAAAAGCTGTGCACGTATTGCTGGAACGGCAAAGAATAAATTTGACTACTGTGACATGAAATATTTAACTGAAAGGAATCAAAGACATGCATTCTAACTCAAGATCGGACAGCTACGCTGCAGCAGGCGTAGATATCACCGCAGGCTACAAGGCCGTTGAATTGATGAAAAAGCACATAGCGCGCACCAAAAACGAGGGATGCCTTGACGATGTGGGCGGCTTTGGCGGCTGCTTTGGTTTGCCGATTGCAGGCATGCAAGAGCCCGTATTGGTTTCCGGTACCGACGGCTGCGGCACCAAGGTCAAGATGGCAATTCTGATGGACAAGCACGACACCATCGGTATCGATGCCGTTGCAATGTGCGTCAACGATATCATTTGCGTGGGCGCAAAGCCTTTGTTCTTCCTTGACTATATTGCGTGCGGAAAGAACGTACCCGAAAAGATCGCGGCCATTGTTTCGGGCGTGGCCGAGGGCTGTGTGCAGTCGGGCGCTGCGCTGATCGGTGGTGAAACAGCCGAGCATCCCGGTATGATGCCCGTGGAGGATTACGACCTTGCAGGCTTTGCGGTGGGTATCGTAGATAAGAAAAAGATTCTGGACAACACTCGCATGGCAGAGGGTGACGTGGTCATCGCGCTTGCATCCAGCGGTGTGCATTCCAATGGATTTTCTCTGTGCCGCAAAGTGTTTGAAATTGATAAAAATCCCGATTCTCTGTACGTGTCCTGTGACGACCTTGGTGGAAAGAGCATTGCGGAAACGCTGCTGACACCCACCAGGATCTACGTCAAGTCGATTCTTGCGCTCTTGGAAAAGGTAGACGTCAAGGGTATCTCCCATATCACGGGCGGCGGCTTTTACGAGAATATTCCCAGAAGCATTCCCGACGGACTTTGCGCCAAGATCGACCGCAGCGCGGTACGCGTGCTGCCTATTTTCGAGCTGATTGCCAAGACGGGCGATATCTGCGAAAGAGATATGTTCAACACCTACAATATGGGCGTTGGCATGAGCGTGGTCGTGCCTGCTGAGCAGGTGGACGCAGCACTTGAGATCCTTGCCGCACATGGGGAGGATGCTTACGTGATCGGCAAGATTGTAGCCGGCGAGGAGAAGATCGAATTATGCTAAAACATGCATTCTGGAGCGGCATTGCCTCGGGCATGCTGGTTGGTATCGGCGGCACGGTGTATCTGTCCTGTGAAAACAAGGTTGTAGGTGCGGTGCTGTTCTCGGTAGCCCTGCTTTGCATTTGCCTGTTGGGGCTTTACCTGTATACCGGCAAGATCGGTTTATTTATCGAAAAGCCCGATAAGAAAAGCGCGCTTGCGCTGCCCATAGGCCTTGGCGGTAACGTTGTAGGTGCTGCGCTGACCGGTGTGCTGACCGCCATTGCCAAGCCCTCGCTGATAGACGCGGCGCAAAAGGCTTGCTCGGCAAAGCTGGAGGGCGGCATGCTCAAGGGCTTGATCGCAGCCGTATTCTGCGGAGTGCTGATGTATGCAGCTGTTAAAACGTACGGTGCAAAAGGCACTTTGCTTGGTATCATTTTCTGCATTCCCACGTTTATCCTGTGCGGCTTTGAGCACTCGATTGCGGACGTGTATTATTTCACAGTCGCATCCATGCGCGGTGCGTTTGATCCCATGCGTATCGTATTTATTCTGGTCGCAGTCGTGGGCAACACGCTGGGCGGCTGGGTGCTGCCCGTGCTGATCCGACTTGCAAAGGGAAAGGAACAGGTGAGCGGCAATGGAGCAAAATAAAATTCGTATTGCCGTGCTGGTTTCGGGCGGCGGCACCAATCTGCAGGCCTTGATCGATGCGCAGACGCGCGGTGAGCTTGGCGGCGGTGAAATTGCACTGGTGCTGGCAAGCAAGCCGGGTGTATACGCCTTGGAGCGTGCGGCCAATGCAAGCATTGAGAGCATGGTGCTGGCGCGTAAGGAATATCCCGATGCCGATGCCTATACCGAAGCACTGGTGGCCACGCTGACCGAGGCCAAGATTGATCTGGTCGTGCTGGCAGGCTTTATGATCATCATCGGTGAAGGGATGTACAAAGCGTTCCCCAACCGCATCATCAACGTGCATCCCGCATTGATCCCGTCCTTCTGCGGACAAGGCTTTTACGGACTGCACGTACACGAGGCGGCACTTGCCAAGGGCGTTAAGGTGTCGGGCGCGACCGTGCATTTTGTCACACCCGAATGTGACGCAGGTCCCATCATTCTGCAAAAGGCGGTTGAGGTCAAGGAGGGCGACACCCCCGAGAGCTTGCAAAAGCGCATCATGACCGAGGCAGAGTGGAAGATATTGCCCGAGGCGGTTAAGCTATACTGCCAAGGCAGACTTAAAGTGGAGAACGATAAGGTACATATTCAATGATAAAAGATACCCAATAAGGGTGCGCGAGTCGGAGCTACGGCAGAACTTTTTTCAATTCGCAGAGCAGGGCAAATGAAGGCCATTTCCACATTATACAAAGGAGAATAAACATGAAGGTAAATACCATCGCACAAGAACTGAACTCTCTTGCTTATCACGGCAGAGGCATCATCATCGGCAAGTCGGCTGACGCAAAGAAGGCCGTCACCGCATATTTCATCATGGGCAGAAGCGTCAACAGCCGCAACCGTGTGTTCGTGGCAGAGGGCGAGGCTATGAGAACCAAGGCATTTGACGAATCCAAGATGGTTGACCCCCATCTGATCATTTATTATCCCGTTCGCGTGCTGGGCAACAAGACCATCGTGACCAACGGTGACCAGACCGACACCATCTATGATCTGATGGACAAGCAGATGACTTTTGAGCAGGCGCTGCGCACCAGAGAATTTGAGGACGATAAGCCCAACTTCACCCCCCGCATTTCGGGCATTATCCACCGCGAGGGCGGCGAGATGAATTACGCCATGTCCATTCTCAAGAGCGCAGAGGGTGACGATTCCTCCTGCGAAAGATTTACCTATGCATACTCTAACCCCATCGCGGGCAGAGCAAAGTTTATCCATACGTACAACGGTGACGGCAATCCGCTGCCCAGCTTTGAGGGCGAGCCCAAGACATTGGAGCTGCCCGACGTGGACATCGACGCGCTGACCGATCTGATCTGGACAAATCTGAACGAGGACAACAAGGTGTCCCTGTTCGTTCGCTATATTGATCTGGCATCGGGCGAGACCGAGACCAGAATTGTGAATAAGAATGCTTAAGGAGGCAACCAAAATGAAAGAATTTGAACTGAAATACGGCTGTAACCCCAATCAGAAGCCTGCCAAGATCTACATGCATGACGGCAGCGACCTGCCCATTGAAATTCTGTGCGGCAGACCCGGATATATCAACTTCCTGGACGCATTCAACTCCTGGCAGCTGGTCAAGGAGCTCAAAGAGGCGCTGGGACTCCCCGCAGTCACCTCCTTCAAGCACGTTTCTCCCACCTCGGCAGCAGTTGGCATTCCGCTGTCCGACAAGCTCAAGAAGGCTTGCTTTGTAGACGATATCCCCGGTCTTGACGAGTCCCCCTTGGCTTGCGCGTACGCAAGAGCAAGAGGCACGGACAGAATGTGCTCGTTTGGCGACTGGGTGGCTTTGTCCGACGTGTGCGACGTAACCACCGCTCTGATGATCAAGCGCGAGGTTTCCGACGGTATCATCGCTCCCGGCTACGAGCCCGAAGCACTGGAAATTCTCAAGTCCAAGAGAAAGGGCAATTACAATATCGTTAAGATCGATCCCGATTTCGTGCCCGATGCACAGGAGAGAAAGCAGGTGTACGGCATTACCTTTGAGCAGGGAAGAAACAACTTCAAGATCGACCGCGAGCTGCTTTCCAATGTGGTTACTGCAAATAAGGATATGCCCGAGAGCGCGATCCGCGACTTGATCGTATCGCTGATCACCCTGAAATATACCCAGTCCAATTCGGTTTGCTTTGCCATTGACGGTCAGGCAATCGGTGTTGGCGCAGGTCAGCAGTCGCGCGTGCATTGCACCAGACTTGCAGGCGGCAAGGCTGATACTTGGTTCCTGCGCCAGCACGATAAGGTGCTGAACCTGCCTTTCCTGCCCACGCTCGGCAGACCCGACAGAGATAACGTGATCGATGGCTACATCAACCAGAACGAAGAGGACGTTTGCGCGGACGGCAACTGGCAGAAGTATTTCACCGAGCAGCCTGCTGTATTTACCCGCGAGGAGCAGAGAGCGTACCTTGACACCATTGACGGTGTAGCGCTCGGCTCGGATGCCTTCTTCCCGTTCAGCGACAACATTGAAAGAGCCAAGAAGAGCGGCGTCAAGTACATTGCAGAGCCCGGTGGCTCGATCCGTGACGATCTGGTTATCGAATGCTGCGATAAGTACGGCATGGCCATGGCGTTCACCGGCATGAGATTGTTCCACCACTAATACATTAAGAGGATAACGAATGAAGTTAATGGTTGTAGGCGGCGGTGGCCGCGAGCATACGATTATTAAAAAGCTCAAAGAGAACAAGAGCGTTGAGGTCATCTACGCCCTGCCCGGAAACGGCGGCATGAAGGATGACGCGATCTGCGTACCTGTGGGCGCAAAGGATTTGGACGGTATCGTGGCGTTTGCCAAGGAGCATGAGATTGACTTTGCTGTGGTCGCGCCCGACGACCCGCTGGTGCTTGGCTGCGTGGACAGACTCAACGAGATCGGCATTCCTTGCTTTGGCCCGACAGCCAATGCGGCCATCATCGAGGGCAGTAAGGTGTTCTCCAAAAATCTGATGAAAAAATATGGCATTCCCACGGCGGCATACGAGGTGTTCGACGACATGGACGCAGCGCTTGCATACGTGGCGACCGCACCCGTTCCCACGGTTATCAAGGCGGACGGTTTGGCACTTGGCAAGGGCGTGATCATCGCGCAGACAAGGGAAGAAGCCGCGCAGGCGGTGCGCTCCATGATGCAGGACAAGCAGTTCGGTGCGAGCGGTGACCACATTGTCATTGAGGAATTCCTGACAGGTCCCGAGGTCTCGGTGCTGGCGTTTACCGACGGAGTATGCGTCAAGCCCATGGTTTCTTCCATGGATCACAAGCGCGCACTTGACGGTGACAAGGGCCTGAACACGGGCGGTATGGGTACGGTTGCGCCCAACCCCTATTATACGGATGAGATTGCCCGTGAGTGCATGGAAACCATTTTCCTTCCCACGATGCATGCCATGAACGCGGAGGGGAGAACCTTCAAGGGCTGCCTCTATTTCGGCTTGATGCTGACGCCGAACGGCCCCCGCGTGATCGAATATAACTGCCGATTTGGCGACCCCGAAACGCAGGTTGTGCTGCCGCTTTTGGAAAGTGATCTGCTGACGATCATGCAGGCCACCGCGAACGGCACGCTGGCCCAAACAGAGGTCAAATTTGCAGACCGTCACGCTTGCTGCGTGGTGGTGGCGTCGGGCGGTTACCCGCAAAAATACGGCTCGGGTTACCCTATGACCTTACCCGAAACAAAAAAAGACGAATATATCTTTGTCGCAGGCGCCAAGGTACAGGACGGTGCGTTGGTTACCGCAGGCGGCAGAGTGCTGGGTGCTGTAGCGGTTGAGGACACCTTGGCCGATGCGGTTTCCCATGCATATAAGATTGCAGAACAGGTACAGTTTGAGAATGCCTACATGCGCCGCGACATCGGTCAGAGAGCGCTGGCTGCAGGCAAAAGATAAGGAGAAAGCATGGTTTACAGAGTTTACGTAGAAAAAAAGCAGGGACTTGACCACGAGGCCGCCTCCCTTTGCCGTGAGATCAATACCTTTTTGGGCATTGAAGCGCTGACGTGCGTGCGCGTGATCAACCGTTACGACGTGGAAAATGCCACAGCCGAGCTGTTTGATTATGCGACCAAGACCGTGCTTTCCGAGCCGCAGCTTGACAACGTGTCCGACGCGATTGATACCGACGGCGCCAAGGTGTTTGCCGTGGAGTATCTGCCCGGTCAGTACGACCAGAGAGCAGACAGTGCCGCACAATGCATGCAGATCATTTCCTGCGGTGACCGTCCCACCGTGCGCACCGCAAAGGTCTATTTGCTTTACGGAGAGCTGACAGAGGCCAACGTGGCTGCCATCAAAAAGCACGTCATCAACCCCGTGGAGAGCCGCGAGGCAACGTTGGATATGCCAAAGACGCTGGTGGCACAATTCGATCTGCCCACCACGGTCGAAACCCTGCACGGCTTTTGCGAGATGGATGCAGAGGCACTTGCCGGATTCGTCAAGTCCTACGGCCTTGCCATGGATATGGACGACCTGGCCTTCTGCCGTGATTATTTTATCAGTGAACAGCGCGATCCCACCATCACCGAGATCCGTATGATCGATACGTATTGGTCGGACCATTGCCGCCATACCACCTTTTTGACCGAGATCGGAGAGGTTACGATTGAGGATAAGGAGCTGGAGCGCGCTTGCAATATTTACCGCAATATGAGAGCGGAGCTTGGCAGAGAGCACAAGCCCATGACGCTGATGGACATTGCCACCATCGGTACGCGTTATCTCAAGGCGAACGGCAAGCTGCCCCGCATTGACGAGTCCGAGGAGATCAATGCATGCACCGTCAAGATCACGGTCAAGACCGAGGACGGTGAGGAGCCCTGGCTGCTGCTCTTTAAGAACGAAACGCACAATCACCCCACGGAAATAGAGCCCTTTGGCGGTGCGGCCACCTGCATTGGCGGTGCGATCCGTGACCCGCTGTCGGGACGTTCCTACGTCTATGCCGCTATGCGTGTCACAGGCGGTGCAGATCCCACACGCGCACTGTCCGAAACCTTGCCCGGCAAGCTGCCCCAGAAAAAACTGGTGACGACGGCTGCTGCAGGATATTCCTCCTACGGTAACCAGATCGGTCTTGCCACGGGACAGGTGGACGAGCTGTATCACGACGGCTATGCAGCCAAGAGAATGGAGATCGGTGCGGTCATCGCTGCCGCTCCCGCGGAAAACGTACGCAGAGAAGTCCCTGATCCCGAGGATATCGTGATTTTGCTTGGCGGCCGTACCGGCCGTGACGGCTGCGGCGGTGCTACGGGATCCTCCAAGTCGCACACGCTGACCTCGCTGGAAAGCTGCGGTGCTGAGGTACAGAAGGGCAATGCTCCCGAGGAAAGAAAGCTGCAAAGATTGTTCCGCAATCCCGAAGCCTCCCGCCTGATCAAGCGCTGCAACGACTTTGGCGCGGGCGGTGTGTCTGTTGCCATCGGTGAGCTGGCGGACGGACTAGATATTGATCTGAATGCCGTACCCAAGAAGTACGAGGGTCTGGACGGCACCGAGCTCGCCATCAGCGAAAGCCAAGAGAGAATGGCCGTGGTGGTCGCTCCCGAGGATGCAGACCGCTTCTGTGAGCTGGCACTCGCGGAAAACCTTGAAGCTACCCGCGTGGCACGCGTTAAGGCCGATCCCAGACTGACCATGACGTGGAACGGCAAGGTGATCGTGGATCTTTCGCGTGAATTCCTGAATTCAAACGGCGCAAAGAAGCACATGGATATCACTCTCCCCGAAACCAAGTCCTATGCCAAGGAGATTCCCGCAGACTTTGAGAGCGGCATGGTCGCTCTGGCAGGCGATTTGAATATCTGCTCCCGTCGCGGTCTTTCCGAGCGCTTTGACTCCACCATCGGTGCGGGTACGGTACTCATGCCGTTTGGCGGTGTGCATCAGCTCACGCCCATTCAGGCCATGGTGCATAAGATCTCGGTTGAGAAGAAGCACACGAATACCTGCTCGTATATGGCTTGGGGCTATAACCCCTTTATCGCAGAAAAATCCCCCTACCACAGCGCGTACCGTGCTGTTGTGGAATCCGTTTCCAAGCTTGTTGCGCAGGGCGCAAAGTTTGAGGACGTATATCTGACCTTCCAGGAGTATTTTGAAAAACCCGGTCACGACGGCCGTCGCTGGGGCAAGCCCATGGCGGCTCTGCTGGGCGCTTTGATGGCACAAAAAGACTTTGAGATCGCTTCGATTGGCGGCAAGGACTCTATGAGCGGTTCGTTTGATACGTTGGACGTACCTCCCACGCTGGTTTCCTTCGCGGTTACGACCGGTGACGCCTCCGAGGTTGTAGGCGGTGAATTCAAGGGCGCAGGACACAAGGTCGTGCTGCTGACTCCCGAGATCGGTGAGAACGGTCTGCCTTGTGCAAAGAGCGTCAAGGCGCTGTTTGAAGTGGTGCATGAGGGCTTTGCCTGTGGCAAGGTGCTGGCCGCTTGGACGCCCACGCTTGGCGGTGTTGCAGAGGGTGTGCTCAAGATGTGTATCGGAAACGGTATCGGCTTTGCATTTGACGCAGGCGTATCGCTTGACACCATCTTTGGCTACAATTACGGCGGCTTTATCTTGGAGCTTGCCGAGGATACAGATCTTGGCGGCATGACGTTGGGTTACACCACTGCCAAGGCTGAAATCAGCTGTGGTTCAAGCACCGTTTGCCTGAACGCGCTGCTTGATACCTATGAAAATAAGCTGGAGAGCGTGTATCCTTGCAATATTGAGCACAAGCACGGCGCACTTCCCACCGTTTCCTATGAGGGTGGCTGTGCCGCAAAGGCTCCCGCGATCCTGACAGCCAAGCCGCAAGTGATTATTCCCGTATTCCCCGGTACAAACTGTGAATATGACAGCGCAAAGGCATTCTCGGATGCGGGCGCTCGGGCAAAGATCTTTGTGATCAACAATCTCTCGGGACAGGGCATTGCCCGCTCGGTTGAGCAGTTTGCAAAGCTGTGCCGCAAGTCGCAAATCATCTTCCTGCCCGGTGGATTCTCGGGCGGTGATGAGCCTGACGGTTCCGGCAAATTCATCACTTCCTTCTTCCGTAATGCCGAGGTCAAGGAGCAGGTCAGCGATCTTTTGGATCATCGTGACGGTCTGATGGCAGGTATCTGCAACGGCTTCCAAGCGTTGATCAAGCTGGGTCTGGTTCCTTACGGTAAGATCATCGACACCGATGAGAACTGTCCCACTCTGACTTATAACACCATCGGCAGACACCAGTCGCGCGTGGTGCGCACCCGCATCTGCTCAAATCTCTCTCCCTGGCTGCAGGGCGTCAAGGTTGGCGACGTGGTCAACGTGCCTATCTCGCACGGTGAGGGCAGATTCCTGTGCTCCGAGGAGTTGGCCGCACAGCTTGCAGCAAACGGCCAGATCGCGACACAGTACGTGGACGAGCAGGGAATTGTGACCGCGGACGTCCGCTGCAATCCCAATAACTCCGTGTTCGCCATCGAGGGTATCACCTCACCGGACGGCAGAGTGTTTGGTAAGATGGGTCACTCCGAGAGAGTTGGCGCAAACCTGTACCGCAACGTACCCGGCAGCTTTGATATCGGCATGTTTGCGTCTGCGGTCAAGTATTTCAAAGGGTAAATGAATCATCATTAATAACTATATAGAAAAGAGGTAGAAAGATCATGGCATATTTTTATCCCGAAGCATCTCATACTTTTAATGAATATCTCTTGGTTCCCGGTTATTCGGGCCCTGATTGCATCCCTACAAACGTTTCCCTGCGCACACCTCTGGTGCGCTACCGTAAGGGTGAGGAGCCTGCCATCAGCCTGAATATCCCCATGGTATCGGCAATCATGCAGTCGGTATCGGGTGACCGATTGGCGGTAGCTCTTGCCAAGGAGGGCGGTGTGTCCTTCATTTACGGTGCGCAGACCATCGAGGACGAGGCCGCTATGGTTGCACGCGTCAAGGGACACAAAGCAGGCTTTGTGCGCAGCGATTCCAACATTCGTCCCGACCAGACCTTGGCCGACATTTTAGAGCTCAAGGCAAAGACGGGACACTCCACCGTGGCTGTTACCGATGACGGAACCGGCAACGGCAAGCTGCTTGGCATCGTAACAGGCAGAGATTACCGCGTCAGCCGCATGTCCCCCGACCTGCCCGTTTGCGAGTTCATGACTCCTCTTTCAAAGCTGATCACCGCGCCCGAGGGCACGACGCTCAAGGCTGCAAACGATATCATCTGGGATCATAAGCTCAATTCCTTGCCCATCGTGGATAAGGATGGTAAGCTGGTTGCCTTCGTGTTCCGCAAGGACTACGATACCCATAAGCAGAATCCCAATGAACTGTTGGATGAGCACAAGAGATACGTTGTTGGTGCAGGTATTAATACTCGCGACTATGCACAGCGCGTTCCCGCACTGGTTGAAGCGGGCGTAGACGTGGTTTGTATCGACTCCTCCGAGGGCTTCTCGGCTTGGCAGCAGCAGACCATTGCATGGATCCGTGAGCATTACGGTGACAGCGTCAAGGTAGGCGCGGGCAACGTAGTTGACCGCGAGGGCTTCAGATTCCTGGCAGATTGCGGAGCGGACTTTATCAAGGTCGGTATTGGCGGCGGCTCGATCTGTATCACCAGAGAGACCAAGGGCATCGGCCGCGGTCAGGCAACCGCGCTGATCGAGGTCTGCAAGGCTCGTGACGAGTATTTTGAAGAAACCGGCATTTACGTGCCCGTCTGCTCGGACGGCGGCATCGTGCACGACCACCATATCACCTTGGCATTGGCTATGGGTGCGGATTTCGTGATGCTTGGCAGATACTTCGCAAGATTTGAGGAATCTCCCAGCGCAAAGGTCAACGTGGGCGGTACGCTCATGAAGGAATACTGGGGCGAGGGCTCCAACCGTGCGCGTAACTGGCAGAGATACGACCTTGGCGGCGCGACCAAGCTGTCCTTCGAAGAGGGCGTTGACTCTTACGTGCCTTATGCAGGCAAGCTGTCCGACAACGTGCAGACCACCTTGTATAAGGTTAAGAGCACCATGTGCAACTGCGGTGCGCTCACCATTCCCGAGCTGCAGCAGAAGGCAAAGCTGACGCTGGTGTCCTCCACCAGTATCGTCGAGGGCGGTGCACACGACGTTGTGGTCAAGACCTCCAACAAGCAAGTATAATAAGGAGATTTTCAGATATGATGACAGATATTGAAATTGCCCAGAGCATCAAGATGCAGCCTATTACCGAGGTTGCAAAAACTGCGGGGATTCCCGAGGAATATCTTGAACAGTACGGCAGATATAAGGCAAAGGTGGATTACACCGCGCTGATGAACGCAACCGACAAGAAGGATGGCAAGCTGATCCTTGTCACCGCCATCACCCCCACCCCCGCAGGCGAGGGTAAGACTACCACCACCATCGGCCTTGCGGACGGTATGAGAAAGATCGGCAAAAACGTCATGGTTGCGCTGCGTGAGCCTTCTCTTGGCCCCGTATTCGGTGTCAAGGGCGGTGCTGCAGGCGGCGGATACGCGCAGGTCGTACCCATGGAGGATATCAACCTGCACTTCACGGGTGACTTCCATGCCATCGGTGCTGCAAACAACCTGCTGGCTGCTATGCTGGATAACCATATCTATCAGGGCAACGCTCTGAATATCGATCCCCGTCGCATCACTTGGAAGAGATGCGTGGATATGAATGACCGTCAGCTGAGATTTGTTGTAGACGGTCTTGGCGGCAGAGTCAACGGCACGCCCCGTGAGGATGGCTACGATATTACCGTAGCATCCGAGATCATGGCGGTGTTCTGCCTGGCTTCGTCAATCGAAGACCTTAAGGCAAGACTTTCCCGCATCATCGTAGCGTATACCTATGATCAGAAGCCCGTCACCGCAGGAGATCTTAAGGCTGTCGGTGCAATGGCGGCTCTGCTCAAGGATGCCATCAAGCCCAACCTTGTGCAGACGCTGGAGGGTACTCCCGCACTGGTACACGGCGGTCCTTTTGCAAATATCGCGCACGGCTGTAACTCGATCATGGCTACCAAGCTGGCTATGAAGCTTGGCGACTATACCGTCACCGAGGCAGGCTTTGGCGCAGATCTGGGTGCTGAAAAGTTTTTGGACATCAAGTGCCGTATGGCAGGGCTGACGCCCGATGCAGTCGTTGTGGTTGCCACCATCCGCGCACTCAAGATGCACGGCGGCTTGGCAAAGACCGAGCTGGGTACCGAGAATCTTGAAGCGCTTGGTAAGGGCCTTCCCAACCTGCTGCGTCACGTTTCCAATATCAAGAACGTGTACAAGCTGCCTTGCGTGGTTGCTGTCAACCGTTTCCCCACCGATACCGATGCAGAGGTCGAGGAGATCATTCGCAAGTGCCGTGAGCTTGGCGTCAACGTAGTCCTTTCCGAGGTTTGGGCTAAGGGCGGTGAAGGCGGTGTTGCGCTGGCTACCGAGGTGGTTCGTCTTTGCGAGGAAGAGAAGGGCGATTTCACCTTCTCCTATGAGCTGGACGGCAGTATTCAGGATAAGATCGAAGCAGTCGTCAAGAAGGTCTACGGTGGTGCAGGCGTTTCCATTCTGCCCGCAGCGCAGAAGCAGATCGCAGAGCTGACCGCACTGGGCTTTGATAAGTGTCCTATCTGCGTAGCTAAGACGCAGTATTCCTTCTCGGATGATATGACCAAGCTGGGCGCCCCCGAGAACTTTACCGTCACGGTCAAGAACGTCAAGGTGTCCGCAGGCGCAGGCTTTGTCGTCGTGCTGACAGGTGACATCATGACCATGCCGGGTCTGCCTCGCGTTCCCGCAGCAGAGAAGATCGACGTGGACGCAAACGGTGTGATTACCGGGTTGTTCTAATATTTGCATATTGTAAAAAAACAGCGCAGCCCCATCGGGCTGACAAATTAGCGAAAAAATTAACACGGAGATTGTATCAAAACCAATCTCCGTGTTCGTTTTTTTCACCTGAAAAGACCCCAACCGCAGGGGGCGACGCCCTCTGTCCGAGTGGATACAAAAAACACTCTGTAGGGACAGGCGTCCTCGACTGTCCGCATTGACACAAAGTTACTTGATGTCGGGCGGAC